>CAXUIM010000362.1:0-1180 GCA_964250885.1 uncultured Acidobacteriaceae bacterium | reverse complement strand
CAGAGCCGTTTGCGTCCCCAGCGCGGCTCAAGCGCGAACCGGTGCTGCCCCGGCGAGGCGCAAGGCTTGCGCCACGTCCGCGCGCGCGACCTTCACCTGCTCCCCGGTGGCAAAGGATTTTACGGTGAGCATGCCACTCGCGACCTCGTCCTCACCCAGCAGCACGATGTGCCGCGCCAGCTTGTCGGCTACATCGAAGCTCTTGCGCAGTTTGAAGCTGCCATCGCCGACCTCGACAGCCAGGCCGCCCCGGCGCAGTTCGCGCGCAAGCTCCAGCGCGGCTGGACTTTGCTTAGGTCCCAGGGGCGCCACAAAGGCGTCCAGCTTGGCCGCCGCAGAGGCTGTCCCGGTGCTGGCGGCCTCGAGCTCCGCCTGCGCCTGGAGCGTCAGGATCAGACGGTCCTCGCCGATGGCAAACCCGATTCCCGGGGCCTTCGGGCCGCCCAGCATCTCGCTCAGACCGTCATACCGGCCCCCGCCCAACAACGCATTCTGCGTGCCCAGTCCGGTAGATACGGTGAACTCAAACGTGGTGCGCGTGTAGTAGTCCAGGCCCCGTACCAGCCGGGGATTCAGGTGATACGGAACGCCGCAGGCGTCCAGCGCCGCCAGCACCTGTGCGAAGTGTTCGCGAGACTCCGGCCCGAGAAAGTCGGCGATCCTGGGCAAACCATTGATGATCTCCTGATCGGCTTCGTCCTTGGAGTCCAGCACGCGCAGAGGATTGGTTTCGGCGCGGCGCTGATTGTCGGGGCACATTCGATCCTTGACCGGGGCCAGTGCCGCACGCAGCGCCAGGTCATAGCGGGCGCGGTCCTCCGCGTTGCCTACGGAATTCAGCTCCAGCCGCCAGCCGCGGACTCCCAGTTCGTCGAGCAGCGAGGCCAGCATCTCCAGGACCTCGGCATCGCGAACCGGGCTCTCCGCGCCCGAACTCTGCGGTCCGATCACCTCCGCGCCGATTTGCCAGAACTGCCGATAGCGTCCCCGCTGCGGCCGCTCGCGGCGAAACTGCGGTCCGATGTAGTACAGCTTCTGCAACTGCCCGGTCTCGCCCAGCTTGTGCTCGATGTAGGCCCGAACCACGCCGGCAGTCGACTCTGGCCGCAGGGTGAGCGACTGCGCCTTCTCGCTGGCGGCGCGGGCGCGGTCTTCCCAGGTAAACATCTCCTTGGAGACG
>CAXUIM010000361.1:0-4086 GCA_964250885.1 uncultured Acidobacteriaceae bacterium | reverse complement strand
GAGGTGGTGTTGGCGGCCGGCGTAACCGTGCTGCAGGTCGCCGCAAACCCGTACGTCACCATTCTTGGACCCCCGGAAACAGCCTCCAGCCGCCTGAACCTGACCCAAGCCTTCAACACTCTCGGCGACAGTGTGGCGCCGTACGTTGGCGGCGTGCTGATTCTCGGCGGAGCCGCCGGAGCAGCCATCCAGAGCAAGATCCCGCTTCAGGGAGCCGCCCTCACGGCGTATCGCATCCACCAGGCGGCCAGCATCAAGCTGCCGTTTTTCGCGATTGCCGGCGCCGCCGCGGTCCTCGCGCTTGCGGTTGCGCTGTACCGCTTTCCGCGCATTGAAGTCACCCAGGACTTTCGTCCCGCCAGCCTGGACACCAAGCAGGACAGCCTGTGGGATCATCCCCATCTGTACCTTGGCGCCATTGCCATCTTCATCTATGTCGGTGCAGAGGTCTCGATTGGCAGCTTCCTGGTCAAGTACTTCGCTGACCCCCAGATAGCCGGACTCGCCCTGGAGAGGGGAGCGAAGCTGGTTACGCTTTACTGGGCCGGCATGATGGTCGGCCGCTTCATCGGCTCAGCGGCCATGCAGCGCCTCGCGCCCAACCGGATGCTTGCCTGGAGCGGCGTGGGGGCGACCCTCCTCGTACTGGCTTCTTTACTGGGTACGGGTCACTTCGCCGTGGTGGCAATCCTGGCCGTCGGTCTCTTCAACTCCATCATGTTCCCCACGATCTTTACCCTGGCTGTCGCCGAGCTGGGCCCTCTTACCGGGCGCGGCTCCGGTCTGCTGGTCCAGGCTATCGTCGGCGGAGCGGCCGTTCCCGTTCTGATGGGTTTCCTGGCTGACCGTTACGGTATCCACCATTCACTGATATTGCCTCTGCTGTGCTATCTGTTCGTAATTTATTACGGGTGGAGAGGCTACCGGATCATGCCTACGGAAGCACAATCGCACATTGCCGTCGTCGATTGAGCAGGCTCGACTGGCCGCACCGCTCGCCGCGCTCTTCACCCGCAGCTGGAGTCGTAAGTGCAGGCTGGCCGCGCCAGCCGTAGTGGGAACCGGCTCTAACTCATCACATGCGACAGCAGCCGTTTCCAGTTCTTCTGGTTGCGCCGGTAGCTCTTCTTGAGATCTTCCAGAGTGCGTTGTAAATCGACGTTATCGTTCATCCCGCGCCACGCCGGATTCTTGCTGAACCAGGGATAATTTTCGTTGCCGAGATAGATGGCGCGGCGCAGCCAGTGCAGGGCCTCGGATGCATCGCCTTCGACGGCGAAGTAGGTGGCCAGCCGGTACGCCATCTCGCTATCGGCCTCGGCGGCGGCCAGCGTCTCCTCGGTGATGAATTCGGCGGCCCGCTTGCGGTCTCCCAGCTGCACGTAGCACATCGCGATGGTTGGGAACACAATGCGCAGGGACTCATCGGCATGGGTCACCTGCTCCAGCGTCTCGATCGCCCGGGCGATCTGCCCTTCGCGCATCTGCTGGTAGCCTTTGGAGATGCGCAACAGCGGCTGTCTGGGCTCCAGCGTCAAGCCCTTCTCGATCTCATCGCTGGCCAGTTCGAGCTGGTTCTGATACTGATAGACGCGCGCGCGATGGTTATAAATCAGTGCCGCATTCGATGGATTGAGGCGCAGAGACGTGTTGAACTGGTCCAGCGCCTCTTCGTACAGACCGTCGATGCGCAACGTCAGGCCGGCCACCAGGTGCACGTTCCAGTCGTTGGCCGCCTGCTGCAGAAGGTGCTCGATGCCGTGGCGGGCGCTCTCCTTCTCACCGCGTGAGAGCAGCATGTACACGCGATAGAGATTGGCCTCAACGGAGGCGGCATCGCGTTCGAGGGCCCGGTCGAAAGAGCGCCGCGCCTCGAGCACATGCATTTGTCCCCCCAGACCATGGCGGGCATACTGCAGATGGGTGATGCCCAGCCCGGACCAGCCCGCGGCGAAGGCTGGATCGCGCTGCACAACAGCTGTGAACAAATCTCTGGCTCGATCCAGTTCATCGCGGCTTCCAGTTCGCGACATGAATGAAGAGAGCAGCGCCCGCGCCTGGAGATACTCCTCCGAAACCTGGTCCCCGAGAGAGCCTACGCTGGCTGGCCCGGGAGCCTTGCCTTGCAAGCCACCGCCAAAGCCATGCAGCTCGCCAAAGACTTCATCACAGATCTCGGTCTGCACCGCGATCAGATCGAAGGAGGCCACGCTGATCGAACCACCCGTCCGTATACTTTGACCGCCCACATCGAGCAGCTGCCAGTTGAGATCGAAGCCCTGCTCCGATCGAACGTAGCTGCCCGCCAGCACAAAATCCACCAGGAGCTTGCGGCCCAAACTCAGGGGATCGAGCTGCGTTGTGGAGACGTTCATCAACGTGCTCGGCGGCCGCACCACCAGGGACGGCACCTTGGCCAGACGCGCCGCCAGAGCATCCGCCAGGGCGAAGCCATAGAAGCGGCTGGACTCGGTAGAACCCAGGTTTGCAAACGGAAGCACAACGATGCTGGGTCCTTTGGATGATGTGGTGGCAGTACTGTCCCGGAAACGTTCGGCCAGCATGGAAAGGATTCCGGTGGTCCGCTTCTCTTCTTCCGGCGTCGCCATGTCCAGGCGCTGCTGCATCGGCATATTGATCGCGCCCCCGCCGGGCATCATGATTTCGTCCAGCCGCAGCGACTTCACAATGGTCTTCAAACCTTCGCGCAGCTCGGCTGCCGAGGCATAGCGCTCGGACGGTTGCTTCTCCAGGCAGCGCAGGATGACGCTCTCCAGCTCCACGGGAATATCCGGAACTATGTCCCGCAACGGTGGAGGCGCCGCAAACTGGATGGCGCGTATGCTCTGCAGCTCCTGCGCGTCGGGCCGATGGAACGGATGGCGCCCGCTGACCATCTCGTAGAGGATCAACCCCACCGCAAAGATGTCGCTCTGCACGCTGCTTTGGCCGGTGACGAACTGCTCGGGCGCCATGTAAGCGATGGTGCCGCCGCGCGCCGTGTAGGTGGCTCCTGCAAGCGCCGGCGTCACCGGTTGTGTGGTCATGGATGGATCGAAGTCGATGTTTTCACGCTTCAGCTGCCGTGCGAGGCCGAAGTCCAGGATCTTGATCAGACCGCCGTCGGTGAGCATGACGTTGGCCGGTTTGAGATCGCGATGGAAGATGCCCAGGCTGTGCGCGGCGGCCAACCCGTCGGCGATCTGCATGCCACTGGAGAGCACCAGCTGTGCACTGGCCGGACCCTCCGCAATCACCTTGTCCAGACTCTTGCCCGGGATGTACTGCATCACGATGTAGGCTTCTTCGTCCGCTTCCCCCACCTCGTAGATCGCGCATACATTGGGGTGATCGATGGCTGAAGCCAGCCGCGCTTCGCGCAACTGCGTCGTGCGCACCTGTTCCGGCGTCTGCGAGCCGCGTTTCAGCAGCTTCAGCACCACCGGACGCTGCAGCAACGTGTCGTTAGCCAGGAAGACTACGCCGCTCCCGCCCGCTCCAATCCTGCGCAGGAACTCATACTGCTCGATCACCCGGCGTGGCATGAGCCATTATCGCAGCAGGAGCGATTTCATCGTGTGGAAGACTCTCTCCAGAACTTGCGTGGGATCAGGCAGCCTCTCCTGCCTTATACCGCATCCAACAGGAATTCAAGGCCAGATATCGGCTGTAAACCTTCTTCTGCCGCGGGCCATTGCGCGCTCGATCGGGTTTCCGAGGACGCATAAGGATGCCAGCTACACTTCTACTGATCGACGACAACGCTGTTCAGGCTGCGACCCGACAAGCGATTCTAAAGCGTGCCGGATACATCGTGATCGCCGTTCTCAGCCCGGAGCGTGCTCTTGAGCAGCTTCGCGGTGACGACTATCCGGAATCCATCGACCTGATCCTGACCGATCACATCATGCCAGGCATGAACGGCGCGGAGTTCGTGGCCCACCTGCGCAAGTTCAATCCCTACCTGCCTGTGCTGGTCATCAGCGGTCTGGCCGAAGCCGAAGAGCAGTACAAGGGACTCGGCGTTGAGTTCCGGGTGAAACCACTGCTCCCGGATAACCTGCTGGCCAGCGTACACCGCCTGGT
>CAXUIM010000360.1:0-4113 GCA_964250885.1 uncultured Acidobacteriaceae bacterium | reverse complement strand
TGCACACGTGCCGGCCGATGCCGCAGGCGGCATCGGCATCAGCCACTACATATGTCCGCTGCAGGAGGTGTGAGGGCAATCACAGGCCAGCGTCTGCGTGGCCTTGGCATCCTCGCAGGATTGCGAGCAGTACTTCTTCCCGTCCGGGCAAACACACGTACAGTTGGGGTGGTGACACTTAGTCGGTTGCGCCATGAACTGCCTCCAGGTGAATCTGTAGGCTTTGAGAACGCGTGACGGCGCTGAGTTGCCTGTCCTGCACTCGACGCAAGAAGGTCAGATGCTCTGCTTCAGCATCTGCTCGGCGTGCCGCAGGGACGTCTCGGTCAGCGTGGCGCCAGAGAGCATCCGCGCGATCTCCTCGATACGCTCCTCGGGCTGCATCTGGCGTACCCCGGTCTGCGTGCGGCCGCGGCGCTCGGCCTTCTCGATCAGGAAGTGCTGGTCGGCGAACGCCGCGATCTGTGGAAGGTGCGTAATGCAGATCACCTGCTGGGTGCGGGACAAGGTCTTGAGCTTTTGACCGACCGCCTCAGCCGCCCGCCCGCCGATGCCGATGTCGATCTCATCGAAGATCAGGGTTCGCGGCAGCGCCGTTCTCCGCCTCCGGGCGGCGGCGGCGCCTTCCTCCACGGAGACCTTCAGGGCCAGCATCACGCGGGACATCTCGCCGCCGGAGGCGATCTCGGTCAGCGGCTTGAGCGGCTCGCCGGGGTTGGTGGCAATGCGGCACTCGATTCGATCCCAGCCCCACGGCGTCCATGCGCCCGCTTCGCGGCTTGGCTCCACCGGCACGTCAAAGCGTGCCTGCATCGCCAGCTCGTTTATCTGGCGCTCCGCCACCTTGGCCAGTTTGCGTGCCGCGGCGCGGCGGTCCTCGGTCAGCTTCCGCGCCGCGGCCTCATACCGGGACCCGGCCGTGGCCAACTCCCGGTCCAGCTCCTGCAACCGGGCATCGCGATTCTCGATCTCATTCAGGCGGGTCTCCACCTCGGCCCCGAAGGCCAGCACCGCCGCGAGCGTGGTCCCGTATTTGCGCTTCAGGCGATCGAGTGCGGCCAGCCGCTCCTCAATCTCACCCAGCCGCTCGGGTGAGGCGGTGATCTTGCCGGCGAAGTGGCGCAGAGTCGAGGCCACATCCTCCACGGCCGCCTTGGCCGCGTTCAACTGCCGCGCCGGCTCCTGAAACTGGTCGTCGAAACGCGCCAGCTCCTCCACCTGCCGCAGCGCCGCCCCCAGCAGCGTCTCGGCGGAAACCTCAGCCTCGTAGAGCAGATCCTGCGCCGCGGTCGCCGCGGTGAACAGCCGCTCGGCGTTGGCCAGCACGCGCTTCTCCATGTCGAGCCGGGAATCCTCCTCGGCGTCGGTGAGCGCGGCCCCGCGAATCTCGCCCGCCTGAAAGGTCCACAGGTCCAGCAGCCGCAGCCGGTCCTGCTCGGCCGAGCGCAGTTCTTCGATCTGCGTCCGCAGGCCACGCCAGATGCCGTAAAGGCTGGCGACTTCCTCCAGGCTCAAGTCGGCGAAGCGATCCAGCAGCATCCGCTGTTGCACCGAGTCGAAGGCGACCAGTGTCTCGGACTGCGCATGCACCAGGGCCAGTTCCGGAGCGAGTTGCCGCAGCACTGCCACCGTTGCCGGCTGATTGTTGACGAGTACGCGTCCCTTGCCGCTGGCAGCAATCTCACGCCGCAGCAGGATCTCATCGCCTTCAGCATCGATCCCGTTCTGCTCCAGGACCTCCTCGGCCCCCGGCGTGCTTTCAAACACGCAGCCCACCACCGCCCGCTCCGCCCCGAAGCGCACGACCTCGCCCGACGCCTTGCCGCCCAGCAGCAGGACGAGGGCATCGATCAGGATGGATTTTCCCGCTCCGGTTTCGCCGGTCAGCAGGTTCAATCCGGGGCCGAATACGGCGACCGCGTGGTCAATTACGGCGTAATTCTCGGCGCGCAGCTCCAGCAGCATTCGGTGTTCTCTCGCAACAGAGCATAGCAGCTACAGCCGTTGCAAGCCGCACCGGAAAGAACCGAAACGTCCTCCGCAAGCGCCGCGGACCCACCCCTGCCGGGCGCCCTGAGCGGCGTGTTGAAGCAGCGCTGCCGAGCTCTCCCCGTGACCCGTTCGGGCCAACCGCCAGAAATCCATGCACAGCTTTTCCAATGTGTACGCACACGGCACGCACGGGATTTCCAGCTTTTTTCCAGTTTCCGTTCAGCCGTTTTCCTGGCGATTTGCAAAGGGTTTGGAGACCATCGGCCCGGGCGCATCGGGAGCGCCTCCGGAGCGCCTCAGGGACGTATCTGGAGCGCATCTGGGACGCTTCCCCCCGCGTCAAAACCGCCTGGTTCCTGCGCCCGGCGCTCGCATCTGGCGATTACACTGGAAAGACGTTATGACTTTGCTTGCTTTTGCTCTTCTGCTGCAGGACGCCGTCAACCAGACGCCCGCCGATCCGTCGCTCGGTCCCGAACCCGTTGGCGCGCACTCTGGCGCGTTGATGGAGATGCTGCACAACAGCGGCCCCATGGCGCTCGCCGTGCTCGCCCTGCTGCTGATCATGAGCATCTTCTCGTGGGCCATCATGATCTCCAAGTGGAGTTCGTTCAAGAAAGCTGATGCGCAAAACCGGCGTTTTCTGCGGGCCTTCCGAAAGTCCGGCCGCCTGACCGAGATCTCCGCCGTAGCCGAGCAGTTCCGGCCCAGCCCCCTGGTTGCGGTCTTTCAGGAGATTCATGACGAATACCAGCGGCAGGGCGGGCGCGGCACTCCGCCCAACCCGCAGGCGCTGGAACGGGCGGCACAGACCGCCTCCAGCGAATCCCTGACCTCCATGGAGCGGCGCATGACCTGGCTGGCCACCATTGCCCAGGTCGCCCCCTTCGTCGGCCTGTTCGGCACGGTCATGGGTATCATCGACGCCTTCCACGGTCTGGGAAATGAGGGCGCCGCAACCCTGCGCGCCGTCGCGCCGGGCATCTCCGAGGCGCTGGTCACCACCGCCGCCGGCCTGGTGGTTGCCGTGCCCGCCGTGATGGGCTACAACCAGCTCACCGCCCGGCTGCGCGAGTTCGCCGCACGCATGGACGACTTCGGCCGCGAACTGCTCAACGCCATCGAGAACGCGGCCCTGGTGCAACAGCCTCAGCCGCCCCTGCCCCCCGTCGCCCCGCAGCCGTTTGAGGAGCCTCGCCGGAGGAGCTACTAACCATGGCCTTCAGCGCGCGCGGAAAGACCCAGACCGCGATGGCGGACATCAACATCACACCGCTGGTGGATGTGGTGCTGGTGCTGCTGCTGATCTTCATGCTGACCGCGCCGGTGCTGCAGAGCGGGATCCAGGTAGCCGTGCCCCGCACTCGCTCCGTGCAGCAGCTCACCGAGGTGCATCTGGTGGTCACCATCGATAAAGACCAGAACGTCTTTCTGCAGGACAACCCGGTGAACATTCACGAACTGCCCTCGCTGCTGAGAGCCAGCAAGCCGAATGAGAAGAAGGTTGTTTATGTGCGCGCCGACCAGAAGGTGCCGTTTGGATCCTTCGCTTCGGTCATGGATGCGGTCAAGCAGGCGGGTATCAGCAACATCAGCATCGTCACCCAGCCCTTCGATCGCCAACCGTAACGCCAACCGCAACTCTGATATCCCGGCTACGCCCTTCCCCTTCCAAGCATGAGCACCAGCTACGCCAACTCACGTGAGACGCAGGATGACCGCTTCGGCAGCGGCATGGCCGGGGCCATCGGCCTGCACGTAGGCGTGGCCGCCGTCCTGGTGGCATTGGCCTGGTTCAATCCGCTGAATCATCAGAATTGGGGAGAGAACGCCTCGCAGGCCGGCAGTATCCAGGCCTCGATGGTCTCGGCCATTCCCCTGCCCCAGAAGGCTCCGCCGGTAAAGGATTCGGTGCTGGCCCCTGACGAGGTGAGCCCCGTCCCCAAACCGCCGCCCAAGGAGGCGACCGCCCCGCCGCCTCTGCCGACAGACCTTCTGATTAAGGCCAAGCCTCCGCAAAAAGTCCGGCCCGCGCCGGTGCCCACGCCCGCTCCGCCGCGGCATCCGCAGCCCACGCCGGTCACGCCCAAGGCGACGACAGGAGAGAGCGCGACGCAGCTT
>CAXUIM010000359.1:0-4133 GCA_964250885.1 uncultured Acidobacteriaceae bacterium | reverse complement strand
CCAGATAGCGGGCCACCTTGCCGCAGAGGAATCCGCGGGTCACCGGGTGGGCGGGATCGCCCTGCATCCGGGTCGCGCGCCCGGTCCGGGTGTCCACCGTCACCAGCACACCGCAGGAATCCGGACAATCATGCGTGCAGACCGCATGAACGATCCGGGATTCGGACGTCTGCGACGGACGTGCGATCGTCTCCGGAGTAGTCCCTACAGACTCTGGATTGGGCTTCGCTATCTCCAGATTGGGCTTCGCAGGCGGCATCGCTAGTATTGTAGGCGTCCGTGTCCTGTTCCCGGCGGGCTTTGACGAAGACGCCATACATGCCACCCACACGAGCTGCCACCGGCAGCCAGGAAGGCTCTCAGTATGTCGACCCGACGCAGTAAGTCATTCCACCGCAACGCGGGCCGGCTCCTGGCCGTGATCCTCACGATCTCTGCCGCGCTCTCGATCGGAAACTGGATGCGGGCGCAGAGTTCGGCTTCGGCAGATCTGGAAAATCCTGCGGCGGCCATCCGTACGGTGCTGGAGCAGTCGGCCGCCGACTGGAACCGGGGCGACCTCGATGCCTTCGCCTCCAGCTACAAGAACTCCCCGGACATCCTGTTCATCGGCCGCAGCGTGCATCACGGCTACGCCGCCATGCTGGCCGGATACAAGAGCAGCTATCCTACACCGGCAAAGCGGGGAGTCCTCTCGTTCTCGCAGCTCGAGATCCAGCCGCTCGACGCCCTTTTGCCACCGCCACCGGCCATTTCCACCTGGAGCGGACTGCGGCCGGGGGCGGCAATGCCGACGGCTATTTCCTGCTGGTGCTGGAGAATACCCGCGGCGGCTGGAAGATCATCCGCGACGATACCACCAGTTTAACCGAGCCGCCCTCCAAGTAGGCAGCTAGGCAGCGCGTTGGCTATGCCTGCGCCGGGCCACATCCAGACTCCGGCCTAAGCCGTGAATCGGTGAGGAGAAGTTGTAATGACTCGTCTCTGCTTGCTTGCGCTCGTTTCCGCCCTCGCCGCCGGGCCCGTCCTGGCCCAGAATTCAGACCAGCTCTTCACCGCCACCAAACAGCAGTTGGCTGTCGCCAAGATTGTGCTCGCGCAGGAAGACGCCTGGAACAAGGGCGACCTGGGTGCATACCTCGCGTTCTACAAGGACGCGCCGGATACCCAGGCCATCCTCAATGGACCGGTGCGCGGCATGGCGGGCATCCGCGCCTCCATGCGTGACAGCTTCCCCAACAGCACGTCCATGGGTACCCTGGAGCAGACCGACGTCACGGTCCGCGCCCTGGGCGACGACTTCGCGCTGGCTATCGGCAAGTACCACCTGACCCGGCCGCACAAGAACGGCGGCGACGCCAGCGGCAGCTTCACCGAAATCTTCGAGAAGACCTCCGCCGGCTGGAGAGTCGTCTTCAGCGAGAACACCTAGACCGCCGTACCTGTGGCGACCCGTTGCCGTCAGGCCGCCCGGAACCGATACACTGAATGGATGTCCCGAGCCCGCACGATCGAACAGCCGGACCCGCTGACCTGGCTCCGGGGCCTTCCCAAGGCCGAGCTGCACCTCCACCTCGAAGGCTCCATCACGCCCGCTACGCTCGTCCAGCTGTCCCAGCGCAATGATGCCCACCCGCTGCCCCTCGAACGCGCCCGGCAGGTCTACAGCTACACCGATTTTCCCAGCTTCCTGCTGAGCTTCAAGGCTGTCACCGAGCGTCTGCACACGCCCTCGGACTACGAAACCATCACCTACAACATGCTGCGCGACCTCGCAGCCCAGGGTGTGCAGCACGCCGAGGCCTATATTTCCATCGGCATCCTCTACCACTTCGCCCGGCTGGACGTGGATGAGGTGATGGCAGCGGTCGAACGCGGCCGCACCCGCGGCGAGAAGGATTTCGGCGTCTCGCTGCTGTGGATCATCGACGCCGTGCGCCACTTTGGCGTGGACGAGTGCGCCCGAGTCTTCCGGAAAGCCGCCGATCTGCAGCACCGGTATCCCAGCGTCGTCGGTATCGGTATCGGTGGCGACGAAGCCCGCGGTCCCGCACACGAGTTCCGGGACCTGTACCAGGAAGCCCGCGATGCCGGTCTGCACCTTACCTGTCATGCCGGGGAGTCCACCGGCCCGCAGAGCATCTGGGCGGCATTGAACATCGGCGCGGAACGCATCGGTCACGCGCTCAGCGCACAGCAGGATCCGGAGCTGATCGAAATCCTCGCCGAGCGCCAGATCCCCCTGGAGCTGAACATTACGAGTAACGTGCGTACCGGCTGCTGCCCCAGCCTGCAGGAGCATCCGGCGCGCCGCTACTTCGAGGAGGGGTTGATGGTCACGCTCAACTCCGACGACCCGCCCTTCTTCGGCGCCAACCTGCTGGACGAGTATCTGCTCGCACACCGCGAACTGGAATTTCCGCTCGATCAGCTGCGCGAGCTGGCGGCCAACTCCGTCGAAGCCAGCTTTCTCCCGCCGGACCGCAAACTCGCCTTGCTCGGTCAGATCGAGCACTACGGCTGGTAGATCGGCTAAAGAGCCGGGTGAATTTCCTGCAGGTTTTCCCCGGGAGAAACCGGCACCGCACGAGTGCATTCGCTTCCCAGCAGCAGGAAAGTCGCTTAGTTATTTCTTGCTTTAGGTGCAGACCGAAGCCGCCGGCCTCAACGTCGTTTTTCCCCGAAAAACGACACTGCACGCCTGATTCCAGTTCACAGTAAAAGCAAAGATGCTCTAGTGACCCGGCGGCGCCGGCACCATCACCGCATTCGGATCCACCTTGGGAATTCCGAAGTGACCGCCCAGATGCACCAGGTCGAGCGGACGCAGATCTCCGGTTACTTCCACGACCGTCATCTGCTTTGGAGCTCGAATCAGCACGGTCAGGGAATCGATGTCGGTTCCATGAAAGTGCAGCCACAGGTCTGTCAGCGGTTTGACCGGGCTGGCGGAGTCCCGCGGCGTGGAGTGCTGATTGACCAGGTGCTGCCAGCCGGCTGCGCTGTACGCCGCGACCAGCGAGTGCATGGTCTCGGGAATATAGAAGGCCGGTTCATGGTAGCGGTAGTTCTCGATCGTGACGCTGTTCAAGTCTCCCGCCGGGCCCGACCCGCCGTTCATCAGGCCGTTGGCCGTCTGCAGCATATCGTGATCGAACGTGAAGGCGGTGTGGCTGGCATGCTCCGAAGCCAGGTTCTGCAGGTCTTCAGCCACGCCAGGGGGTTGCTGGGCTCCGCTGGAGAGAGGAGCCGCCGCGGCGACAGCCAGCAGAAGCAGGGCCGATACAGCGGACGGAATACACGATATCTTCATAAAACCTCACAGACCGGTAGACCGCTGCGGAATATCAAAAGTTGCGTTCCTGGCCTCATCGGATGCCTTCCACCCGGAGATCGGCCACAAAGCATATCTCCTGTTGCTGTCGAGAAGAGCTCTACTGCGGCGCCGGAGGAGCGAAATACCCCTTCTTGGCCCGCACGGAGTAGCGTTTATCGAGACATACCAGATAGATTGAGCGGAACGAGCCATCCTGCCTGAAATTCGCCGGCACGTACACCAGCGAATATTGGCTGCGCAGCTCCACCTCGATGTTGTGGAACCCGACCGCGACGTCTTCCATACGCGTAGGGAAGAACGCCCGGCCTCCCGTGGCGTCGGCAATCTGCTGCAGCACGTCGTCCCCCTTATCCTTACTGGGTCCGGTGTTGGTGCTGATCGTGTACACGATCGTCTCGGCGCGCTGGCACATCTTGATCGCGTCCATCTCCTGCGCCCGGCTGTAGTCGTCATCGCCGTCGGAGACCAGGACCAGCGCCTTACGGACACTGTTGGTCTGCTGCAAGGTCAGCATCTGATCGCGGCAGGTCTTGTAGAGCGAATCGTAGAGGGCGGTGCCCCCGCCCGGCCGGAGCTGGCTGATGCCGGTGTTCAGCAGGTCCACCCGGTTGGTGAAGTCCTGCGCGATGTCGGTCTGCACGTCGAACCCCTCCACGAACGCGCGGTCGCTCGGGTGCAGCACCTGCAGAAGAAAGTCCGTCGCCGCCTGCTGCTCGAACTGGAAGCGCTGGCGGATGGAGCTGGACGTATCCAGCATGATGCCGACGCGCAGCGGCAGATTGGTCTGCTGCTGGAA
>CAXUIM010000358.1:0-4135 GCA_964250885.1 uncultured Acidobacteriaceae bacterium | reverse complement strand
CCCGGCCGCCGCAGGTCCGCTCAGAAACGTTACTGGCAATGTCCAGTAGGGCCCCTGCACCCCGTAGAAGCCGATCACGATCAGTGTGAGCGATGCGATGAGAGACGCAGGACCTCGCTGCAGACCGACGCCTACACAGCCGGCTGCCATCGTGAGCGTGCATCCGGCCACATACACAGGCGAAGGCCTGCGGTCAGCGAGCCAGGCGATGAGCAGCATGGCCGCGGCGCCCACCAGGCCGAGCGCCGCTATCACATACCCGATCGATGCGGTGCTGAGGTGCGTCGCCTCCTTCAGCATGAGCGGCCCGGTAAACGTGTAGGCATACAGGACCCCGAGGCCGCAAAATCCGAACATTCCCACTTGCCAGACTCGCAGGTCACGAAGCGTGGTTCCTACACCATGACGCGCGGGCATACCGACATGGTCCTGCTGCAGTCTCCGGACCAGCGCCTCGCGCTCCCCGCTTGTCAGCCATTGGGCGTCCGCCGGCCCGTTGGGCAGCCAGCGCAGGAGCATCATTCCCAGCAGCACGGCCGGAAGCCCTTCCAGCAGGAACAGCCATTGCCATCCCCTCAGACCCAGGCGGCGATCCAGTCCGAGCAGGAAGCCGGCGACGGAGCCCATGAACGTGCCACTGAGAGGAAGAGCCACATAGAACAGGCTCACCACCCGGCCGCGCAGCTCGCGCGGGAACCAGAGGGTCAGGTAGTACATCACGCCGGGGAAGAATCCCGATTCCGCCGCGCCCAGCAGGAGCCGTGCGCCATAGAAGCTGGCCGGCGAGCGGACCAGGACCATCAGTACTGCAATGACGCCCCAAGCCAGCATGATGAGCGATAGCCAGCGTCGTGCCCCGAAGCGCAGAAGCATCATGTTCGCAGGTATTTCGCAGAACGCGTAACTGAGAAAGAAGACGCCCGAACCCAGACCGTACACCGCTGGGCTGAACCGCAGGTCATGATTCATCTGCAGTGCCGCGAAGCTGACATTCACCCGGTCGATATAAGCGACGCAATACGAAATCGCCAGCAGTGGGATGACCCGCCAATGCGCCTTCAAAAAGGCTTTGTCGAGGTGCAGCCGGCTATGGCCTTCGGGTTCCATTACGATCAGCTCTGCGCCAGCATTCGGGTGGCGGCCTTCAGCACCGCAACCTCCCGTTCGATCGCCGCCGCCGTGCGCCCGATCTGAGCGTCCACCATCGTCCATTGTTTCTGCTCGATGGCCTCACGTACGGCCGGCAGCGTCTTGACACCGTAGCCCGTGTAGAAACCCGGCGCGTAGACCATATTTTGAAACCAGGGACGATTGGGAAGCCCTGCAGGATCGGTGAGTACGCGCTGCGTCTGCAGCAGTTCGGCATTGACGGCGTCGCTCTTGCCGTCGGCGGCATGCGCCGCAAAGGCTTTGTCATAGTCCGCGGCAGCAGCGGTGAGATCGTCCGAGGCCTGGTCCAGCGGCGCGAAGTTGAAGTACGGTGGCGCCGCCTCCGCCGGGGGCGGTACGCTGACCTTCTTCGGATCGGCGGCAGCCTGGTAGGCCCCTTCGGCGAGGTCTTCGTTCCGGTCTTTCGTCTCCGTACGCATCATGTCGGCCAGCTTCTTGACCTGGGTCACGTAAGTGCGTACGGTGTCGGCTTCATCGGTGAACTGGTACGGAATCACATCGGCGTCTGCCATGCGCAGCACCATCGTGCCCAGGGTTTGTGCCAGGGCCCGTTCGTAGACGAAGTCCGTGTCCTCGAAATGCGTGTACCAGTAGAAGTCATCGTAGATGGAGTGGTACTGCCCGCCGTCTTCGTCCTCGCCGCCATAGCCCAGGTTGGCGCTTGCGATGCCAAGGTGGTCAATGAAGACCGTGAAGTCTGAACCCGAGCCCAAAGCTCCAATGCGCGAGTCGGGCCGCGTGCGGATCTCCGCTCGATTCTCGGGCGTGGCGTGCAGCATCTCTACCAGCCGGGCCCGCTTCCAGACGGGCATGTGGGTTTCCGGATCGTCAATGTCCTGGGCCACACTGTTGATGAAGTTTTCCAGCGAGTGAGATCCCTCGGCGCCGAAGAGACCGCGGCCGTTGCCATCGGTGTTGAAGTAGGCGACTGCGTGCTGCTTCAGTTCGCCGGCATGGAACTCCGCCCACTCCGTAGATCCCAGCAGTCCCGGCTCCTCGCCGTCCCAGAAGCAATAAATGACAGTACGGGCTGGCTTCCAGCCCTGCTTGAGCAGCTCGCCCAGCGCGCGTGCTTCCTCCAGCTCGGGACTCGCGCCGCTGATCGGGTCGCCCGCACCGTTGACCCAGGCGTCATGGTGATTGCCGCGAATCACCCACTGGTCCGGGGATGTAGCGCCGGGTATGGTCGCCACCACGTCGTACAGCGGCTTGCGGTCCCAGTTGAACGAAATCGCGAAGTGCGCCATCACTTTACTCGGCCCGGTCTTGTAGGTGAACGGTAAGCCGCCACGCCACGACTCGGGCACCGTCTGGCCCTGTAGCGCCAGCAGGAATGGTTTGGCGTCGGTGTAGGAGATCGGCATCACCGGAATTTTGGTGATGGTCTGCACCTGGTCCAGCGGAATCAGCTTCACGCCCGGCTTGGCGCCGACTCCGGGCGTCTGCGGGTCTCCGGGGTACACCGGCATGTCCATAACGCTGCCGCGCTGCACACCCTCCGGCGGACGCATCGGACCTTCGGGATACGGCTCCCCGTCCGCATATCCGTCTTCCTTCGGATCGGAGTAGATCAGGCAGCCTACGGCGCCGTGTTGCGCGGCAAGCTTGGGCTTGATGCCGCGCCACGTCTCGCCATAGCGCGCAATCACGATAGCTCCTTTGACGGAGACGCCCATCGCAGCCAGTTGCTCGTAATCTGCGGGCGCGCCAAAGTTCACATACACCAGCGGCGCCGTCACATCGCCATCGTGTGAGTACGCGTTATAGGTAGGCAACTGCTCGCTCTTCTGGCCGGAGGTGGGATCGATGGCCAGCGTAGGCTCCTCCAGCGTGGCCGTGAACCGGGTCGCTCCCAGCAGCTCCAGCTTGCGGGCCTTCGGTGTAGGAAACAGCGTCTCAAACTGTTCGATCTTTGCATCCAGCCCGTACGATTTCAGTTGCGCGAGCAGCCACTCCGCATTGTCCTTGTCATACGGCGAACCGACATGGTGCGGCCTCGCCGAAAGGCGCCGCATGTTTTCACGCAGGCGCCCGGTGTCCGGGAGCGCTCGGAATTTCTGTTCCCACTGCACCTCCGCCGCCGAATGCTCGGCCGTGTAGCCGCGCAGCGGTGCAGAGGGCGTAGACTCCACCGCGTATGCAGTAAGAGAGAGCGATAGAACGCAAGCAACGAGTCGACGCATGGAATAGCCTCGCGGGAATGCAGAGATACTGGAGTACAGAGCCTGGACCTGGCCGTTCAGCAAGAATGGTTTGCGGTGTAAGCCAGACTTTAATCGCCTCCCAGCCCGGTGTCAAATCGCACCGGCTCATCACGCGGCTGTTGTGCTTTCCGGATCTGCGAAGTGCCGCCTCACGCGGATGGCGATATCGGCTGTGCCCTGCGTGACCAAGAACGACATCACACCGTAGTTTCCTATGGCAGCGAGAATCATCGCGAAGCCGGCGAAAGCTCCCAGCATAGTCATTGCGAATCGCTGACGAGCCATCGAGTCCAGGACGCGCTGCTCCATGGTGGCGATGTCATACACGAGCACCCCTGGATTGATGGTGTGCACCACATGAACGGTCGCGCTAATGGTGGAAGCAGGATCCGATAAGGTGCATGCAACGACATACATGGTCCCGTTCCTGATGTGCGTGTGGGGATAGTAAAAAACCATTCGCGAATCGATTCGCGAATGATACCGTACGTTCTCGTGTAACTTAGTCTGCAAGCAGCCTCTACACAGGCGTCCTGGACGGCTTGCGGTCTGAGCGGCGCCTACTCTGGCGTTGAGGACCGCAGATCCCCGAAGGAGGCTGGAGGCACATTGCCCGCCGGCGGATATGCGGGCAAAGGAGGCGGTACAGGGACCGGCACAGGAGGCTTGAGCCGGAGCTGGTCGAGGAGGTGTTTCACCGCGGCCTGAAGTTGAACATCGTCTCCGGGCTCGATCTCATCCGGGATGCTCTCGACGGTTAC
>CAXUIM010000357.1:0-4150 GCA_964250885.1 uncultured Acidobacteriaceae bacterium | reverse complement strand
AACGACGTTGAGGTCGGCGGCTTCGGTCTACACCTAAAGCAAAAATGCTCTAAGCAGCCGACCACGCGGCATAAGCCGGGCAGAAAACCCAAGCTTGCCGCCGCGGCACAGGATTTGGTCAGGAAGACGATCTTACCGTTCTCACGGTAGGACGTTTGATCTTCGCCGCGTGAGTTGTCGCGCGCAATGATGATGTCACCGGAGAAGCCGAGGCACTCGCCTGTGTCAATCCTCGCGCAGGAGGATCACAGGATCGACCGAAAGCGCGCGCTGCGCCGGAATCCATGTGGCCGCCAGACCCAGCAGCGCCATCGCGAGGACCACACCAGCCAAGGTCAGGGGATCGTGCGGCGTTGCCTGGTACACGATGGAGGCCAGGACGCGTGTTGCCAGAATTCCCAGTCCCAACCCGGCGATCGAACCGATCAGCAGCAGCCGGACCGCTCGTCCCAGGGCCGCTTGCAACAACTCCCTGCGCTGCGCGCCGAGAGCGATGCGTATACCCAGCTCCTTGAGCCGCTTGCCCACCGAATAAGCCGCCATGCCAAAGATTCCGGTGATCGAGAGCATCGCCCCCATCGCGCCGAGCGTGCCCAGAGATATCGTCGCCATGCGCGGACCGAACATGCTGACTTCGAGCAGCATGGCCGGCGTTTCAACGACCACGGGCATTCCCGCATCGAGTTGCCGCAGCTTGTTTCGGATCGCGGCGCTGAGATAACTGGCATTACGGGCGTGATTCTTCTCGTGAGAGCTGGCGCGCACCACTAACGTTGTCGCAACAGAAGGCGCTTGCAAAATGGGGACAAACACGGCCGGCTCCGGGTCTTCGGTCAGGTTGTAATACTTCCCGTCTTCGGCAACCCCCACCACTAGGATTCGTGTTCCATCGCGCATCTTGTAAAAGCGGCCCAGGGCGCTGTTGACGGAACCGAACAGCTCGCGTGCAAACTCGCCATTGACCACAGCTACAAGCGGGGCGTCCTTGCCGTCATGCCAGGAGAAGTCACGCCCGGATAAAAGCGTCGTGCCCGCGGCATGAAAGTAACCCGGAGAGATTTGGAATAGGTACGGGTGCGCCGTCGCATTCACCGGCCGCAGATCGGTCGCGTCCCCAGGAAAGACGATTGTTCTGCCTGCGCCCATCTGGAAGGGCACGGTACCGGCCAATCCCACAGCCTTCACACCGGGAATCGTCTCCATGGCATGAAGCATCTGCTTCTGCATCGGCAGCACCCGATCGCCGCTGTATCCAGCCATGCTGAGATCGGTTTCAGCCAACATGGTGTGCTCGGTATCGAAGCCAAACTGGGCGTGCAGAGAATAAATCAGCCCCCGCACGGCCACCAGCGATGCCGTAACCAGCACCGCACAAATTGCAATCTGCGCGACCAGCAGTACCTCGCGTGCGCTCACCCGCCGGCCCTCGCGACGGTTCGAACCTGCTTTGACGACTCCATACGGATTTGTGCGGAGCACTTGCCGCACCGGAACCGCCCCAAAGAGCAGACCGCTGACTATTGCCAGCACCACGGCCACCAGATACACGTTGGCATCGGGATTGACTGCCAGATGGATGGGCCAACTGGTAAATGGCCGCCACGCACTCAAGGCTCGCAGCAGCGCAACGCTTGCCAGGATTCCGACCGTACCCCCTGCCAGCGAAATCAGGATCGCCTCCGTAAACAAACCTCTCAGGATTCGCTTGCGGGTCGCCCCGAGCGCCAGCCGCAGGGCTATCTCGCGGGACCGATCGGCGGCGCGAGCGGCAAACAGGCTGCCCAGATTGGCGCATGCCGCCAGCAGGATGAGCCCTGTAAGCAGCATCAATCCAGCCATGAATGCCTTGACGGGCCGCCCAAGATAGTCGCCGTAGAGGCCGGGACGAGTCAGCTTGAAGGTCATCTTGCTCTCGTCTTTGGGGTAGGTCTTCTCGAGGTACGCTCCGATCGAGTTCAGGTCCGCGGTCGCCTGCGCCGGAGTGACTCCAGGCCTCAGGCGTCCCAGAGTTTCAAACATCCAGCGATCTCCGCGCTTATTCAGATCATGTTCCCCGAGAGACGGCTGCTCGACGATCGGCACAAACATAGCCGGACTGAAGAACATCAGTGTGCCGTTAAAAGTAGGCGCAGCCACACCGAGAATGGTGAATGGATGCTTATTCAGCCGGACCACCCGGCCCACCACGCTGCGATCGTTCTCGAAGTGCGTGTGCCAGTAGTCGTAACTCAGCACAATCGAAGGCGCGCTGTTGGGGCCGTGCTCGTCCGCGGCGTGAAAGAACTGTCCCAGATACGGCTTGAGCCCGAGGACATCGAAGTAGTTTCCGGTGGCTTCCACCACCCAGACCTCGGTTGGGTCTCCGCCCGCTTCCAGTCCCACTTCGTCGACGCCGTACGCGATCATTCCATCCAAAGTGCGGTTATGATCGCGCAGATCGGAGTAATCGGGATACGACTGGTACGACGACGTCTCGTTTCCATGCTGCAGCTCGAATAACCGTTGCGGTTGCCGCACGTTGAGAGGCCGCAGAAGGAACGCATTCAGAATGCTGAATACCACCGCATTGGCGCCGATGGCCAGCGCGAGAGTCAGAACAGCCGCGATGGTAAATCCTGGAGAACGGCGCAACTGGCGTAACGCAAAGCGCACATCATTCCAGATGGACTCCAGAGTGGGCCATTGCCACACTTCCCGGCTGCGCTCCTCAACCAGCGCGGGATTGCCGAACGCGATCCGGGCTTGCCGTTCCGCCTCCTGAGGGCTTATGCCCTCGCTCTTCAGCTGTTCCACGCGCTCTTCAAGATGGAGCCGCACCTCTTCAGACAAATCGTCCAAAAGCCTGCGACGACGAAACACGTCCGGGATCCAGTTCATGGAAAGCCTCCTTGTTCACAGGGATTCGGTCGGATTGAGGACGAGCCGGATGCCCTCGAACATGCGCTCAAAACTTGAAATCTGCTGCTCCAGACGGCGAAGACCGGAATCAGTGATCTGATACGTTCTTACCCGGCGATTGGTAGAGGAGACACCCCACTTCGCTTTGACCAGTTTTGCTTTGAGAAGCCTCTGGAGCGCCGGATACAGCGAGCCCTCTTCCACCTGCAGCAGGTGGTTGGATCGTTGCTGGATATGCTGCACCAACGCATACCCATGGGCCGGCTGGCGGCGAAGTGACTCGAGGATCATCATCTCGAGTGCGCCAGGAAACAAATCGCGAGACGCAGTCTCTGTCATAGGCATATTTAGTCAAGGCCTAGAGTAAACAGGGAACAAGAAGCTTTGTCAAGAGGAGTTTTGGTGCATTGATACGGGTGCGGAGCGCTGATGGGTTGCTGCCGCGCCACAACCGATATACTGACCTTAAGATCTTCCGGAGCGATTCACTTTTGCCCGCTACCGTCCTGCTACTTGTCCTTTTCGCGGCTCTTCTGCATGCCAGTTGGAATGCCATAGTGAAATCCAGCCCGGACAAGTTTCTCGACATTGTGCTGGTGACAAGCGGTGCCGCTGCGTTGTCGGCCACGGTACTTCCATTCCTTCCTTTGCCAAGGCCGCCAAGTTGGCCGTACGTCGCAGCATCCGTCGTCACTCACGTAGCCTACTTCCTGCTGATCGGGGCCGCCTACCGCAGTGGTGACATGAGCCATGCCTATCCCCTGATGCGGGGGGCAGCGCCTTTACTTGTTGCGCTTGCGAGCGGTCCTCTGATTGGGGAACGACTCTCCCCAGGTGAGTGGGGCGGCATCTTCCTGATATGCGGTGGGATTCTTGGACTCGTGCTGGTGGACCGTTCTACCGGCAGCCTGGCCACCCGCACGACTCGCTTCGCGCTCATCAATGCCGTGGTGATTGCCGCCTATACACTCGTCGATGGAACCGGCGTGCGGTTATCCGGAAATCCCATTGCATACACGATGTGGATCTTCCTGCTGACTGCTCCTGCAATCTTGATAGGGCCGTTGCTGCGTCGGCGAGCTGACTTTACCAGACACCTTTATAGCCGCTGGCACCTTGGCTTGATTGGTGGTGCATGCACCCTGGGGGCCTACATTCTTGTGCTTTGGGCCATGACGCAGGCCCCTGTCGCCATGGTCGCGGCGTTGCGTGAAACTGCCATCGTCTTTGGAATAGCCCTATCTGCATTCGT
>CAXUIM010000356.1:0-4176 GCA_964250885.1 uncultured Acidobacteriaceae bacterium | reverse complement strand
TTGCTTTAGGTGTAGACCGAAGCCGCCGACCTCAACGTCGTTTTTCCCGAAAAAACGACACTGCACGCCTGATTCCAGTTCACGGTAAAAGCAAAAATGCTCTAGTAGTCCTGAGCGTCGAACCCGCTTCAGCACTCAATGATATTCAGCGCCAGCCCCGCCAGGCTCGTCTCCTTGTAGCGCGATTGCATGTCCATGCCGGTGCGATACATGGTCTCGATCACCTGGTCGAGGGATACCTTGTGCGCGTCCTGATCGTTCATGGCCAGCCGCGCGGCATTCACCGCCTTCACGGCGCCCATGCCATTGCGCTCGATACAGGGAATCTGCACCAGGCCGCCGATGGGATCGCAGGTCATGCCGAGGTTGTGCTCCATCGCGATCTCCGCCGCATGCTCCACGGTCGCATTGTCCCCGCCCAGCGCGGCGACCAGGCCGCCGGCTGCCATCGAGCACGCCACCCCCACCTCGCCCTGGCATCCCACCTCCGCGCCGGAGATGCTGGCGTTCTCCTTGTACAGGATCCCGATGGCGGCTGCCGTCAGGAAATAGCGCAGCAGCCCGTCCTCTATGCGGGACCGGGTCTGCCCCTCGGAAGCCTGCTCCTCGGAAGCCGGCCCCTCGGGACTTGAATCGTTGTTCTCACTCGCGCCCGCAGCGTTGACCTTATCCCCCGCGGCGTCGTGCACGTAGTAGTGTGCGATGGCGGGAATCACTCCCGCGGCTCCGTTGGTGGGAGCGGTTACGACCCGGCCCCCCGCGGCATTCTCCTCATTCACCGCCATCGCCACCAGAGTTACGGAGTCGAGCGGCGCCAGCGGATCGCGCAGACCGTTCCCTGCCTCGATCTTTGCCAGCCGGCGCGCCAGTCCGGGAGCGCGCCGGCGCACATTCAGGCCGCCCGGCAAGGTTCCCTCCGTAGCTATCCCGCGCTCGATGCACGCGCGCATCACGTCCCAGAGCGCCAGAACGGAGGCGCGCACCGCACCCGCACCCTCCCCGCCGGCGGCCGGGCGCAGACTCGACGTATCGCCGAGCAGGGCTACCTCGTTCGCCATGACCATCTCCGCGATCGTCAATCGCTTCTCCGCCGCGAGTTGCAGCAGCTCGGCGGCGCTCGAGAAAGAGAACGGCACCACCCGCCTCCGCGAGCCACCGCTGCTGGCCTGGGGAGCGGCCAACTCTGCGGCCGACACGATGAATCCGCCGCCTACTGAATAAAACACCGCTTCGGCGAGCCGATCCCCACTCGCGGTTCGCGCCGTGAAGCGAATGCCATTGGGATGGGTCGTCTTGCCGCCCTCGGGATACATCTGATCGCGGCGAAACAGCAGGTGCTCGTTCTCGCGGAACGGAATCTCCTGCCGCCCCGCCAGCCGCAGCCGCCGCGTGGAGCGCACCTCTGCGACAAGGCCCGCTACCTTCTCCGGATCGACCGTATCCGGCGCTTCGCCGGCCAGACCCAACAACACCGCACGATCGGTTCCGTGTCCCACCCCGGTAAGCGCCAGCGAACCGTATAGCTCGCAGGTGACGGAAGCCACCTGCCCCAGCGCATTGCGGTCCTCCAGCTCCCGCACAAAGCGCAGCGCGGCGCGCATGGGTCCCACGGTGTGCGAACTGGAGGGCCCAATCCCAATCTTGAACAACTCAAACAAACTTGTATTCATTCGAACAAACTCGTATTCATCGCTGCATGCGCCTCGGCTCCCCCTCGATTGTAGGCGTGCCTGTGGGCGCGGATGCTACACTTGCCGCACTTCCGCCTCAAGGAAACATTAGGCACATGCTCTTCAAGGTTCGTAGCGCAGCGGTCTATGGGATCGACGCCCATATCATCGACGTCGAGGTGGACTTTTCCGGCATCAAGCAGGCCGAGGAGACCTTCTCCACCGTGGGACTGCCGGACGCCGCCGTGCGCGAGTCCCGCGACCGAGTCCGCTCCGCCATCAAGAACTCCGGCTTCGATCTTCCCCCCACACGCATCACCATCAATCTGGCCCCGGCCGACCTGAAGAAAGAGGGCTCCGGCTTCGATCTCCCGATTGCGATTGGCATCCTGGGCGCGTACGGCGGGCTGAGCATCAAGGACCTCGGCGACTTTGTTCTGGTCGGCGAGCTCGGCCTGGATGGCTCGCTGCGGGCGGTTCAGGGTATGTTGCCCATCGCGGTCGCCGCGCGGGCGGCCAAGATCCACAATCTGATCCTCCCGGCCGCCAACGCGCGCGAGGCCGCCGTGGTTCAGGGTGTCAGCGTGTATCCCGTTCGCTCCCTGCTGGAGGTGCGGGAGCTGCTCAACTCCGCGGCGCAGGGCAACATGTTCGCGCAGCCGCTCGCCGTCGACAGCGCCGCCCTGCTGAACGCTCCGCCTGAATACCAGGCCGACTTCCGCGACGTGCGGGGCCAGCACGTCGCCAAGCGCGCCCTCGAAGTCGCCGCCGCGGGCGGCCATAACATCCTGATGATCGGGCCGCCCGGCTCCGGCAAGACCATGCTGGCCAAGCGGCTGCCCTCCATCCTGACTCCGCTGCGTTTTGAGGAGGCTCTGGAGACCACCAAGATACACTCCGTGGCCGGCATACTGGATGCGGAGCAGGGCCTGGTGACGCATCGCCCGTTCCGCTCCCCGCATCACACCGTGTCCGATGCCGGCCTGATCGGCGGCGGCGTGATTCCCCGTCCCGGCGAAGTCTCCCTCGCGCACAACGGTCTGCTCTTCCTGGACGAACTGCCGGAGTTTCCCCGTAACGTGCTCGAGGTTCTGCGCCAGCCGCTCGAGGACGGCAACGTGACCATATCCCGCGCCGCCATGAGCCTGAGCTTCCCGGCACGCTTCATGCTCGCCGCCGCCATGAACCCGTGCCCCTGCGGTTATTTCAATGACAAGTCGCGCGAATGCATGTGCACACCGCCCATGATCCAGCGATATGTGGCGAAAGTGAGCGGCCCCTTGCTGGATCGTATTGACATCCACATTGAAGTTCCCGCGGTGCAGTACAAGGAGCTGCGCGGCGGCGCGGCGTCCGAAGGCTCGGCCGAGATTCGCAGCCGCGTGCTGGCTGCCCGTGAGCGCCAGCATGACCGGTTTCTGCTAACCCCCGCCCGAACGACTGGCTCCGCCCGGGCGGCCAGCCGCGCTGTCTTCTCGAACGCTCAGATGTCGACACAGCAGATTCGCACGTTTTGCGAGCTCTCCAGCGACGCGGAGCGTCTGCTCGAGCGAGCCATGCAGCAGCAGGGACTCAGCGCGCGCGCTCACGACCGGATTCTCAAGGTGGCCCGCACCATCGCCGATCTGGAGGCTGCCGAGGCCATCGCGGTGAAGCACATCGCCGAAGCCATTCAGTACCGCACTCTGGACCGCAGCTATTGGGCGTGAGGCAACGGCCGGCCCGGCGCCCAGCCGCGGCGGCCGCCGAACGCTGCGGCTGGAGAGACCCGCACCGCCACGAAGGTTTGGACCGGAGCGGAATCGTCTCCATGCGAGTCCATGCGAGTCCGTGCGAGCGGTACCTAAGAGCATTCTTAAGCGCATTCGCTCCAGGTCCGAGGCTCTCCGGGTTGTATGGTTTTCACAGTTTTTACTCGAGTACACAGAAATATCCCTAAATGCGAATTTGGGATATGAAAATTGAAAAAAATCATTGACCCGCAGCCGTGCAGGGTTTAATGTCCAATTCAGCAGGAACATTGGCCTTCTGTCGGCTTTGACTTCCTGTAAGCGGTTTCACCGCTTGTGATCTAAAACACCCTCCGCACCCTTTCCGATCGACCTCAACTGTCGACGAGATTCTATGGGTTGCCGTGTTAACAAGGACAGACCTCACCGAGCGCAGTCCGGATCGGTGAACACCCAGTCTGGTCCCGCGGAGGAAAACCCAGCACTATCCTTTCGCACAGTTGCTGCTGCTGCTGCGTCTCCCCAACCCGCGGTCGGATCTCTCTGCACGAAACATGTGAACCTCCACTGTAATGTAGTCGTCTAATAGTTATCCGGCTCTGTAGAGCCCTCCGGTCAACCGGATTCCGAGGCATACAAGCACGGTACACGCAGCCTGCTGCGACGTCCGGCGGCCTCGCCCAAATCGAAGGAGAACCCATTCATGCGCTCAGATCTTATATTTGGAGCACTCACGCACGTAACCAACCGTTACAAGCTCTGCCAGCTAGCCTCGA
>CAXUIM010000355.1:0-4180 GCA_964250885.1 uncultured Acidobacteriaceae bacterium | reverse complement strand
TCCGCGAGGCAAGTACGAAACCCGCAATCAAAGCGGGTTTCGCGAAGCTAGCGAACCCACAAAAGCCGATTTTCAACAAGCTCCTAGAACTGGACCGGACCGACGGAACCGATCCAGCTACGAACCTTGTCCGGTTGCGCTTCATCCATGTAGAAGAAGTGGGTCATGACGGGCTTCACGGTTGGCTTGCTGCTGTCATCCGGCGTCATGGTCACGATACCGCGAAAGACCTTCAGCGGCCCACTGTCCCAGTATTCGGCGACGTCGTGATGCGCCGTAAACCCGGTGTCGATAAAGGCGCGTAGATTTTCGCGGATCTGTTCGCGTCCGTCCCATTGCGCGACGCCGAGCTGACACGTCGCATCTTCGACGAAGCAGTCGAAGCCGGCAGCGAAGGTCTTATCGTCGATCTCTTTCCAAAAAGCCAGCAGCCACGCCGGCGGATCCATCTTTGTCATAGTCAATGTGTTCATGGCTTTCTCCTTGCTCTTCGAATCAGTTGTTGCTCTTCCAATATCGGCGGTTATGAAGAGGGCCGCAATTACCTGCCAGGTAATCGCCGCGAAGACCTTGAAGAAGGATTTGTACTTATCGGCCGCGGCCATCGCGGCCCGGAATCGCAAGGGGACGGCTCAGAGCGAGGAGGGTGCAGGAAGGACAGATGTGGGACGAGTTCGCGATCCGCTACCGCGCGGAGCGTAGCGGATCGCGGCCGCCGCGGAGTCTTGAGCATGATTCGAGTAGGGTGTCCCCGGAGCGTACCAGCTCAAGACTGTTTCCGGAAACGCCACTCTATCGCGCGGGAAACGCCACTCTATAGCGCGGGAGACGCCACTCTATCGCGCGGGAAACGCCACTCTATGGCGCGGGAGACGCAACTTTATGGCGCGGGAAAAATGAGCCGGGTCTCTTCACGCCACCAGCTGCGTTGATCAGGCTTTCCGGCAGCTCCAGATCCAGAGGTGGCCGACTCGCGGATCGCGGCCGCCAACGGCGTCGCTTGCGGCTCGCCGCCCGGCGTTCCCAGCGTGAATACGCCCGGCTCGTACAGGCCGAGATCCTGGGTGCAGAGACAAGGCCAGTTGAACGAGCCCAGCAGAGCCCACGCCGTCACCGCCACCACCTCCGCCCCGGCGGCCCGGGCTTCGAGAGCTCCGTTCCAGATCTCCGCGAGCCATTGCACCTGGTTCTCGGGGCAATCACCGAGGTGGCACTCCGTGATCGCGACCGGAACCCCATACCGCTTCCATCCATCCAGCAGGATATCGCGGGCGCCGGCCAGCCCCGCTGGATCCACCCGCAGCGCTTCGATATCGACCCAGGGCTGCCCCCCCGTGTCTCCGCCCGCCAATTCAGGTGGGTAGATTTCGGTTCGGTGGTCCAGGAATCGATCGCTGGTGAGGTAGTAATTCAGCCCCAGCACATCCGGCGGACAGGCGTTGTCGGCCAGCCAGCGCAGTTCTCCGGCACCGATCCCGTTCTCCAGCAGCCAGAGATAGAGCCCATGCCCGGGCTGCACGCAACCGCAGAGCAGGTCGGTGCAGAGCCAGCGGCGAGCCTCGCGAAACGCGCGCTCTGCGTGCAGCGGCTCTGTGGAGGAAATCCGTCCCGCATCTTCGGTCGTAATCAGCCGCGCCCTGGGCTGCACACTGCGAATGGCCTGCATGGACAGCACTGTGCCCTTCACCTGGTTGACCATGGCGCGTGCGTAACTGGCAAGACTGTGATGATGCGGAAACCAGTGCCCATACAGACAGGAGAAACGCGCCGTCGTGTTCGGCTCATTGACCGGCGTGTAAGCCGTCACCCACGGATACCGGCGGGCCACCTGGAACGCATAGTCCGCCAGCTTCTCCGGGAACTCCAGATCGATAAGGCTGGTGGAGGGCGGCCCGCTGCCGTGGTGTATCAGACCCACGATCGGTTCGATCGTCTCCGCCTGCAGACTGTTCATCGTTTCATCGAATACAGCCCACGGATCGCCGCCCGCGGCTTGCGTTGCCTGAAAGCGCTCCCATTGAAGGCAGGTGCGCAGCGTTCGCAGCCCCAGATCCGCAAAGCGGCGCGTGTCCTGCTCGATCCGCTGCAGATTTCCCGACAGCGCCAGTTGATCGAAGTAGGTCGAGCCGACCCGATTGATCGTGCATTCCATGCCGCCCCACATCTGCAGCGGTGGCTGAGCTTGGTTCATTGAAACCTCTCCTGAAGCGCGCCTGCACAACCTGCGAAGCTACGCGGTCGAAGATGCCAGGCAAAGGCACACCGCAGTCAGCACTGGCAGCGAACCTTAATAGGATGCGAAGAAGGACCGGAGTTGCCGCATTTTTACCTCGCCTTCCCTCAGGACTCGCGGTCCGCGGCAAGAGGGAGCCGGGAGATGATTATCGGACCGCGGCCATCGCGGCCCGGAACAGAAGCTCGAAATCGGTCGCGACGGCTCGATCCCGGGCCGCGCTCTCGACTGCTTTTTGCGCCGCCGGGCGGGCGTAGCCCAGGTTCACGAGCGCGCTCAGCACGTCATCGGCGACCGCACCGAGCGACACGGGAGCGGCGCTCGCGGCCGTGGAGGGCGCCATATCGTCGAGCTTGTCCTTCAGCTCCAGAACCACGCGCTCGGCCGTCTTCTTGCCGATGCCGGGAATCCGGGTGAGCGTGGCGTGATCGCCCGCCCGGATGGCCGCCACCAGCCGGTCCGCGCTGATGCCGCTGAGCACCGTTATCGCCAGCTTGGGTCCTATGCCGGATATGGTGAGCAGCTTCTCGAACAGCCGCTTCTCGGTCAGCTCCGCGAAGCCAAACAGCAGCAGCGCGTCCTCGCGCACGTGGGTGTGCACGTGCAGCCGGGCGTCGGCGCCGATGTCGCGCAACTCGGTGTAGGTGGCCACCGAGATGGCCAGCTCATAGCCCACACCGCCGCAGTCCACCACCACGGCGCTGGGCGTCTTGCTCAGGATCTGTCCCCGGATATGCGCAATCACAGGAGCGAGTGTACTGGATGCTTCGGCTAACTTTTGATCAGCGATCAGGGAAGCTAAACCTGGCCGGCCACATACGCCGCGTGGATGACGGCGCGCAGCCTCTCGGTCAGCGCCTCGGCATCGCGCGTGGTCAGGCCCGCGGTCGCAATCGGCTCGCCGACGATCAGCCTGAGCGGCCGCGGCCGCAGCGCATAGACGTGGATCGGCAGCAGCTCGTAGGTCCCGACCAGGGTAAGTGGAATCAGCGGCACCTGCGCCTTGATGGCCATCCAGGCCGCGCCCGCCGCCAGCTGCTGCAGCTCTCCATCGGCGGCGCGTCCGCCCTCCGGAAAGATCACCAGCGGCAGACCGCTCTGCAGCGTGGCCACGCCCCGTCCCAGGCTCTGCACGCCCGCGCGGGCCGAGCTTTGGTCGATCGCGACCTGGCCGGACCGCTGCAGGTACCACCCGATGAACGGAATCTTCCACAGCGGCGCCTTGGCCAAGATCCGGAACTGGAAAGGGAGCTTTGCGAAAAGCACCGGGGTGTCGTAGTAGCTCAGGTGATTGGACGCGTACACCGCGAGCGGCTCCGCGCGCAGCCGCTCCGCATGCTCCAGGGTGACCGGCGACAGCGCCAGCCGCAGCAACACCCGCGCCCAGGCGCGCGCAATAGCGTGCTGCCGGCGCCCGCTCCCATCCCACAGGCCGGCCGCCAGGGAGATGGTGCCAAAAAACGCCGTCGCCACCGCAATCAGCGGCAGCAGCAGCAGATAGGTGAGCCAGCGTAGAGCAAACGGAACCGTAGCCGGTTGCGGATCGGGTGTGACCGCAACGCGGTCCCCCGGCTCCGTTCCCTCCGGCTTCGTTCCCTCCGGCTCCGTTCCTTCCGAGTCCAGGATGGGTTTAGCTGCAGGCATGCTCTCTTCATGGTAGAGCAGGTATTCCCCTAAACACCGCCGGCCCGGAGTAGCCAGGTCGGGGCTGGCCCGAATGAGTCAGCGCTGGCCAGGGCTCGCGGCTCCCCCACCAGCCAGGGCGCGCAGCTCCCCCACCAGATAAACCGACCCGGTTCCGACAATCACGCCCTCTGCCGGCGTGATAGCCCGCGCCTGGGCCAGAGCCGCGGGCACATGCGCCGCGGCATGGGCCGGCACCTGCAACCGTTCCGCCACCGCCAACAGCTCGTCCACCGTGGCCGCGCGCGGATTCTGGATTGGCGC
>CAXUIM010000354.1:0-4188 GCA_964250885.1 uncultured Acidobacteriaceae bacterium | reverse complement strand
CGGGAAGATGTGAATGGAGGCATCATGGTTCAGGCGAGCGACGTCACAGTACACGTGAGAGCGAGACAGGAGTTCGAGCGCCGGGAGCAAGCCATTCAGGCCCAATGGGCCGAGCTTCAGAGGGTGTATCGCGGTGCCGAAGATAGAGAAGCCGAGTGGACCGGAGTTCAGGAAGAGGCTCTCTCCGAAGCCGAGATCAGGGGGTCCGATGCTGCCCACGAGTATCACACCCACCTGCCGTATCGTCAGTGCGGAGCGAGTTTCAGGGAGTATAGCCGTAACGTGTGAGGATGGCCGGTGCCCGCTGTATACGGCCGCTGTTCTCAAACAAGCCTTCCCTCAGGCTGAAAAGCTCTTCCAAGGCATTTCTCCTGTTGAGGCCTGAAGGTATTTCTCCTGTTTAGGCCTATGGATGTGCGATGGCCGTTTCCTTCGCCGGAACGGCCGTCGGACCTAAAAGTACCCTCTACATTGCCCCAGATCCGTTACTTCCCTCATTTGGGGACGGTCCCTCCCTGGGCTGTAGCAGCCCGGCACAGAATTGCACCGAAAGAGATTACGCCCTCATGCGCTCGCGGATCCTGCCGATACGGAAAATGTGTCGTCCTCGTGCACGCGGAGAGGCTTATGTACGAACGCCTGTTGGCCTACTTTTTCCTGACAATCGTGTATTTCAAACCGTCGTGGCCGGATGGAGCACCCAAGAATCGCAACCGGTGAGACTGCCGCAACAGCAATTGCCTGATGGTGTGCTGAGAGCCACTAAGACCAAACCGCCGTTCTTGACGGAGAAAGACGGAACTCTCAAAATCGCCCGCTCCACAGCTTCAGGTAATTTGCTCTAGCAGAAGGCCCGCCCAATTCGTGGACCTCCGTGTCCTTCTCTCCTCAAACGCGGGCTTGACCGCACCCGGCCCACAACCCGGTCCTGGACGCTATTGCCGCCGAATACTGAGTCGGCGGCAATAGATCTGGAGCCTTTCTCCTGTGCTTTGGAGTTCTCCAGAATCTCAGAAGCGCCTTTTCAATATGGGAACAAAGCCCCCTGAGGCTTCGCTGTACACCCGCAGAAAGGGCGCTACTGCCGCAGAGCCATCTGCTCGGTCACGATCTGGGTCAGATCGGGCTTCTTCAAGCCATGCACCTCTTCGTTGAACTTGTCCACCTTGCTGGACCAGTTCATCGAGCAGAACTTCGGACCGCACATCGAGCAGAAGGCCGCTTCCTTGTAATAGTCATCGGGCAGCGTCTCGTCGTGCATGCTGCGTGCTGTATCAGGATCGAGCGAAAGCGCGAACTGCTTGTCCCAATCGAACGTGTAGCGGGCGTGGGAGATCGCATCATCGCGGTCGCGAGCGCCCGGACGGTGACGCGCGATGTCGGCGGCATGCGCGGAAATTTTATAGGCGATGATGCCGTCCTTCACATCCTTCTCGTTGGGCAGGCCCAGATGCTCCTTGGGCGTTACGTAGCACAGCATCGCAGCGCCGTGCCAACCGATCATCGCCGCACCGATGGCCGAGGTGATGTGGTCGTAGCCCGGCGCAATGTCAGTCACGAGCGGCCCCAGCACGTAGAACGGAGCCCCGTCGCAGAGCTCGACCTCCTTGTCCACCTGCTCCTTGATCTTGTCCATGGGCACGTGACCGGGGCCTTCGATCATGACCTGAACATCATCCTTCCAGGCCTGCCGGGTCAGTTCGCCCAGCGTCTTCAACTCGGCGAACTGGGCCTCGTCGCTGGCATCGGCCACGCAGCCGGGCCGAAGACCGTCGCCCAACGAGTAGCTGACGTCGTACCGGGCCATGAGCCTGGTGATGCGGTCGAAGTTTTCATACAGGAAATTCTGCTTGTGATGCGCGGTCATCCACTGCGCCATGATGGCGCCGCCGCGGCTGACGATGCCGGTGATGCGTCTGGAAACCATCGGCACATACTGCACCAGCACGCCCGCATGGATGGTGAAGTAATCGACACCCTGCTGCGCCTGCTCTTCGATCACCTCCAGATACAGGTCGATGTTCAGGTCTTCCACCCGCTTTACGCGCGAGAGCGCCTCATACAGCGGCACCGTCCCGATCGGCACTGGCGAGTGACGCAGGATGGCCTCACGGATCATGGGAATGTCGCCCCCGGTGGAGAGATCCATGACCGTATCCGCGCCGTAGTGCACGGCCGTATGCAGCTTGCGCAGCTCTTCGTCCACATTCGAGACCAGGGCGGAGTTGCCGATATTGGCGTTGATCTTGCACAGGCTCTCGACGCCGATGGCCATCGGCTCCAGCTCCGGATGGTTGATGTTGGCCGGGATGATCATGGTTCCCCTGGCGATCTCGGAGCGCACCAACTCCGGAGAGAGCTTCTCCTTGTGCGCCACGAAAGCCATCTCTTCGGTGATCAGGCCCTGGCGCGCGAAGTGCATCTGGCTCATATTCGAATCGCCGGTTCGCGCCGCCTGCTCCTTGCGCTGGACGATCCACTCGCTGCGCGGCGTCGGGACCGAATACTCCGCGCTCGCCGGCGCCCTTGTCTGGCTTTGCGCCGCATTGTCATTGGCATGCGCGCCGTCGCTGTGGGTCCCGTTGCCATTGCTGCCGTGATTGCCGTTGCCGTTGCTGCTCATCGCGTTGAGCTCCCCACACGAGTGCGCGTCGATCGGTCCGGTTTCGCGCTTGCCCTCGTACCCAGCTGAGTATACGCCGCAGCCTCGCCCGTCTCCGCTTCGTGCGGGCGACCCTCATATGTCCCCGGTGGCTGATTGATTCGCGGGCCGCGTCAGGCTCGTGGGTTGCAGGTGCGGGGATCTCGCGGCAACTCACGGCCGCAGTGAGCGCCCTGAATGGCGCACCGGAACGTGGTTCAGGAGTCTCTCTGGTGAATCCGCATCTAACCAATTTTGCTGCGGTGTTCCCTATATCAGAAATGAGCACTTCGACCAACAAACTTCCTCAGGGCTTCCGCTGGTCCGCGGTGACGGCCGGTCTCAAGGCCAGCGGCAAACCCGACCTGGCACTCGCCGTCTGCGAAGGCGGAGCCAACGCCGCCGCCATGTTCACCAGCAATCAGGTTGTGGCGGCGCCGGTGATCGTCGGGCGGCGCCATATGAACATCAGCCGCGGCCGGGTCTCGGCCGTCCTGGTCAACGCCGGCAACGCAAACTGCGCCACCGGGGAGCCTGGCATTGAAGCCTGCAGGCAGACCTGCGTCGCAGCCGCCGATGCCTTCGGCTGCGTCTTCGACGAGATCTTTCCTTCTTCCACCGGCATCATCGGCGTTCCCCTGCCCACCGAAAAGCTGCTGCATGCGATTCCGGCGGCCCGGGCTGCATTGGGAGACACAGCGCAGCACGCGGTGGCTTTCGCCACGGCCATCCTCACCACCGACACGCGGATCAAAGTGGCCTACGCCAGCTTCGAAGCCCAGGGCCGCACGGTGAGCGTCTATGGCTGTGCCAAGGGAGCCGGCATGATCGGGCCGCAACTTGTCTCCACTTCACAAGCCCCGCATGCAACGATGCTGGTATACCTGTTCACCGATCTGAACGCCACGCCGGCCGAGCTGCAAGCCTTGTTGGAGCCTGCGGTTGCGGGCAGCTTCAACTCCATCTCAGTGGATGGGGATATGTCCACCAACGACACCGTGCTTCTGCTGGCCAGTGGAAAGAGCGGCGTTCCCTTCAGCGGCGTGGCGCAGGTCGCCTTCGCCAGCGCGCTGGCCGCGGTCTGCGCGTCGCTGGCCCACCAGATCGTGGACGACGGCGAGGGCGTCACGCACATCGTGCGGCTTGTGGTGCGCGGTGCGCGGTCTAATGCCGACGCCGCACAGGTCGCCCGCACCATCGCGAGCTCCCCGCTGTGCAAGACGGCCTGGTCGAGCGCCGATCCCAACTGGGGGCGCCTGCTGGCCGCCGCAGGACGCGCCGGCGTGGCGTTCAATCCAACTCAGGTCACCGTCACCATCGCCGGTCTACCGGTCTTCGAGCGCGGCGTGGTGGCTCCCGGCTTCGACGAAGCCGCGACTCACGCCGCCATGAGCGCCCGCGAGTACACCATTGAGCTGGATTTGGGCGAGAGCGGCGCAGCCGGCAACGGCGCGAGCGGCAGCAGTGGGAGCTCCGGCCGATCGCACTTCATCACCTGCGACCTGACCCAGGAGTATGTCCGCATCAACGCCGACTACTCGACCTAG
>CAXUIM010000353.1:0-4203 GCA_964250885.1 uncultured Acidobacteriaceae bacterium | reverse complement strand
AGCGCTCCGCAATGTTGACCTTCTCCTCTTCGGTATAGCCGGTCAACTCTATGATTTCCATCCGATCCAGCAGGGGCGCCGGAATCGTGTCCAGCTGGTTGGCTGTACAGATAAACAGCACCTTGCTCAGATCGAAAGGCTGATCCAGATAGTTGTCGCGGAAAGTGTTGTTCTGTTCCGGATCGAGCGTCTCCAGCAGAGCGCTTGCGGGGTCGCCGCGAAAATCACGGCCCAGCTTATCGATCTCATCCAGCATGAACACCGGATCGTTGACCTCGACCCGCTTCAGATGCTGAATGATCTGTCCGGGCAGAGCCCCGATGTAGGTACGCCGGTGGCCGCGGATCTCCGCCTCATCGTGCATACCACCCAGAGAGATTCGGCTGAACTTCCGTCCGAGGGCGCGCGCGATGCTACGGCCGAGGGATGTCTTACCCACGCCCGGAGGCCCCACGAAGCACAGAATGGGTCCCTTCATGTCTGGTTTCAGCCGGCGTACGCTGAGGTAGTCGAGAATGCGGTCCTTCACCTTCTTCAGGCCGTAGTGATCCTCGTCCAGCACTTCCTGCGCCTTCCGGATATCGACTTCGCCAGCGGAGCCCTTCGACCACGGTAAAACCGCCAGCCACTCCACATAATTGCGCGTCAGCGAGTAGTCGGCCGCGGCGGGATTCATCCGCGCGAGCCGCGAAAGTTCCTTGAGGGCGTCCTTCTTGATCTCATCGGTCATGCCGGCCGCTTCAATCTTTTCCCGAAGCTCGGCTACGTCTTTCTGGGTTTCATCCAGATCGCCCAGCTCTTTCTGAATGGCTTTCATCTGCTCCCGCAGATAGAAGTCGCGCTGAGACTGCTGTACGGAGTCCTGCACCTCGGTCTGGATCTTGTTGCGCAGCTGCTGGACTTCGAGCTCTTTGGCGAGGTGGCTGTTGATCTTCTCCAGCCGAACCTTCACGTCGGTCGTCTCCAGCAGGTCCTGCTTCTCCTGTGTGGTGAGAAACGGCAGACTGGCCGCGATGAAATCGGACAGCCGCACAGGATCTTCAATATTCAGCGCAATCGTCTGCAAGTCGTCCGACAGAGTGGACGACGAGCTCACGATCTGCTGAAACTGCCCCAGCACGCTGCGCTGCAAAGCCTCAGACTCGGGCGATTTCTCCGGCGTGGAGTCGGCGAGCGGCTCGTATTCCGCGCACAGGAATGGCTCGGTCTGACTGAAGTTCCCCAGCCGAACCCGCTCGGTGCCCTCGGTGAATACAAACAGGCTTTGGTTCGGCATCTTGACGACCTTGTGTACGGTCGCGCGCGTTCCGATGGTGTGCAGATCGGCTCCACCGGGCGCATCCTGGCGAGCATCGCGCTGGGCGACGACCAGAATCGTCTTTTCCTCCCCCAGGGATTGGATCAGCTGAATGGAGCTCTCGCGACCCACAGTCAGAGGCAGGACGGCGTGTGGGAAAAGCACCGTATCGCGCACAGGCAGAACGGGATAGGACCGCCCCCGCGGCTCATCCACAGAACCTTTAGCCGAGTTCGCCTTGATGACGCTTACAAATTCATTTGGCATGTTGAGTGTTCCTTTATCAACTTTCCTACATAGGATGCACTAACTCTGGCCTCGGTCGCAAACCCCGGGCTTTTCGGCCCTGCTTCCGCTCGTTCTGTACCTCTGCTCTGTATATGTCAGACGTCATCGGCAGCGCCCTAGTTCGTCAATAGCCCGGATTCCGCTGCAATTCTTTCCAGGCGGGTTCAGATTGGAACCGGGCTCCCTTGCTGGGCTTCGATTTTCCGCCCTGAAGCCTCACCCGTTCCGGTTCCCATTCCCGTCAGTGGACTGTGGCCGCTGTGACTGGCACGCCTCCAAGCCGATTGCAACCGGTCCCGCTTGCCGGTACGCTTAGAGCAATAACCGGGGCACCGTGCCCCTCGGGAGCAGTGTGCAGGGTGGCTTTTCCCGGGAAGAGCCACTTGACGTTCGCAGCCCTGGATACAGCAACCCCGATATTGCTCCAGAGTTCACCGCGGGAGTGGTGAAATGGCAGACACGCAGGTCTTAGAAGCCTGTGCCGAAAGGCGTAGGGGTTCAAGTCCCCTCTCCCGCACCACGTTCCTCCCGCACTGTTTTATTATGACCTTTGCGTTTATTGTGACCTTTGCGTGGCGCCAGGGATCGACACTCCGCCGCACCAATCGAGTAACACTACCCGACCAGAGAGCAGCCGTTTATGAGCCAGACCATCACCCAACCCGACAACACCCGCGTTACGCTTGAAAAGACAGCGGACTACCGGGACTCCTATGCGAACAGCGTACAAGTCCGGCTCTCAGTCTGGGATTTCCTGCTGGTCTTCGGCCGTATGGACTCTGAAGTTCAAGGGCCGGATCATGTGAGGATCGACAACTTCCAGGGTGTCTATCTGAGCCCGCAGCAGGCGAAGGCCCTGTTCAACATACTGGGGCATAATGTCGCGCAATACGAGCAGACCTTCGGCCCGATCGTGCTGGAGGGAAATGCGGCCGGCGCCCCGCGCTACGGGAACGGCAATGGACCCATCCACTGAAGTCCTCCGTACGATCTGCCTCCGGCCGGATGCGGCACGGCGCGAGTGCGTTTGCGGCTCTGCCCTCTCCTCTTCTCTTCGCCATCTTCTTCGCCCTGGTGGCGCTCGGTCACCTGACGCTGCTGCGCCTGCCGTATTACTGGGATGAGGGCGGCTACTACATTCCCGCCGCACTGGATTTCTTTCATCACGGCAAGCTGATCCCGCACTACACCAACGCCCACCCGCCGCTTCCCAATGTGGTTCTGGGCGTCTTCTGGCACATAGTGGGCTTTCACATCGTGGCGACAAGGCTGCTGGTCTGCGCCTTTGCCGCCGCGGCACTGCTGGCGGTATTCCGGCTAGTCGAGCGCCTGGTGAATGCATCAACCGCGGCCGCCGTCACGCTGCTCACGGCGATCTATCCCATCTGGTTCGCGCAAAGTTCACTGGCTCATGCCGACATCTTCGCCACGGCGTTCGCCCTCTGGGCCTTCGCCATCTATCTGCCCATCGATTCAGACGCGAGCCCGTCCACTGACCCGAGGCGACGCACCGCCACAGCCTCTGTCTCTGGTCCGCCGCATGCATACGCTGCGGTCGCTACCCTCTTCTCCCTGGCGGCTCTGTCCAAGGAGACCGCCATCGTTCAGCCTCTGGCACTGGCTGTTCTGCGGCTGGCGCTCCTGCACCGCGACCGCCGCCTCCCTGCACGGCGCCGCGAGCACCTCCGCTGGATCGCGACGCTCCTGCTGCCGATCGCGCCTTTGCTGGCCTGGTATGTCTACCATCGCTACGTCACCGGGTTCATGTTCGGCAATCCAGAGTTTCTGCGATATAACGCGACCGCCAACTTCACCATAGGCCACCTGGCCACCGCGCTTCGCTATCGCTTTCTGCACCTGTTCTGGCAGCGCAACATCTGGCTTCCCATAGTCTTCGCGTTTGCCTGTCTGCTGCTTCCACGCCGGTCGAAGGACGCCGGCGCCCCGCTCTCCCGCTCGGCGCTGCGCTGCATTGCCGTGCTGATTGCAGCCAACTGGATCTTCTTCTCCGTTCTCGGCGGAGCTTTGCTGACCCGTTATCTCCTGCCCATATACCCATTGATCCTGCTGGTCTGCGTCGATGTATGGCGCACGAGAACCAGCCGCTGGCCCTTTCTCGTTGCGGCGACCGCCGCCGCATTCGTCAGCGCTCTCTGGCTCAATCCGCCGACCTCCTTTGCCCCGGAAGACAATCTCACCTACCGCGACATGATCGTGGTTCACCAGGACGCCATCGATTTCGTCGCCCGGCACTACCCGGAGGCTACCGTCCTCACGGCATGGCCCGTATCCGCGGATCTCTTCCGTCCGGAGCTCGGCTATGTCACGCATCCCATCCACGCCTTCTCCATCAAGAACTTCACTCTCCCCCAGATTCGCCAGGCGGCGCAGGAGCCGGGCCGTTATGACACCGCGATCGTCTTCACCACGCACTTCCTTGCCCCGGCGTTTCGGCGCTATCTTCTCAGCCACCCCAACTCGCGCCGCGGCCAGGAGTTCGCCGCCACCCGCGATCTGAGCCCCGCGGAGATCGCCGCGATCCTCGGCGGCCGGATCGTCTGGCAGGAGGATCGCAAGGGCGAGTGGGCCGCTGTGCTCCGCTTCGACCGCAGCTATGA
>CAXUIM010000352.1:0-4229 GCA_964250885.1 uncultured Acidobacteriaceae bacterium | reverse complement strand
TCGCGATTCCACATCTTCATGGCCGCGGGATCGTTCTGCACATGGGCATTGCTGGTGTCGAGGACCAACTCGCGCTTGACCTCCCACGCAACGTTTGTAAGCTGCAACATGGTTACGGCAACATTACCGACCGAGACCGGCGCATTCAGTTTTGCGCCGTGCTGAATGCCGGCGATGAAGTTTGCAAAGTGCGCATCCGTCATCCAATCGGCGCCGACCAGGTCGGCCGATGAACTGGATTGACCCACCTTCGCTTCACTGATCTTGGCGCCTTTCAGGTCATAAACTTCATAGCCGCCGCGATCGATCAGCGCCGTTCCGGTGGTGCCCACGATGGTCGAACCGCGATCGCGATCGTAGTACTTCATGCCGTTGCAACACTTGCACTCCCACGAGATCATCTTGTCGGGGTAGGTGAAGCTGGTCATCAGGGTGTCGTAGAACTGCCAGTCGTCCTTGAAGGCGTAGCGATCGCCCTGGGCCGTGATCCGGTCAGGAAAGTCGACGCCCAGCGCCCAGCGGCAAACGTCTACTTCGTGCGTGCCGTTATTCAGGGCCTCGCCGGTTCCCCAGATGCGGAACCAGTGCCAGTTGTAGGGCTGCACGTTGTTCTTGTAGGCCTGGCGCGGCGCCGGCCCCTGCCACAGGTCCCAATCGAGCTGCTCCGGCACCGGCGCGGGCTGACCATAGCCGATCGATTTGCGTGTGTTGCTGTACCAGGCTTTCGCGAAGTAGGCCCGGCCGAGCAGGCCGTTGTGAATCTTGTCCACGATCTCCATGGTGTTCGGCGAGGAGCGCTGCTGTGTGCCCATCTGGACCAGCTTGCCGTACTTCTTCTGCGCTTCCACCAGCATTACCCCTTCGCCGGGATTGTGGCTGCAAGGCTTCTCGACATACACGTTCTTCCCCGCCTGCAGTCCGAGGATAGCCATGGGTGCATGCCAGTGGTCCGGAGTGGCGATGGTGATGGCATCGACTTCTTTCAGCGCCAGGATATTGCGGAAGTCCTTGTCGGTGGCCGGAGCCTCACCCATCTGCTGCTGCGTGGCCGCGGCAAACTTGGCGAGAATGCGGCTGTCCACATCGCAGACATGCGAGATACGAGCGTTCGCTTTATTAGCCCGCAGCGCCGAAAGGTGCGCATAGGCCCTTGAGTTCAGACCGATGACCGCGAAATTCAAACGGCCATTCGAGCCCATGATCTGGCCGTAACTCTTCGCCGTCGATGAAAGAGCCAGTCCCGCCGTACCGGTCGCTACCTTATCCAGAAACTCACGCCTCGTAATCATGTATCTCCTCGAATGCTCCAATCAACGACTTGCCATCACAACGTTCCCTGAATTCGACAGGCCAGACCATGCGCCATCGACCTACACTGCCACCCTTTCCTTACTGCGCCCAAGCCAGCCCATCTGCCCCATTGCCCGCATCGATGGTTGCCTCGACGGTCCACTTGGACAGGTTGATCGCGGCGACTTCCTTGCCGCAACTCACATACGCGACGTTGCCGTCAGGACGCATCAGGATTTCGGTGGGAACGCCCGGTACCTTGACCGTGCGTGCCATCTTTCGCGAAGCCAGATCGATCACGGCGATCTGGCCGGGCGCCCGCAGCGCTACAAGCAGCCAGCGGCCATCCTTGGTGGGAGCCGTGCCGTATCCGATAGCGGGCAACGGGATCCACCCGGCCACACGGTGGGTAGCCGTGTCGATCACCGCGAGCTGAGGCTTCGTCTGGTCGGCGGTAAAGACTTCCTGGTCGTCATTGGAGATCGAGATCCGCTGTGTCTCGGCAGAGATGGGGATAATTGCGAGGGTCTTATGCGCCTGCATGTCGAGAACTGAAACTGTTCCTGGCCCCACGTTGGCCGTGTAGCCAAAGCGCCCGTCGTGGGAGACAACCAGCATGTGCGACTCCACCTGTCCGGTCGGGATCTTGCCGACGATCTTGAGGGTGTGAGGATTGATGATCGTGATGGCCTGGTCCAGCTCGGTCGTGACATACAGCAGCCCGCGCCGGGTGTCGTACACGGCGCAGTGTGGCCGCACCGGGTGGTTGAAGTCGAAGGTGTGAACTAATTTCCGTGTCGGAATATCGATGACCGCCATGGTATGTCCATCCGTGCCTGGTTTACCGACGCCGGAGTCTCCGTAGATGGGGACGAACGCGGTACGGCCGTCGGGCGACACGGCGACCTCATGACCGGTAGTGCCGTCCACGGCGACGGCGTTCGTCTGCCGGGCAGCGCCAGGATCGATGAAGCTCAGGTCGTGATCGTTCTGATTGGCAACCAGCAGAACCGGTGCGGCCGTATCGGGTCCAGGAGGAAGGTGTAGTCCGATACCCAGGGTCGAAGCCAGCAGCAGAACGTGCGAGGTCACAATAGATCGCATGGCAAACAAGAGTAGCACCGCCGTATTGGCAATGGCGAGAGGGAGGTGCAGGATTGGAAGCCTTCCCCGGGGCGCTCCCGGTCACAGCCGGGAGGTGGCCAGTTCAGATTCAGAGAAGTCGCGGCTGAGGCCGAGTTTGCCAGCCGCGATCCCCAGCGCTCTCTGATTTTGAAAGAAGAGGTGATTCGGGTTTGAATGCGGATAATACCGGACTATGATCTCCGGGCCCTCAACGGCGTCATGGATGCCATCGTGAAAGGGATAGCCGAGGTCCTGCAAGAGATGCAACGACCCCTCGTTCCCGGACGGATTGCCGTCATCGCCGACGATGGCAAAGGTTGATTTGTGGGTACGGCGCGAGTAGACCGCAACGAAATCACCGAGCCGGGCGCCTCGCCGCGTAGCGGCTTTGCCGAGTACGACGTAGTCGATGCGGGTCGCGTCCACGTAACAGCGCGGATTGCGCGGGTTGGTGCAGTGCGGATCGGAGAAGGCGGTCTGCGAGACGTAATAGCCCGGGAAGGGGTCGGTGGGCCCTTGAACGACCGGGGTCTTCGAATGGTTGCCTTCGGTGAGGTAGCCGACGATGGGGGCCCAGGGATGGCCGCGGTAGTGCGCGTCGTGAGGATTGTCGAGCGCCGGTCTGCCGGGGGGACCATAGGCATTGGGCGCGCCGTCCACATCGATGTCCATACGGTGGTCAAGGATCTCGAACGGCGGAGCCGCCGTCTGCGCGAGCAGGCGTGGGCTCTTGCGGAGCGGGACAAGGGCCAGCATGAGCAGGGCCAGGCAGGCGAGCGTACGGCGAAACCGTCTCACACTGTCCATGCGTGCGCGGCAAATGCCGGTTCGGCTGCCCATAGGTAGGACGATAGAGCATATCTCCTGCAGGCGCAGAGTGGAGCGTCGGATTCCATGGCCGTTTTCTCTCCAAGCCGCTTCCCTCGAAGGAAACGGCACTCGCACGATCTATCCCACGATCTATCCTTTGTGCAGCAAAAGGAGAAATGCTTTAGCTGCCGGCGGAAGACTCGCCTCCACCGGACAGCCCAGCTAGGCGAACGTCGCAAACCATTTGGACAGCGTAGGCGATGAAACCGCGCTGGCCGTTTGGGAATCGAAGCCCCAAGGGGTACAGCATGGATCTCACGCTGCTGGCGTGGAGCTCAATCGGTCTGGCGTTCGCTTGTGCCATTGTGATCGCGCTCGACGAACTGCGTCATCCGCAGGCCATGGGTGTGATGAATGTGGTTTGGCCGGTGACGGGTCTCTACTTCAGTGTCTTCGCCGTTTGGGCTTACTTCACGCTGGGACGGCGGCATACCCGCGCAGCAATGCAGCAGATGGGCGGCATGAAGATGGGCGGCAAGGACTCGCCGCCAACCCTGGCGCAGGTGGCGGTAGGTACCAGCCACTGTGGCGCCGGATGCATGATCTCCGACGTACTCTGCGAGTTTGTCATCGCGGCCGCGGGAATCACATTGTTGGGATCGATGCTGTGGGCGGAGTTCACCATTGATTTCGCGGTGGCCTGGGCCGTGGGGATTCTCTTCCAATACTTCGCTATCAGGCCCATGCGCCCCGGGCTGAGCGTGGGCAACGCGGTGTGGGCCGCGATCCAGGCTGATACCCTCTCCATCGTGGCCTTCCAGGTGGGAATGTACTGCTGGATGGCGTTCGTCTACTTCAAGCTGTTTCGCTCACCGCATCTCACGGCGTTCGACCCGCGCTACTGGCTGCTGATGCAGGTGGCCATGGTCTGCGGGTACGCGACGAGTCTGCCGATGAACCGGCTGCTGATCGGGTTGGGGCTGAAGGAAAAGATGTGATCGGGC
>CAXUIM010000351.1:0-4230 GCA_964250885.1 uncultured Acidobacteriaceae bacterium | reverse complement strand
ATGGCAAGGGACGCATCTTCCTGTACGGGTTCAAGCCGCAACAACGCGCGCAGGCGCATGGCACCTACCGCTATCTCTTCAACGTGCTGTATCAATTCCAGGACCCGCCGCTGCCTACTGAGCCCGCGACGGGATCCGGGCACGCTGCAGAGGCCGCGGGGCCCGGGCCCCAGAGCGAAGCCGCCTTCACCACGAAGAGTGGCGAGACGGGCGGAAGCTCGCGGCCGGGGAATAGCGCCAAACCGCAGCCCTGATGCGTGGTAGGCCGCCCCGGACGAGACAATACTTCAGCATGGTGGCATAGCGCGCGCCGCTGCCAAATTTTGCCGACAGAGAGCGGCCGCTGTAGAAAGCGCAATCCACCAAATTAGCGGCTTCAGTTGGCTGACTAAAGACGGCGGAGCAAGCGTAAGCGGACCGTCAGATGACCCTCAGCAGAAGCAGAATGAGCACAATCGTGAGGATCAGGCTGAGTCCGCCGCCGCCGTAATATCCGAGACCCGGGCCCATGCGGTAGCCGCCAAAGCCGAACACAAGAATCAAAACGATCAAGATAATGAGCATCTGCGGTCTCCAGTGGTGCGTGGTTTCTGTTGCAGATGTGATGCAAGTCCTGCACCTGGCGATGGTTAGGTTCTGCAACTATCCTCCGGGAGGGCGTGGGCCGGAGCTAGAGGCGAACCGCATATACGAAATTAATCCAGAAAGACGCCTCGCAGGGAATCGTTTCGGGTGCAAGTGGAAAGAGTTGCAGAGGCAGACCCGCCTCTGCGGACCGTTATCGATTCGCGCGAAGAATGACCGAGAGGGCTGGCATCGCCGTCCGTCCCATGTGCCGCGGTCGCCTGGGAGACCGGTGAAGACAATGCAGAAACCCTGGACCACGCTGCACCGCGGATCACGCCAGGGCTGTCACGGGCTCCCAATCGTCAGGACCCAAACGCCATCGCAGCCTTGTTCGTGGGCGGCTCCAACCAGAGCCGCGAGAACGGCGCTACGGCTTGACGCCCGTTTTTGAACCCTGAGATGTCCCCATCCGGAGCTTTTTGATCTACCTAAGTTGTTGGTTATTGTGGTGAGCGGGCTGGGGCTCGAACCCAGGACCAACGCCTTAAAAGGGCGATGCTCTACCAACTGAGCTACCCGCTCGCTCTTGGCTAAGGTAGCACATTGCGGGGGTTGTTTTACCCGCGTTCCCTGATCTCCAGCGCCGCGCAAGCACGCGCAGCCGGATAACGTGTGATCTCCTCCGCGCGTTTTGGTTTGCTGTGGCCGGGGCGTGGCGAGCCGGGCGCGCGCTCTGGTCAGGGTGTAAGCCGGCAGACCTTCACCGTGCCATTGTCGTAGGGGCAGGGGTGGCGCGTGACCGCGCTGGAGTGCAGCACCATCCAGGTGACGCCGAACGGGCGCAGCCGCGCGTCGCGCACCGAATCGGACTCGGTGGAAAGATTCACCTGCGCGGCCGCGCCCTGCTGCCACAGGCCGGCCAGCGCGGGGGTGATTGCCGCCTCGCCTCCGTCCTTGGAGAAGTCAGGAATCGCGCTGCGCTCCGCCGTGGCGCGAAAAGTCTGAGCGTCTTCTCCGTCTTCGTTGACGTATTTCGCGTTCAGAGCAAAGAGGGCATCGCGCGGAGTGTGGGCACGGGCCCACAGGAAGGCCTGCGTCCACGGATTGGGATTGTGCGCGGCGCGCCAGGGCAGCTCCAGATGCTGCGAGGCGGGAAAGGTGCGGCGCTGCACCATGAACATCAGTCCGCCGAGGAGGAGGAGGACAAGCGCCGCCATCGCAGGCAGCAGGAAGGCGGGGAGCGCCCGCCCGGGCGCCCGCCGGGAGACCCAGGCCTGTAGAACAACCGGAAGGATCTCTGCGAGCCAGGCCCCCAGCAGAAGCGCCATCAGGGCGTAAAGCAGCAGGAAGATGCGCAGCGGCTGCAGGCGGGCCACCACGTGGGCGCGCTCGCCCTCGCGTGCGAAGACCAGCGCCACCAGAATGGCGGTGAGGCCGAGCGCGACGCCGGCGCGGCAAAGAGTCCGAAGCGTTGCCCGGGTGCCGTCGCTACTGGCGTCCGCAGGGCCGGCGGGAACGCCGTGCGGGGTTACGGGGCCCGTTGGGGAAGCGGAGACGGCCGAGCGGCCAGGGCGGCGCGAAGCGGCGAGGCCGCCCAGAATCAGCAGCGGACCGGCCAGCCCCAGCAGCTCAAACCACTGCCACTGCGAGAGAAACCAGTAGTAACGGCTGTAGGAGGCGGCGACGATGGCCGGAGACTCGGGCCGGGCTAACGCCTGCAACACAGCGGCCAAAAGCAGCGCGAACAGTGTGAGCGCCGCCCAGGCCCGGGCCGGGGTTCGCAGGCGGGCGGCGCGCTGAAAAATGATCAGCGCCAGCGCGTAGGCGGCCATGAGCGGATGAAAGAGTCCCGCGAGGATCAGACACGCGAGGCACCCGTAGAGCGAGCGGCGGCCTCGAGAGGCCGGGCTCCAGTCGTCCATCGCAAAGGCGACGGCCCAAAGAGAGAGAGGGGTGGAGAGGCTGCGCGCCGTGACGTAGGGATCGATCAGCAGCAGAGAGGTGCCGGCGACGGGAAGCGTCGCCCAGACGGCGAGCAGCGTGAGCCCGGCCAGTTGAGCCGTATCGCCAAACCCGCAGCGGCGCAGAATCTGGCGTGCGGCGTAAAAGGTCAGCCAGAGGCTCGCCAGCTCCACGCCGAGCAGCACGTCGGCCAGCGAGAGATGAGTGAGGTGAATCAGCGCTGCCATCACGGGAGCGAACACGGAGAAGCGCAGATGTTCGCGCACGAAGGCGGTGTACCGAGGGAAGAGTTTAGGGTCGAGCGTGATCTCTACACCGGCAACGTAGACGCCGCCATCCTCGGCGAACGGATGATATCCCTGCACCAGCAGAGTGAGCAGCGTGAGAGCGGTCAGCAGCCCAGCCCACGCGGAGTGCGTCCAGTTCGTCTTCGCCGGCGCTGCCGGTTGCGCGCGGTCGGGCTCGGCGAGCAGGGTTCCCAGGTCGGGCATGGAGTGGGGCGCGGAGTGGGACATGGATCTCAAGCTTAACGCCCGGCGCGTCCGGAACAAAGCCAGGGAACGGTACAATGAAACCACGAACCAGAGCATATCTCCTGTTGCTGAGAGGCGGATAAATCGTGCAAATGCCGTTTTCTCTTCGAGGGAAAACAGCCACGGAACACGAAGCTCCGCGCTACACCTAACAGATGCAATGCTCCGATCGGCAACATGAGAGATAGGGTTTAGTGGAGGCTTGCGTTCTGACAGCGTGCGGAGCCGCGGCCTCGTTGCAGTGGAGACCTGCGCGGGATTGAACTGGGATTCAGGGTCTGTCCACATGAGGAATACTTGTGACACGTGAACACCGGATGGGCCTTCTGAAGACGCTGCCCGGGCTGCTGATCAGTGCTTTTTTTCTTTGGTATACCTTCAGGGGCTTTAAGGCCGAGGATTTCAGGAACGTCCACCTGGTCGACCCGATGTGGATCCTGGGCGTCGTGCTGTTCAGCGTGGCGGGGTATACAACGCGCTGCTACCGCTGGTGGCGGATGCTGCGGAGCGTGGGCTCGCGCTTCACCGTTTGTTCCCGGGTCTTCATGACCTCGCTGGCCGCCAACAACATTCTGCCGCTGCGCATTGGCGATGTAATGCGCATCTTCACGTACGCGGGTGACTTGAACACGACGCCCTCGATCGTCCTGAGCACGGTCATCCTGGAGAAGCTGCTGGACATCTTCACGCTGGCGCTGCTGTTTGTGGTGACCATGCATGCGGGCGAAGGGGTTTCGCGCCACCTGCGCACCTTGGCCGAGATCGGCATTGGCGTATCGACGGCCGGTCTGCTGGGATTGGTGTTTGGAGCGCGCACCCTGGAGCAGCCGGTCAAGCGGCTGTTTGCCCGCACCCGCAACCAGAAGCTCGCGAAGCTGGAGCACTGGATTCTGCTGGCCCTCGACTGCATACGGCAGATCGGCGTGGGGGGCACGCTGCTGCTGGCGGTCTACAGCTTCATCGCGTGGTTCTTCGAAGGGCTGTTGTATGTATCGGCGGCGCGGCTGGTGGGTCTCCAAACCAGCTGGGCCGGCCCCTGGCAGGCCGTGGCGCAAGCCAACCTTTCGTTCCTGATCCCGAGTTCTCCGGGAGGCATCGGGCCCTTCGAGTGGGCGTGCAAGGATGCGCTGATCCGGCAGGGCGCCTCGCCGGCGGCGGCGGGAATCTT
>CAXUIM010000350.1:2996-4272 GCA_964250885.1 uncultured Acidobacteriaceae bacterium | reverse complement strand
TCGAATTCAACCCGGTGAAGCGAGAGGCGCGTGATGATCTCTGGGGCCAGGTTCTTCAAGATAGAATTTTTGAACGGACCGGTAGGCAATGCAATCCTCGTGCGAAATGGAATTCCGTCGCACCATTATGCCCCAGGCCTGAATTATTGTCGCGTAGGCAGGAGCGCGCTCGCCTGAGCACCCTGCCAGCTTCCGCTAAGTTTCTTCACCAGCGGGACCGGCAAAGTCCCGCGCCATGGATAGCTGGTTCAGGCTCTCAGCAGAAGTTTCTGCAAGTCTTGACTCCAGCCCCATTTGAGGCGGGGATCTTCAAGCACTCGGCGCGGTTCCCCGCGCTTTGTATAGCGGGCTGCAAGGGTTTCGCTCTTCCCTTCCCCGTGGACCAATTGCAAGGCCTGAATGCGGTCAGCCGTATCTGCTCCCGTTTGCGTTTCTGCTGTGTGAGATGACGGAGGCATTTGGCAGAACCGCCTCGAAACCTCGGGGTATCCATGCACGACCGCGCGAAAGACATCAACAGCACCTCTACAGCTTCTTTGAGCCGCGCCAGTGAGACGTTGAGGCGAGCGTATATTTACCTCTTTGGCGACCGCGATGCCCGGCTTGCTGCTACAGTGACCGTAAGCTACGGAAGCGCACCACAATGGAGCCCCCTGCAGGGAACTGGGTCTTTCAGCGCGCCGCTCGACTTCGAAGCATCTCTAGTTTATCGGTAGGTCATCGCGAACAGAACGGATCCACTTGTCCCGGCGAACGTCGATAAGAAAGAGAGTCAACCCCACTGCGTCGCTTCGATGGGCTGCACCATAGATCTGTCGCCGGGGTCTTCACTGTTGACCTTGGCACACTTGCCGCATTGAGTGCATTGCTTTGGTTGCACAGGCGTGAAACCAATCGGAAGCCGCGAGTTAACCAGCAGCTCTGCCATCGCGGCCACGGCCGCCTCGCTTGCGTTATTCATCGTCATCTCCTGGGAAAGTGAAGCAAGTCCGTCCTATCATCGGCCTGGAGCTATGTCCCTGTACCGAAGATAAGACGGTAAAGTATTCCTGTTTCTACAAGGAGCATATCCTTTCCAATTCTGGATACAACCACCCTACCTGGAAAATACGTCACCAGCGTTTCATCTTGGGAAAGAACCGTGCACAGCCGCATTGAAGCAATGAAGAGGGTAACCGTGCCCTCGGGCGCAGTTTGCAGGATGGCTTGGGAAAAAACCACTTGAAATCCACAGCCCTGGGTACAGCAACCCTGATATCGCATCAGAGGCCGAAGG
>CAXUIM010000350.1:0-2896 GCA_964250885.1 uncultured Acidobacteriaceae bacterium | reverse complement strand
TCAGGACAACAGGAGTTCGATATCCTCCGCAGCGAGGTCCCGGATCAGAGCCTTCTCTTCTCCAAGGATGGCGTCGGCGAGGCTTCGTTTGCTCTCCTGAAGCTGCAGAACTTTTTCCTCCACGGTGTCGCGCGCGATCAGGCGGTAGGCGAAGACCTGGCGCACCTGCCCGATGCGGTGGGCGCGATCCACTGCCTGTGCCTCAACTGCCGGATTCCACCAGGGATCGAGGATAAAAACATAATCCGCGGCGGTGAGATTCAAGCCCAGGCCCCCGGCCTTAAGACTGATGAGAAACAGCCGAGTGTCCGGATCGTTCTGAAAGTGCTCCACAGGCGTCTGACGATCCCTGGTCTTGCCGTCCAGATACTCGTATCCAATGCCGGCGGATGTCAGACTTGTGCCAAGGATCGCCAGCAGACTGGTGAACTGAGAAAAGACGAGGGCTTTATGGCCTTCCGCGATGACGTCCCGCAGTTGCTCCAGCAGCATGGACAGCTTCGCGCTCGGTTCATGGGCTCTCTTGCGGTCTATGAGCCCAGGATGGCAGGCTGCCTGACGCAGCCTCAGCAGGGCCTCCAGGACCTGTATCTTCGACTTTGCGATTCCCTCGCTGTCGATCTTCTTCAGCAGCGAATCGCGGTAGTGCTGTCGCAGTTCGTCATAGAGAGAACGCTGACTTGATTCCAGTTCGCAATAGATGGTCTGCTCGACTTTAAGTGGCAGCTCTTTCGCAACCTGCTCCTTGGTGCGGCGCAGGAGGAACGGGCGGAGCGCCTGGGAGAGCAGTTTGCGCGCTTCACTGCCGGGGTCGCGTACGTCCCTGGCGGCAAGTTGGAAGACTGAAGACGCACCCAACATGCCGGGGTTGAGAAACTCGAAAAGTGACCAAAGCTCGCCGAAATGGTTTTCCACCGGAGTTCCGCTCAGAGCGAGACGATGGTTGCCACGCAGCAGACGCACTGCCTTTGCCGACTCGGTCTTTGCATTCTTGATGGTCTGCGCCTCATCCAGGATCAGATAATCGAAGGTCTGATCCTTGAAATGCAGGGCGTCGCGGCGCAGGGTTCCATAGGTGGTGAGGATCAGATCGCACTCGGAGAAGTCGTCTTTGCTGCGTGTACTGCCGGTGTAATCCCGTACGCGCACCCGTGGAGTGAAGCGCTGAATCTCCTGCTTCCAGTTGAAGATGAGCGACTTGGGGACCACGGCAAGCGAGGGCGCGTCAATCTCTCCTTTGACTCGCAGTTCCCGGCGGGTCTCAAGCAGCGCAAGCACCTGGGCCGTCTTGCCTACGCCCATATCGTCGGCGAGACAGCCGCCAAAGGAGAACTGGCGGAGGAAGTGCATCCAGCCCAGCCCCTCCCGCTGATACTCCCGCAGGCGTCCCTGGAAGCCTTCCGGCTGTTCGGCAGGACCGATGGACTGAAATCGTTCGAGCTCCCGGCGCACCTGCCGGAAGTGTTCATCGCAATCGACCTCCGGCTGGGCGCTGAGCAGGGCGTCGAGCAGGCCGGCCTGGCTGCGGTGAAAGTGAAAGTGCTCGCCTTCCGTATCGCCCAAAGCCGCTACATTGCCGAACCGGCTCAACCACTCCTCCGGGAGCAGGCCAAAGGAGCCATCGTCGAGGGTCACCATGGTCTCGCCCCGTTTGAACGCGCTCAGCAACTGCGGCAACCGGGCGGTTGTGTCACCGTATACGACTGTTCCGTGAAGCTCAAACCAGTCGACGCCGCTCACGACCGAGACCGTGCTTTGACCCGGCTGGCGGAAGACCTTGCCTTCGGCAACAACGTGCCAGCCGTTCTCCACCAGCACACGAGCGACCCGCGGCAGCTTGGTGGGAGCGAGACTCCATTCTTCTTCCTCGTTCCAACTTCCGTTGGCTGGGCGCAGGCCCAGTTGCGGCAGCTGAGCCATCGCTGCGTCCTCGCGCTCCGTATCGCGCCGGATGAATCGTCGAGTCGAGGCCTCATAGATGCCGCGTGCGGGAGTTGCCGCGAGCACCGCACGGCCCTCATAGTCAAACGAAACCTTCGCGCAAAGCCGATCGGCGCCGTATTCGAATTTTGGCTTGAAGATGGTCAGGCACGGCCGCGGTGTGATCGTCTCCTCTTCGTAGCCCAAGGCCTCGGGAAGATCGAGCGCAGGCAGGTGAGGCGAGCATAAAAAGCTCTTGAAAAACTCCTCCCGCTCCGGCTCCGGCACTATGATACTGCTGTTCTCGCGCAGGGATGCGATCCACGGAAATCCCTCATCCTCAGCCAGGGGCGCCACGCACTCGCTTGTAACCAGAAAACCGCCCCGGGTGACCAACAGCGGGTTGTGAATGTCCATCCGCTGCTCACCCCGGCGGAATCCTCCGGTCAGCTGCCATCCTTCCGCCGGGGCGCCGTGGATCTCGAGCACAAATTTCCAGGGTTCGCCTTCGTCCCAGCGCAGCGGTGGCTTCTCCGTCTCGTTCTTCTCAAATGGCAGGAGGCATCGCCCGGTTCCCAGCATCATGGGGAGGATCTTCTGCGCCAGGGCGGCCGGGACGCAAAAAGTGTCTGTTCCACGATCGTAGGGGTCATAGGAGCTGCTGTACGGGGAGTATGCCCCTCCGCCCACCAGCATCCACAGAATCTCCCGGTCGACGGCCACGGGCAGGGATGGGATTCGGCCGCGGTACACCGTCAAAGGTTTGGAGGTGTACTTCCAGCCACCCTGCTTCTTCGGCTCTCGGGACGCGATCATCAGCACCACCCCTTGTGCCTCCCGGCTCCGGGCTGCGTCCAGAACATAGAGAATCTCCGCATTCGCGGGCCAGGGCGACACGGTGGTGCGGGGTGAGACCGCCATCCCGGCGATGTGATTCAACTGCTTCTTCCACAGAGGCGGCGGGGGTGGCTTGGGT
>CAXUIM010000349.1:0-4281 GCA_964250885.1 uncultured Acidobacteriaceae bacterium | reverse complement strand
TGGTGCAGCACGACATCAAGCGCGTGCTCGCCTACTCCACGGTCTCGCAGCTGGGATACATGTTCCTGGCCTGCGGCGTGGCCGCCTACTCGGCCGCCATCTTCCATCTCATGACCCACGCCTTCTTCAAGGCTTTGCTCTTCCTCGCCGCCGGCAGCGTCATCCACGCTCTGAGCGGAGAGCAGGACATGCGGGTTATGGGCGGGCTGCGCAAGCGCATTCCCATCACCTTCTGGACCATGTCTTCAGGCGTGTTCGCCATCTGCGGCATTGTGCCGTTCTCCGGCTTCTTCTCCAAGGACGAAATCCTGTATCAGACCTTCGTCTCTCCCAATCCGCTAGCCAAGCTGCTGTGGCTGGTGGGCCTGATCACGGCCGGCCTGACTTCGTTCTATATGTTCCGCCTGTGGTTCAAGACCTTCTTCGGGCCGGAGCGCTTTGACGAAGGTGCTCTCGCCCAAGGTCACGGCGCCCACCCGGACATGCATGACCACGACACTCAAAACCAGGCCACACACCAGAACGCTGCCGTGCACTCCAGCAAATCCACGACACTCACAGCGGAGGCCGAACATGACAGCGGCCAGACCAAGCACGCGCATGGCGTGCATGAGTCGCCCCTGCTGATGACTGTGCCGCTGATGCTGCTGGCGCTGCTCTCGCTGATCGGCGGTTGGGTAGGGATCCCCGCGGCTCTAGGCGGTCACAATGAGTTCGAGCACTTCCTCGCCCCGGTGTTCGCCAACGGCGCCGCCGCGGCTGAAGCGCTGCCGCAGGCCTCGCATGGCACGGAGGTCGTTCTGGCCGCGGTCTCCCTGGGCACGGCGATTCTCGGCTTCTTCTTCGCCTACGCTCTGTACTACCGCAAACCGGGCGAGGCTAGCGCCTTGGTCGCCCCGGGTAAGCCAGCGCACGGACTTTATAGGGTGCTCGACCACAAGTATTGGGTGGACCAGATCTATGCCATCGGCATCGTCGCCCCCCTGCTCCATATCTCCCGCCTGTTGCTGGGCGGTCTTATCGAACGCGGGGTCGTCCAGGGCACGGGCGGCGGTCTGGCCGCCGGAACCCGCGGTCTCAGCGCTCTCACCCGCCGCATTCAGTCAGGGAACATTCGCTCTTACGCCGGCTGGCTCGCTGCCGGCGCGGCCGTTGTCATCGCAGTCGTCCTGTTTGTCCGCTAACGTTCGTGCCGGGCAGGCTTCGCTAGCCTCGGCCGCAGCTGGTACGCTCGACCCGCTTCTCCTGTTTGCCTCCCCGCTGGACCATGAGCCGGGGACCTGTTGCCGGAACCAGAATCGCCTGATGTATCGAGTCCAATGAATCTAAACCACATCATCCTGACGCTTATCATCCTCGTCCCGCTGGCCGGCGCGATCGTGCTCGCGCTGCTCCCGGAGCGGGAGGGCAGCAAAACTCATGCGGTAGGGGCCCTGCTGGTTACGCTGCTCACATTCCTGCTCACGCTGCATCTGCCCGCGTACTTCAACTATGCCGCTCCCGCGGGCAGCTTTCAGTTCCAGCAGGACGCCTCCTGGATCACGCTGTCGCAGACCGGCGCCGCGATCCACTACCATCTCGGCGTGGACGGCCTCTCTCTCTGGGTGATCGTGCTCACGGGCTTCCTCGCTCCCATCGGCGTTCTGGCCTCCTGGAACGCAATCGCCTCGCGGCGCAAGCTCTTCTACACCCTGTTCCTGCTGCAGCAGGTTGCGATGCTGGGCATCTTCGCCTCCCTCGACCTGTTCCTCTACTACGGCTTCTGGGAACTGTCCCTGGTGCCGATGACGCTGTTGATTGCCACCTTCGGCCGCACCGAAAATCGCCGCCGCGCCGCGATCAAGTTCTTCCTCTATGCTTTCATTCCCTCAGCGATTCTTCTGGCCGGCATTCTCTGGCTGTATATCCGCACCGGCACCTTCGATCTGCCCATCCTGCAGACCCTCGCCGCCGGCCACAAGATCTCCGGCGACCCCACGGCGCTGATGCTCTGTTCGCTCGCGTTTTTGGTTGCGTTCGCCGTCAAGGTCCCAATCTTTCCGCTGCACGGCTGGCTGCGTGATGCCATTGCCGAGGCGCCCACAGCCGCGGTGATGGTCCTGGCCGGTAAGCTGGGCCTCTACTCCATCCTGCGCTTCAGCTTCGGCATCTTCCCGGACCAGTCCCGCGCCGCCGCGGGCTGGCTGATCGCGCTCGGCGCCGTCGGAATCGTCTACGGCGCGCTGCTCGCCCTGGTACAAACCGACCTTAAGCGCCTGGCGGCCTTCTCCACCCTCTCCCACGTCAGCTTCGTGGTCCTCGGCATCTTCACCTTTACCGTGCTGGGCGTCGACGGCGGCGTCTTCCAGATTCTGAACGAGTCGCTCATCGGCGCTGCCCTCTTCGTGCTGCTCGGCCTGCTTTATGAGCGCTATGGCAGCTACGAGATGCTGGATTACGGCGGCCTCGCCACGCGCCACCCCTGGATGGTGACAATGTTCGTCGTTACCACGCTCGCCGCCGTCGGCCTGCCCATGCTCAACGGCTTTGTGGGCGAGTTCCTTATTCTGTCCGGTTCCATGGAAGCGCTCGGCCGGCACCATACGCTGTGGACCGTAATCGCCACCACCGGCGTCATCTTTGGCGCCGGCTATATGCTGTGGATGATCCAGCGCGTCTTCTACGGCCGTACGGGTCTGCGTCCCGAGGAAGTTTCCGGCTGGGACCTGACCGCGCGCGAGCACGTGGAGCTCTGGCCCTTCGCCGCGTTGTTTCTCATCATGGGTGTCGCCAGCCCCCTCTGGATGCACGCCATAGACACTTACGGCGCCGTGACCGCCGACAAGCCCATGCACTTTGAGTCCACACCGTTCGGCCGCATCGAAGCCGAAACATACGCCGCCCCGCCGCCGGCAGCCGGCACTCTGCAGGAGGCCCGCTGATGTCGCCGAACCTGCTCGCCATCCTGCCTGAAGTCGTCCTCACCCTGACCGGCGTTCTGGTTATGCTCCTCGAGCCGGTCATGGCTCCGGGCCGCTCGCGCCAGCCGCTCGGCTGGCTGGCGATCCTTGGCGCCCTCGGCTCGGCCGCCGCCACGCTGTACCAGCACAGCATGTTCAACGCGCACGGCGCCATCCTGGCCTTCTACGGAACCGTGCAGGCCGACGAGTTCTCCATCTTCTTCCATCTGCTGATTGCCAGCATTGTGCTCGTCACGCTCCTGGGCTCGCTGGAATATTTCGGCGGAACCGGCGACAGCACGGTGTCACGCTCCGCAGTTGCGGTGAGCCACGCCGGCGAGTACTTCGCCCTGGTGCTGTTCGGCGCCACCGGCATGATGTTCATGACCTGCTCGGTGGAGCTGCTGATGGTCTTCATCGGACTCGAGATTTCATCCATCTCCACCTATATCCTCGCCGGCTTCCGCAAGGGTCAGGCCACCGCCTCGGAGTCTTCGCTCAAGTACTTCCTGCTGGGCAGCTTCGCCACGGCTTTCTTTCTCTACGGCATCGCGCTCAGCTATGGCGCCACGGGTTCCACCAACATCGCCGCCATCGCCGCAGGCATGAGGGTTACCTCCACACCTACTTTGGCCTTCCTGGCGATCGCCATGGTGCTCATCGGTCTGGGCTTCAAGGTCTCCGCCGCGCCGTTCCATGTCTGGACCCCGGATGTCTACCAGGGAGCTCCCGCGCCGGTGGTCGCCCTGATGTCCACGGCTCCCAAGGCCGCCGCTTTCGCCGTCTTACTGCGCTTCCTGTTCAATGGCACGCCGCAGCTGCGCGCTCACTGGCTGCCCATGGTCGAGATCCTCGCCGTGCTCTCCATGACCATCGGCAATCTGGGCGCTCTGCTGCAGCGCGACGTGAAGCGTCTGCTGGCCTACTCCTCCATTGCGCACGCCGGCTATCTGCTGGTGGCCTTTACCTCCACACATGAGAACGCGGTTGCCGGCGCCTGCTTCTATACCGCCGCATACGCAGCCATGAACGTCGGCGCCTTTCTCGTGATCGCGCAGCTCTCCGGATTTAACGAGCGGCTGCGCAGCCTCGACGACTTCACCGGGCTCGCGCTGAAGCGCCCCTTCCTCTCCGCGCTACTCGGCTTCTTCCTGCTCTCGTTGATCGGGATTCCCTTCACCGGCGGCTTCTTCGGTAAGTTCTTTGCCTTCTCCATGGCCATTAACGGCGGCCACGTGTGGCTGGCGATCGTCGGTCTGATCAACTCCGGCGTGGCCTGCTTCTATTACCTGCGCCTGCTGGCCGCGCTCTACTCCCGGCCGGTCACGGAGACCGTCCCTGC
>CAXUIM010000348.1:0-4287 GCA_964250885.1 uncultured Acidobacteriaceae bacterium | reverse complement strand
ACGATATCGGCTCCGCGAGCCAGGGCCGCGGCATAACAGGTCTTTTGATTTCCCCCATAACCCCGATTGGAGCTGTGCCGTATGGTCGTTAGACCCAGTTCCCGGGAGATAACCGCCGTCGAGTCCTTGCTGGCGTCGTCCGTAAGGATTATGTCGTCGACAATACCGGCGGGAATCTCTTCAATCGTCATCCGCAAAGTCTTGGCCGCGTTATACGCCGGCAGAACCACCGTGATGCGTTTCGCGTTGAGCACCGGTCGTATACCTCGCAGTAAGAGACGCTACGCATCAATTTTATCTCACCGATGCAGGCGGCGGAACCTGCACGCGACCGGTCCTGTACCCCATTTCGCACTCGCTCACTCCGTTCCTCGGTCGGTGGGAGTACAATTTCCGAGCTTCGAGCCTGGGACATCCGCGGCTCTTCAACTGGCCGAAGGTGGATGCGGGCTCGTCACGGGAGATTCCTATGCTCAGATCCGCGCGAACGCTGATTGTCGTGTCACTGGTGATGGCCTGCCTGGAGCTTACCGGTTGTACCTACCGCTCCAAGAAGGATACCTACTATCTGGTCGCGAACAACCTCAAGCTCGCTTACTGGAAGGCCGTGCAGGACGGCTTCAACCGTGCCGCGACGGAATACGGTGTCACGGCCTACGTCATAGGTCCTGAAGGCTACGATGCCGCGACCGAGGCGAGCTCCTTCGCCAGCGCGGTGGCCCGCAAGCCCGCAGGCATCCTGGTCTCCGCCGCGGCGGCGCAGGACCTGCAAAACGACATCGCCACCGCCATCAGCGAGGGCATACCGGTCATCACGGTCGATTCGGATGCCCCCAACAGCCAGCGACTCTACTTCATCGGCACCAACAACCTGGAGGCCGGGCACGTGGGCGGCAGGCGTCTCGTTGACCGGTTGCACGGCAAGGGCAACGTCGTGTTCTACTCGATTCCGGGCCAGCCGAATCTTGAAGAGCGACTGAAAGGCTACAAGGACATTCTGGCCGACAGCCCAGGGATCAAGATCGTCGATGTTGTCGCGACCGGTGGCGACTCGGGAAACGCCTTCGATCGCACCCAGCAGCTTGTGAGCGGCACAGGCGCCAACAAGATCAATGCTTTCGTTTGTCTGGAATCCGCCTCCGGCAAGGCAGTCGCTGAGGTGCTCAAGCGCCAGAATCTCACGGATCGCGTGCTGATCGCCATGGATGTCGATCCGGAGACCCTCGACTATATCAAGCAGGGCGTGATGGACTCGACCGTGTCGCAGAAGCCCTACACCATGGGTTATGTGGGCCTCAAAGCTCTCGACGAGGCACACCGTTCGCACAGGCGCTTCCTCACCAACTACACCGTCGACTTTCAGTCGCCATTTCCCGCCTTCGTTGACACCGGAAGCGCGCTGATCACCAAGGACAACGCGGGCCTGTACAACGCTCTCCCGGAACCAACCCAGTAGCCTGACACCGCCACGCCACTTTGAAGATGCGGACCGGCGAATTATTCGCCGCGGCTCGGCTCCTGCGGGCCGCGGCGTGACTTCAGGGTCACGCTCTGGGTCGTTTGCGCCAGCATCGCCAAGCCGAAGGAAGCCTTAGCGAAGTGCAAGCGCGTTCATCAACTCACCACTGGTTGTGACAGTGCCTAATCGAGGAAAGAGTTTCTCGACGAGGTACTTGTGACCCTCCGCATCCAGATCGGCACAACAGTCTTTGACCAGGATCAGGCGATAGTCGTTATCGCTCGCGTGAAGGAACGTGGAGAGCACGACCCCGCTCGTCGCAACTCCAAACAGGATCAAGGTGTGAATGTCACTCGCCCGCAAGATCATCTCAAGGTCTGTGCCGGCGAAGGCATTGATACGATGCTTCGTGACGACGATGTCATCCTCTTGCGGATTCACCGTGGCGTGAATCGCGCCGGTGGCTCCCTGAAATAAGCGCTGATACTCGATTGACTTTTTCACGGCGCCGAAGAGCGGATTACGCAGGCTGACTTCTGGCAGTCCAGGACGGAAGCCGACTTGCACATGAATGACACTTATCTTTTTGTTCCTGGAGCTTTCCAGCACCTTTGCGGCCCGGTTCGGCAAGTCAGGATCGTCCTTCGCATAGATGCCCACAATCCCGGCTTGCAGATCCATGCTGAGCACGGCTGTTCTTTCAGCCTCGAAGACAAGCGACGCTTCCATATTGGCACCTCAATCGACTGCCCGCCTCTCTCTGCCCGGCACAAGTTCTGATAGATCTAAGTGCCGCACCTATGCAACCCCACACGGCGAGCTGCCGAGCATGATATGGCTTCACACCCTATGTGACCACAGGCTCGCTACTTGGGTTGCGGGTTCGGGATCGAGCGATCTCCAGATTGGCTCGACCCCGTCAGCCATGCTATCCGTCCCTTCAGCCGGCCGCAAGATCGAGCTGCATCATCACCGAGGCTTCCGGATCGCCGGCGAGTCGGAAGTTGCTATGCTTGAGACGAGGTGATGCGAGATCCTCCCGACCAAAGCATTTCTACGGCGCGTGTCGATGGGAGCTGGGTTCATGGCCTTTTCGGTCGAAAGCGTTCCCTCGAAGGCATTTTCTCGAAGGATGGTACTCGCACGATCGATTCGCCTCATAGAAACAGGGAGTTGCTGCAATCATGACCACCAGAAAACCGCTGCTTTGCCCTTCCTGCAAAAAACCGGTAGACGCCACCAACGAAGATTTCCCCTTTTGCAGCGACCGCTGCCGCCTGATCGACCTGGGTAAGTGGGCCTCGGGCGATTACAAGGTGAGTTCGCCCATTCTCGACCCGGACCTGCTGGAAGACCTGGAGCATGCGGAGCAGCAGGCGCATCCGGTCCGGGAATACAAGAACTGATGGAGAAGCGGCCCGGCGTTGCCCGCTCGGATCTGCGCGGACCCCAGAGCGGACCCAATAGCCGACTCAAGAGCGGACCCCAGAGCGGACCCAAGACCCGCTGGGCCTGGACCGTCGCCACCTTCTTCGGCGCAGGCTACCTCAAGCCCGGTCCGGGAACCTACGGCAGTGTCGCCGCGGTTCTGCTCTGGTACGGCAGCGCGCGTCTGTGGCGCCCGGCGCCCCTCGTCTTGATCCTCGCCACGGCCGCCGCGGCGGTGATCCTTACCGCGGTGGGGATTCCCGCCGCCACCCTCGTGGAGCGGCAAGGCGGCTGCGCGGATCCCGGTTTCGTGGTGATCGATGAGGTCGCCGGCCAGCTGTTTGCGCTCATCCTGACACCGGTCAGCGGAGCGCACGCCTGGGAGTACGCCGCACTCGCGCTGGTGCTCTTTCGGGTCGTCGACATCACCAAGCCGCCCCCCATCCGCCGCCTTGAAGCTTTGCCCGCAGGCACAGGCATCATGCTGGACGATGTGGCCGCCGGCCTGCTGAGCCTTGTGCTGGGTGTTCTGCTCACCAGCCTGGCTCACCGGTTTGGCTGACGCAAAACGGGCGCCTGGGTACCCAGTACATGAGCGCAGCATTCATCCGCGACGGGTGCATTGCAAGCCGTCACCGATTTGGCAGGGCCGGGGCGCGAGTTTGCATCGCATGCAGGGGACGCTTACGCTTAAGCAAATGAGCCTGCTGCATCCAAGCCGTACCGATCTCCCCCACCTGGAGCACATCGCCCCGCGCGCCGCGATCCCCGGCGGCAGCTTTGAGATCACCGGCACGCATCTGCTCGCAGACCGTATGGATGGAGGTTCCCTGCCGGAGGCCTTTCTGGGCGAAATTCCCGCCGCACTGGACCTCGCCCGTCCCAGTCGCGCCCTGGTGCGTGTCCCCAACGGCGCCATCTCCAGCGATCTGGTCCTGCGCCGCAACGGCGCCGCGTCCAATGCTCTGCATGCGAATGTCGGCGTGCCGATGGTCGAAGACCTCCACATGATCTCCAATCCTGCCGTGGACTCTGACGGCAACCTCTTCGCCATGGTCTCGGGACCACGGGGGGAACAGGTCCCGGTCTCCATCTTTCGGGTGGGACGCGATCTGCAGGTCAGTCCCTTCGTTCGGGAGCTGATGAACGTCTCCGCTCTGGCCTTCGATCGCCAGGGCTTTCTCTATGCCAGCTCCCGATCCGAAGGCACAATCTATCGCATCTCGCCCGAAGGCGCTGTAAGCGCCTTCGCCGAAGGCATGGGGATCGCTACCGGAATCGCGTTCGACCGTGAGGGCTCGCTCTTCGTCGGGGATCGCTCCGGAACTATCTTCAAGTTGAGCCCGGGCGCGCCCGGCTCCGGCAATCGGCTCAGCCCCGGCATACCCCCGGGCCTCGTT
>CAXUIM010000347.1:0-4287 GCA_964250885.1 uncultured Acidobacteriaceae bacterium | reverse complement strand
GCCGCTTCGTAGATGCCATAGCCAGTCCACGTGCCCTGCGTGAAGATCATCAGCGGGATGGAACCGATCTGCATGTAATTCAACCGCGTCATCTCGCGGGCGGCATGGTGCGCCGCCACGTGCGCGATCTCGTGCGCCATCACGCCGGCCAACTCATCCTCGGAGTCGCAGGCCAGGATCAACCCTGAGTTGACATAGAAGAAACCGCCCGGCAGCGCCATGGCGTTGATCTCGTCGGTGTCAAGAACCTTGATCGTGAACGGCACCTTGGAGTCGGAGTTCTTCACCAGGTTCTGTCCGATGCGGTTCACATACTCCACCACCACGGGATCGGTCACCAGGTGCGAGGACTTCTCGATTTCCATGGAGTACTGCTTGCCGGTACCGATCTCCCAGTTAGTCGAGTACCAGTTCCCCATGCCGCGGCCGCCAATATTGCGCTCGCCCACCGCATCCACGTCCTCTTCCGAGCCCTTCTTGATGTGCGGGTCCATCTCCTCACCCGGCGAGGGCATGGAGTCCGTCTTGGCGCTGTCGGTGGACGCCGCCGCTGGAGTGCTCGCGGACTTGGTATCCGGAGCCTTGCTTCCCGGAGCCTGGCTTGCTGGAGTCTGGCTTGCCGGAGCCTGGTTCGATGGAGCCTGGTTCGACGGAGACTGGCTTGCCTGCGTCTGCGTTCCCGCCGTCTGCGTACTGGGGGTCTGACCGCCTGTAGTCTGGCCGGCCGGCATCGTACTGGAAGTCGCCGCGGGGGGAGTGGAACTGGGCGTCGCTGGCGCCGAGGTCGTGTTGCCGGAGCTTGTGGCCGGCGTACTGGAGCTGGTGGCCGCTGGCGTCGGGGACGTCTGCTGCGCCAGCATAATCGATCCAGGGAGGGTGAGGAGGACGGCTAAACCGATCTTGCGCATGGGGAGACTCCCGGTAAGAGCCTGCAGCCTTTGCCGTGCGGGCGTGGCTCTCCCTGTATTGTAGACGGTTTCCCGAAGATTGGGGGTTCACCCTGGTTATGGCTGTTCTGCGGGAACCGCCACCGCTCCCGGAGGAGAGATCGTCCTCTATTGCCGTCTCGGCGGACCAGGTCTTGAGCCATTTACGCACTGGACCTCAGCGGCGCAGCCGTTCCGCGGAGAAGGCGCCTGCCTTCACCAGGTGTTGTAGGTCGTGCCGTCACTGGAAACGCCCTGCGAGCCGGAATGGACGTCATCCAGGCCGCCCTGGGTCTCATTCACGTCGGTCATTGTGTCGGACTGGTCCGTGATCCAGGTGTCGCTGTGGCTGGTCATGGGATCGATCGGAACGCTCCTCAGGTACCCGGCCTGCACCAGATCATCGAGAGACTGTGGCGCCTGCTCCTTGTCCACCGTGTAGCTGTCGATGGCCGTCCGCATGGTGTGCAGGTCCTCGCGCAGCGCCGCTTCCTTGGCCCGCTGCACCGAGCGCAGAAAGCTGGGAATTGCGATTGCGGACAGAATCCCGATGATCGCCATCACGATCATCAGCTCGATCAGGGTGAAGCCTCGCTCGTACCGGCGGCGCTCCCGTCGCGGCCCACAAGCTACGTCACCGGCCCGCCGACGCACGCCTCGAGTTGAGATCGACCTCATCATATTCAGCCTTGCCAGTCCAGCGTTACCAGGTTCCAGCGTTACCAGGTTCCAGCGTTACCAGGTTCCAGCGTTACCAGGTTCCAGCCCCTACCAGGTGTTGTATTTGGTGCCGTCCAGGCCGGTCCCATTGCTCTTGCTGTAGACATCGTAGACATTCTGGCCGCCGAAGCTGGTTGAATCCGGCTCGTCCTGGTTGGACCGGAGTCCCCAATCGGCACTGCCGGTCATCGGATCTACGGGGATAGCGCGCAGGAAGCGCATCTTCTTGTCTTTGACATCGACCCCATCCACCAGCGTCTGCAGGTCCGGCGGATAGTTGTTGGAGTCCGCCTTGGTCTGGATTCCGCCCAGGTCGGCCACATCCTTGTACGAGTCGATAGCGCGCCGCATCTCCCACAGGTCGGCCCGAAGCTGGCGTTCCCGGGACCGCTTCACCTGGATGGCCACGACCGGAACCGCCGCCGTGGCGAGGATGGACAGGATGGCGACAACGATGATCAGCTCGATGAGGGTGACGCCAGTCTCACCGGAGTTGCGCAGCCTGCACCCTGTTCGAATCCTGCCTGTCATCGACTCGCCTCCTCTCCTCCCGGCCGCATCTCCCATCGCGGTTCTCACTTCACGTGCACGACCGACTGCGTGGCCGTCGAAGGTATTGCATTCTGATTGCTGTCACGCAGACCCATCCGGGTCAGGGCCAGCGTAGAGCTTCCCGGCGCCAGGGTCTTGAACGTCAGCGTGCAGATCGTTCCCTGCCCGCTGACCCCCTTGGCGCCCGGCGGCCGCGTGGCCGAAAGGGTCACGGCGCCGTTGCCTTCATCGCGATGCACCAGCGCGACAGCCTGCATGTCGCGCGACAGCAGGTCACCCGAATCCACGTTGACCAGCGCCAGCACCTTGGGATCGAACTGCATCTGCAGGGGAACGCTGAACAGGTCATGCGCGTTGGCCGCGGTCACCGCCACCTGGAACGTGGAGCCCACCGGTTGATCCACCACCGGCGGCGACACCGTCAAGCTTACGGGCGGGAGGACCGGTCCCGGAGTGGGCGCCGGTGAGGTAGCAACGCTCCTCTCGGCCGCGGATGGCCCGGTCGCGGACGGCCCGTTTGCCGATGGCCCGTTTCCAGACGGGCCGGCCGTGGACGATGCCGGCATCGGCAGGGGACGCGCATCCGCGGCCATCTTGCCCAGCATGGCCGAGGCCGCGTTGGCCGCCGAGGTGGGCTGCATCGCCGGGGCGCCAGGCACGGCAGCGCCGCCCGGTTCAGCCCCAGCCTGAGCGATCATCTGCTCGGGAGTCCTGCGGTTGAGCTCCACGGCCTGGCTGGTGCCGGTGTCGATCGCGCGTGTATTTTCATCGGTCAGCAGCGACTCGCGCACAATGTGCGGAATCAGCAGAAAGACAATCTCGTCGGTCATGACCGTCTTGTCCTGACTGCTGAAGAAGTACTTGAGAAAGGGGATCTCGCCCAGACCCGGTGTCCCGCTTACCGCGAGAGAGTCCTGCTGTTGCAACAGCCCGGCCAGGATGGAAGGCTCGCCATCTTTCAGCTCAATCACCTGCTTGGCTATGCGCTGGGAGATGATGGGCTCGGTGACGGTGTCGATCGTGACCGAACTGCTCTGCGTGGAAATCTCCACGTCCAGCTTGAGCGAGATCTCGCGATTGTTGTGAACCGTCGGCGTAATGTCGATGTTGACGCCCACGTCCAGATAGGTGAATTGGGTAGTGGAAAGGGCCGTTGTGGTCAGCGTCGAAGACGTCGATCCGGTGGCCACCGGGATCTTCGATCCGATCTTCAGCTGGGCCTCCTGCCCATCGGTGGCGCGGATGCGCGGATTCTGCAGGATGCGGGTGTCGGCATCGGAGAGCAGCGCATTCACGGTTCCGCCGCTCAAGGTCACGGCGAAGTTGGTCGCGTTCAGGTTGCCCAGGGTATTCAGCGTGATGCCGGCGGTGGTGGTCGAGGTGGTTGTGGCCGTCGTGCTGGAGTTGGTCACGTTGGCATTGCTGGACTGCGGCGTCAGACCGAAGCTGGTGGGCAGCGTAATGCCCAGGTCCCGCTCCTTCTGCCGGCTGACTTCCAGCACCGCCACATCGATCACAACCTCCGCCTTGGCGCGGTCGAGATCGTTGATCAGCTTTTCGGCCAGAATCAACTCGTCGGGAGTGGCGCGCATCACGATCGCATTCTGACTGGCCACCAGGTACAGCTTGACGCTGGGATCCATCAGATTGCGCAGCGCCACCAGAATCTCGTTGGCATCGTTCTGCTGCGACGCGTTGGTGAGATAGAACGTCTGGACAGCCATCTCGTCCAGGTCCGTCCGCTTGGCGCGCGTATTCTGCGCCACGAAGATGGTGTTGCTGGTGACCGGCTTCCAGAATGTCCCGCTCAGCACCCCCGCAATGCGCAGCGCATCCCGCAGCGAGACGCTGGTCAGGTCCACCGGAATCCGCTTCGGGATGTACTCGGGATCGAAGATTACATTCAGCCCGGCCGCCTTCCCGATGGCCTGGTAGATGACCTTGGAGTCTTCCACCATATGCAGCGTAATGGGATCGTTGGACACCGGCTGCAGCGTCACGGGGCCGCCCATGGAGGCAATGTCGTCCTGCACCTGGTGCTGGTAGGGCGTCTCTTCATTCTGCCCCGGAATCAGCACGTTGCCTGGAC
>CAXUIM010000346.1:0-4298 GCA_964250885.1 uncultured Acidobacteriaceae bacterium | reverse complement strand
TTTCACGATCACAGCAGTCCCGATCGTACGGCGACAGGGCGTGAACTCATCGAAGTCGGACTACCTGTGAATCTTCGAGAGCCTAACAATTCAGAGCTGGTATTCTTGACCCAGGCGGATAAATAGATCGACCCGCGCTTAGAGACAGTTCGGCCGGTAGCGTTGCGTGCCCCGTGGCTGGTTCACCAGCTGGCACGCACGCCGTTCCGTCAGACCATGCTCCTGCTGCGCATGGTCCTAAGGCGCAAGATTCGTCGCTAACTTACCTTTGTGCGCACTTCGGCTTCAGCTAGGCGTAGGAACGACGGCATCCGCTCTCATCAAAACGCTGAAGCGAACTATGGCTGGCGATAGGACTGACACTTCCGCGAAATCCGCTTTCCTGCAATAGATCATGAAGATGGCTTGAAAATGGCCCCAAGCACGCAAGTGTGTCGGAGCTTTGACCACCGCTACAGTGTCAGGGGGCCTCGCGGCAGATTTGGAGCCAATATGGTCTACAAAGTGAGGCGGATAATCTTGCTTCTGGATTCGGGTGAGGGTGGAGAGATCCAGCTCTCTACAGCCCTAATCCATACCCCTGCCGCTCGATCCTGTGCTCGGGCTTGTCCTGAGAATGCGAATGGGACTGGCCCTCGGGCAGCGCCTTATGGAGTCCTTGCTTCGCGGTGATCGGCTCCCGGTTCTGGTTATAGAACTGCCCACTGGGCCCATCTATGTGGATATGCCGCCCGGTCCCGACGTGCTGATAGCTCTGGATAGTGCCCGACTCCTGCTTCCATTCGAACTGATTCGCTTCTTGCGGTGTAACGGCGTTGTTCAGCGGTTCCCGATGCCGATGATGCTCGGCCGCGGTATAGACCTGCTCTGCGTGCTTGGATTCCACTTCGGGCTGGATGGCTCTGCCTGTTTCCTGCCGGATTTCCGGCACATGCGCACTTTGATGGGAGACATCACGGCTGAGCGCCTGCGGAAGCTGCTGGCGGTCACTGGTAAAGATTTGCGCGTCATGAGCACCGCGTGAGACCGCTACATAGGCCATGCGGTTGTTGAGCAGGTCCTTGGCTCCAAGCTCGGTATCGATGTTGATGAGCACCCGGTCGGCCGTCTGACCCTGGCTGGAATGACTGGTCACCGCATAGCCGTGATCCAGATGCGGGTGCGCCTCAGGATCGAAACTCAGGGCTCGGCCGCTGTCCATCTTCAGACTTATGCGACCGTCATCGGTGATGCTCTGAATGGTCCCAAGCTCCCGGTTCGCTACCTTCAGGTCGTTCGCCGGCGCGGTGAACTGGATGCGGTCGCCGACGGAGAACGCCTTCTCCTGCTCCCGGTATATCGAAACACCCTGCTGCCGACGGGGATCGTAGGTATGCTCCTGTACCTGGCCGTTGCCGTAGATTCGGACGACCGTGAGGAGATTGTGGGGAGCATCGACGCTCTTCACGCGGGCGTACTCGCCCTTGTCGATGCCGGTCTCCTTCGATGTGCGCGAGTACAGGAGCACATCGTTGACCTGGTACTGCGCGGCCCATGTCCGGCCGGCTCCGGTGAGATCCTGGCGAGGCACAAGTGCATCGATCCGGTACTCTTCCCTGTCGACGACGCCCTTCTCCTGCAACTCGCTATGGATCCTGGCATTGATCTCGGTGCGGGAGCGGTTGTCAGGCGAGACGACCAGCGTGTTCTCGGGCGAGCGTGCGTACTCCTTCGCAATCGCTTCGACACGCGCGCCCTGATCCTTCACCTCATGCACCCTTCCCTGCCGCTCCAGACCGTCGATGGCCTCACCCACCCGGCCATGAGCAAGCTCCTCGACCACGTTCTTCAGCCCCGGGTCGCATTGACGCACGATTTCATCCAGCTTCACGGTCTTCATACCCGTTTCCTGCAGCTGGGCGAAAGGCCGGCCGGCCTCCACAGCCTCATGCTGGCGGGTATCTCCGACCAGGAGAACGCGGTCGTTTGGATGTAGACGGCTCACGAAGTCATGCATCTGCTTGGTCGAGGCGAGCGAGCTCTCGTCCAGAATGTAGACCCTCTTCTCTCCCGTGTCGGGCTTCTGGCCTTTGGCGAGATGGGCCTGCAAAGTTGACGTCTCAATACCAGCGCCACTCAACTGCTGGGCCGCGCGGCTGGTTGGCGCGAAGCCCTCCACCTCGTAGCCATTTGCTTCCAGCCCCTCGCGGATAACCGCTAGGGTCGTGGTCTTCCCGGCGCCGGCTACACCATCGAGGCCGACGATCTTCTCCTGGCTCTGGAAGATCTGATCGGCCGCCCTCTGCTGCGTGCCGTTCAACTCCGAGTGACGCCCGAGGACGTCTGCGCGAGTCTGCCCCATGACGAGAGAGGCATTGCCAGGAGCCGCGCGGTTCCCTTCCTGCATGCGCCCGATGGTCTCGCGTTCCATGCGTAGCATGGTTGCGGTCGTGTACTGCTCGCTGGCCGCACCCGGCGCTTGCGCCACGGTGCGGAACTCACCTTCCCTCGCTCGCCGTTCGAACTCCGCCCGCACCTGGCTGGCACTGGCCTGCCCCATACTCCGGTCCATTGCCGCTTGCAGGATGGCACGTTTGTCCTGAACCGCGGACCGCTGATTCTGGCATTGTGATTTGGCCCACTCTGGCGGTTTAAGTTGGCCCACCCTCTGGGCAGAGCGGACTCTACCCTGTTTCTCACACGAGTTGAGGAACGGAGGGCGAGTTGGACTGGAGAGCCAAGGTGGAGTTATATGAGCAGATTCGCCGGGAGTATGAGTTTGGGGTCGGGTCGGTGATCGGTGTAGCGCGGAAGCTGGGCGTGCATCGGCGCATGGTGCGTGAGGCGGTGCGCCACGCGGTTCCGGCGCAGAGGAAGAAGACCGAGCGTCCGGCGGCGAATTTACCCGTACGCTCCGGCGCGTTCACGTTCCCGAGCCGGGCCTGCGTGTAGCCTTCCAGTTCGCCTAGAGCAACGCGCACGCTCTCACGGTGCGCCTCCCGTACCCGCTCATCGCCTCCAACCAGCGCGGTCAGAGAAACGGATTTGGGAGCTGAAAAGGTAGCATCCCACCCGGCCCGATGCTCGACCGAGGTCACTTCCCTGCCGAACTGGTTCTCGTAGGTCTTGGCCGGCTGATGGCGCACCATCTGGTCCTGCGTCGCAGGATGCTGGCCCTCCGTCAGTCGGGCGAAATGCTCGGCCCCAACAGAACCTACCAAGCTCCATTCCTGCGCAAGCTTGCCTTGCCATTCGCTGTGGCCTTGCTGCTCCCGGCTCCAGTAGTTCGCTTCCTTGGCCGCGAACTCGCGGGCGTGATACGTCCGGGCCTGGCCACCAGAGAGCGGTTTGGAGATCGTCAGCATGGAATACTTAGGTTGAGAGCAAAACTTCAGCAGCAGACACAATGCCGATTCGTCTACACGGCGAAACCAAGCTCGGGCGTCATGAGGAATTCCGATTCGTAGAACTTTGCGGAAATCATGACTGTGAGCATATCGTTATCCGGCTGTGCGGCATTAGGAGCTCAGTCCACCGGTTTCCATTCGCGAGCTTTCCCTTCCCTCTGCCTGAAGGCGGACTTGCGCGGCTCCTGTGATGCAGGATCCTCAGGAGAAGGCTCGATAACGAACGGCTGCGCAGGTTCTGCCACAGAAACCGGAATTGCAGCTCCTACTCTTCCCGGCGGCTTGCGAACTGTCGCTGACGGCGTTGCTTCAACAACGAATGGCTGGACAGGGTTGGAGGTCTGAACCTCCGCCTTGATCGGAGCCGGTTCGGTGACCGGAAGTGGCAACGGCGTGGGTTCCGGAATCACCATCTTGCGCGCGATGAACTCCGGCTGCAGGCTCCGCTTCGGCACCAGGGCAAATCTCACCGGCACAACCCGGTTCTCCTGCTTGATATAACCGGAGAGGGGTTCGAGGCCGGCGATCTCAGACGCCATGACGAGAGGTTTGGTGGCAACCTCCATCGCGTAATTCCTCTTCGCCCGCAGCAGACCAGGCGACCGGGATTCCTTCAGACGCTCCACCTCGATCTCACCCAGGGTCTCCGAGATCCACTTCGCGGCACGCGGCTCCGAGGTCTTGAAGAAGATCTTGGTGGCCGGCTGCGAGAGCATGGCCTCTGCGTCATGGCCGTAGCGTTTCTCAAGCTGACTGCGCCCCTGAAAGCCGAGCACGACCGGATTCCCCTACTTGCGGTTCTCGGTCACGGCAGTATGGAGCTGCGGAAGTTTGTTGAGGCTGGCAAGCTCGTCCAGAACGAACCAGACCGGCTTGGTTGGGTTCGCGCACGGCTCCATCATGCGCAGGATC
>CAXUIM010000345.1:0-4324 GCA_964250885.1 uncultured Acidobacteriaceae bacterium | reverse complement strand
AGGTCATGGATGAAGCCGGTCAAGACCATCCAGCGAGGATGCCCGTCAGCACGGATCGCTTCGGAGGTCTGGAGCAGATGTTCGATCTGGGTGAGATCGGTGTCCGGGTCGCTGTCATCGATCAGAGTATTAAGGAACTCGGCAGCCTCCCAGATTGTCTTTTGACCCTTGTTAAGCCCGAAGTATGTCTTCTCTTTCTCAAGGACGTAGTCCACGGTCTGGTTCTCGTGGTTCAAACGATAGAAGTCCGCCACACCGGGAGTGGCTGTTTGGTCATACACGCGGAACTCTTCTTTTGACTTGCCCTCTTTATACCGTCCCTCCAGGAACTCGTCCCACTCATCCAAATCGCCGAGAGGCCCATCGCCAGGTATGTTCAATGCTGTGCTCATCGACTCTTCTCCTTCAGGGTGACGACTGAGACCTTATCTTACCGCTGACGTATACCAGACGATGGCCAGAAATGGCAATATCTGTGCTTCGAGCTCTACTTCTCCAAATTTCGGCGAGAAACCGGTCGAATCGTAAAGCCAAATCCAGATCTTGACAGTAGGTTGCCGGATCAATAACGTACCTGAGCGGCCGCGGCGATGGAAGACGCTGGCTTCTGCGAACGAGTGACGAGGTCTAAATGCCCTACCGCAAGAATGGCTCAGGATTGATGAAGGCGATCTTCACAGACGTGCAGTTTTGGATTCCCGCTGCTGTCCTGACCGGAGGAATCGTGCTCCTGGTCTTGCTGCATTGACCTTGCGAGAGCAGTGTTGCTGTCCTTGCGCCCAGTTCTGAAGCGTACGACAGCCGTTTTACTGGGCAAAACGGCCTTGAGACCGGAAGCTTTCGTACATCTACAGCAATACTGCTCTGGTCACTGCTCTGGTCGACGCGCCGGGAACGGAAGAGGGTGTAATGGGTTCGACCGAACGGACGTCAACCTCGATAGGAACAACTCATCAAGGGATGTCGCTGCACAGAATGGGTGTCATTTGCGGGTTGGCCGCTGGCGTTTGGCTGGGAGCGGCGGAAGCCCCCACCAAGCTGGTGAATGCCGGCTTTTCTCCGTTTGCCGTCTCGCTCTGCATGGTCGCCGGTGTGTTTACCGCCCGGTGGACCTTCCCCACGCTGCTGAAGGGCACCACCTACGTGTTCGCGGACCTGATGGCGAAGAAGCATCTTATCGTCTGGGCGATCCTGGCGGGTGGGCTGTGGGCCGTCGCCAACACACTGACCGTATTTGCAATCCGCGACGTCGGCCTCGCCACCGCATTTCCCATCTGGAACACGAATTCGCTCATCGGTCTTCTCTGGGGCAGGGTGCTCTTCAGAGAGCTCGAGGGTGCGGGACCGAAGAACACATTGAAAGTTGTGGTCGGAGCGCTGCTGATCGTTGTGTCGGCGATTCTGCTGGGTTTCAGCACAATCCATCGATCCAGCGCCACAGCCCCCCACGCAATCCAAGGCCTGGTTGCGGCGATGGGGGCGAGTCTGATGTGGGGCACAATGTACGTCCCGTATCGCAAAGCCTATCTGAGCGGAATGAATCCTCTCTCTTTCGTCACCGCCTTCACGGTTGGGGAGCTGGGAACCATGCTTGCTTTGACCTGGACGCTGGATGGGGGATCTCACTCTTCTGTCTTTCAGCTGGCCCATAGCCAGCACTTGCTCTTCTGGCTGTTTCTGGGCGGCTTTATCTGGGTCATCGGAGACCTGTTTCAACAGTTTGCCGCAAAATATCTCGGCATCGGCCGAGGCATTCCGCTATCGAATACCAACCAGCTATGGGGTTTGGCGTGGGGCGCACTGGTCTTCGGCGAACTTGCCTCCGCGGATCGCGAGCGCAAGTTGCTGGTGCTCGCCGGCTCAATCGTGATGATTCTGGGCGCGCTTGCGATCGGCACGGCGGTCGCCTCATCTCGCGAGCAAACCTCTAACAACGCCGCGCTCGAACGGGAGTGCGATCGATACGGTCTCGACTACCTGGAAGTCTTCCGCGCACAAAGCGGTGAGGAGTTCGGCAGTCGAAGCGAAAAGCGGCGCTGGTGGGACGTGGGCATCGTCCTTCTTGCCACCGGTCTGTTCCTCTGGCTCGGCGTGCACGCGGTCGTTCCGCCTATCAGGATGAACCTGATCTGGGTGGCAGTATTGGCAGCGATGCTTGTCATAGCGCTGGGGTACGCGGGTTGGATCCTGTGGCGCAACACGCGATTCAGTTAGAGCCTTTTTTGCTTTAGGTGTAGACCGAAGCCGCCGACCTCAACGTCGTTCTCCCCGGAAAAAAACGACACTGCACGCCTGATTCCAGTTCACAGTAAAAGCAAAAATACTTTAGAGCCTTTAGGATGAACACCCAAGGCTTCGCTTGAGCCGATCTGCATCGACTGCGAACCCGGGGATAAGAGCGAACCCTGAGATAAAGCGAGCCTGACATAAGGATCCGGTAGAAATCGAATTGCCGCCTTATCCCGCCGACCCGATTCCTTTCATCCAAAATTGACACTCTGGCAACATCCTGCCCTCCTGCGAGAGCACAGAATGTGGCTCGGAGGAATTCATGAAATACGCACTCGCTCTCACGGCTTTTGCAAGTGTCTGCTGCGCAGGCACAGCGCTGGCCCAAACCGGCCCCACTCAGGCTACCGGCCCTATCAAGCGCGTTCTGCTAATCAGCATCGACGGCATGCACGCTGTCGACTTCGCAAACTGCGCGAAAGGCGTTAGTGCCGTAAACGATGGCACTCCCTACTGCCCGGCGATGGCCGCCCTGGGCGCCACCGGCATCAGCTATGTTGCCGCCAGCACATCGAAGCCCTCGGACTCCTTTCCGGGTCTTGAGACCATCATGACCGGCGGAAGTCCCGCTTTGACTGGCATTTACTACGACGTGGCCTACGCCCGGGATCTGGACGCTCCGGCGCAGACGACCGGAAACGGCCTGGCCGCGGGCCCCTGCACTCCCAATGCAGCCCCGACCGGCACAACCACCGAATATGAGGAAGGCATCGACATCGATCAGACCAAGTTAAACGGTGGAGCCCCCGGCGCTTCCCTGACCGACGGCGGCATCAAGTCCATCGACGCCCAGAGGCTCGTCCGCAACCCCAAGAACGGCTGCAGCCCCGTCTTCCCCTGGGACTTCGTCCGCGTCAACAGCATCATCAGTGTGATCCACAAGGCTGGCGGGTACACGGCGTGGTCCGATAAGCATCCCGCCTACTCGTCAGTTTCCAGCGGCCTCGGACCTGTCGCTCTGAACGACTTTTACGCGCCGGAGATCAACTCGGCCGTGGTCGCTCTACCCAATGTCGAAACGCCCACTGGCCTCTCCTGCGCCACGATCCCCGATGCCGCGAACCTGAGCTCCTGGACCGATAGCTTCCAGAACATTCAATGCTATGACACCCTGAAGGTCGATGCGATCGTGCACGAAATTGACGGCAAAGATCACCTCGGTCTCCGGGATACACAGGTGCCCACCATCTTTGGGATGAACTTCCAGGCAGTCAGCGTCGGTCAAAAGCTCATTGAGAAGAGCGACGATACCAGGGGCGGTTACCTCGATGCCGCCGGAACTCCTCGGAGCGCCCTGGTGCAGGAGATACGGTTTGTCGACGCCTCAATCGGAAAGTTCGTCGCCGAACTCAAGAGCAAGGGCCTCTACGATTCGACCCTGATCGTGATCACCGCCAAGCACGGCCAGTCGCCGATTGACCCGACCCGCTACGTGTCTCAACTGATCAACGGATCTTCGCCAGCAACCCTGCTCTCGAATGCCGGCTATATCCCATACTCTGAATCAACCAACAACGCCACTGGAATCGGACCGACCGAAGATGATATCTCGCTGCTCTGGCTGAAGAACTCATCCGATACGGTTCCTGGCGTGCAGATCCTGGAAGACAACTCGGGACTTATCGGCCTGGGTCAGATCTACTACGGTCCCACGCTGGCGCTCAACTATCACGACCCAACCATAGACCCGCGCACACCGGACATCATCGTGACCCCGAACATCGGTGTAACGTACTCCGGCAGCACCACGAAGCTGGCGGAACACGGCGGGTTTGCGCATGACGACACGAACGTCATGTTGCTCCTGTCCAACCCGGACCTAACGGCCAGGACGGTCTACACCGATGTTGGAACCGCGCAGGTCGCCCCCACGATCCTTACAGCGCTTGGCATCGATCCCGCGTCACTAGATGCGGTGAAGATCGAAGGCACCGGTGTTCTTCCGGACTTCTACGTACCCTAGAACGCTCCAACAAACCGGTCACTCGGCGCAGCGGACGTCCTTCGGGGCGTCCGCTGCGTCGTTCGCATCCCT
>CAXUIM010000344.1:0-4331 GCA_964250885.1 uncultured Acidobacteriaceae bacterium | reverse complement strand
CGAGCTCAAGGCCAACATGACCGCCAACGCGGAGATTGTGCTCGAGGAGCACAAGAATGTTCTCACCGTCCCCGAGCAGGCGGTGCTGTACGACAAGGATCGCGCCGCCTCGGTATGGGTGCCCGACCCGCATGGCAAGGACGGTCATCGGGTCGTTCCCGTCAAGGTGGGGCTCTCCAATGGCAGCCGCATTGAAGTTGTCTCGGGTCTTCACGATGGCGACAAAGTCGTGCTGCAGCAAACATCCTGAAGCAAATCTCCCGGCGGTGTACTGGGATTTACGGAAATCAACGCCGTTTGTTCTCAAGAAAAACAGCAGTCTCAGAATCCGCCCCGCTGCGAAGCTTCAGGTACTTTGCTCTGAGACGCTAGAGCATTTTGCCTTTACTGTGAACTGGAATGAGGCGTGCAGTGTCGTTTTTTTCGGGGAAAAACGACGTTGAGGTCGGCGGCTTCGGTCTACACCTAAAGCAAAAATGCGCTAACGCCGAGCGCACCATTGCGTAGTCTCGGAGCGCTGTCTCGGTCGAAACAAGTTCTTTATTACAAGGAGTCTTGCCATGAAACTTCAACTCGTGACCGCTGCCATCCTGCTTAGCGTCTCCTGCGCGGCTTACGCGGACAATCAGTTTGAGCGCACGCTGAACGTCTCGGCCCAATCAGACCTCTCCGTTTCCACCGGTTCAGGCGAGATAAAGATCCACGCCGGCGGGGGCGATACCATCCGTATCGTCGGACACGTGCATGCGGGCTGGATGGCCTTCGGCGACGCCGCGTCCCGCATCCAGCGAATTGTTGAAAACCCGCCGATCGTGCAGGACGGAAACAGCGTTCGCATCGGTGAATCGAACGATCATGAGCTCTTCAACAACATCAGCATCGATTACGACATCACCGCTCCAGCCGATGTCGCCCTGAATGCGCACAGTGGTTCAGGCGACCTGGATATCGGGGAGCTGGGACGTTCGCTGACAGCGAGCTCAGGCTCAGGGGACATCCGCGCACACGGCATCCACGGACCCGCCGATCTGCAAACCGGGTCCGGCGACATCGAACTGCAGGAGCAAGCGCCCGGCAGCGTCAAGGTGCGTTCCGGCTCCGGCACCATCCGCGTCCATGGCTTCAACGGCGATCTCACGGCGCGCACCGGATCCGGCGACATCACAGCCGACGGTCATCTGACCGGCCCGGCCAACTGCAGCAGCGGCTCGGGCAGTATCAAGCTACGCGTGGGCGAGGATGCGCACTTCAATTTGGAAGCTTCGACCGGGTCCGGCTCGATGCACGTCAACTTCCCGGGCGCGCCGCAGCAGACGGATGGGTCCCGCCACCATCTGACGGGGCCCGTCGGCGGCGGCGGAGCTCCGCTCGAGATTCACACCGGCTCCGGCGACATAGAAGTTGGCGGCGAATAAAGCAAGATCAGAGTTGCTGTACCCAGAGCCGCGGCCTTCCAGTGACTTCCCCCAAGAGAGAGCCACCCTGCAGCCTGCTCGCGAGGGCACGAGACCCCTTTATTGCTTCAGACCGGAACAGGGCGCACATGGCTCGGCGCACGTCCGCCTGCACGGGCGCCGGGACGTAAAAGGCAGCGCCCGTACAATAAATTGAATGCGCCCTCCCCGCCTGCTGGTCTTCGATCTCGACGGTACGCTGATCGATTCCTCGCTGGACCTCTGCAACTCCGTCAACGCCGCTCTGGTGCATGTGGGGCAGCCCACGTTACCCAATACGTTGATTGCCAGTTACATTGGCGACGGAGCGGCCATGCTGGTGCGCCGCGCCCTCGGCGATCCCGGCGATCTGGACGCGCTCCCTTCAATGGCGGCCGAGGGCGACCAGCTCTTCCAGCGCACGTTCGAGTTCTTTCTCACCTACTATCGCGAGCACAAGCTGGACAACACACGGCTCTATGACGGCGTGTTCGAGGCGCTGCAGCAGATTCGTGCCCGGCATCCGCATCTCCTGATGGCGGTGCTGACCAACAAACCCGTTTATCCCTCGCGCGAGATCTGCGCCGCGCTGGGCGTGAGCCCCTTCTTCTTCCAGAACTACGGCGGGAACTCCTTCGCGACCAAGAAGCCCGATCCGACAGGGCTGCGCACACTCATCTACGAGGCCAGCGAACTCAGCCAGAATTCAAGCGAAGTCATCGCACCCGGCGATGTGGTCATGATTGGAGACTCCGATGTCGATGTGCTCACCGCCCGGCGCTGCGGCGCGCGCGCGCTGGGCTGCAGCTTCGGTCTCGCGCCGGTCGCTCTGGCTGCCTCCGAACCGGATGTGACCGTGGCGCATCCGTCGGAATGGATCGCCGCGCTGGACCTGTAGAGCGAGAGCAATTATCTGAAGCCTTTTGCACGAACGCGTCCGGCAGCTGCGTCGCAAGGACTACGGGTGATACATGACGATCCTGCGAAGAGAGGACTGCCTAACCACGGCGCAGAGGCCAGGCGCTGGCTAGAGCAGTATTACTGTCCTTGTGCCCGATCCGAAGTGTACGAGTGCCGTTTTTCTTAGGGAAAAACGGCGTTGACACCTGGAGCCTTGGGTACACCTACAGTAATACTGCTCTAGTCCCCACGTGCACTACCTCGCCCAGCCCACGAACACCGGTAATTTACTGCTAGCTCGCGGCGCGGGCTACTTCCAGGCTCCTAGAAGCCGCCGCAAAACGATCAGCTCGCCCGTATGGTAGGCGTTGTGATCGGCGATCAGCAGGGTCTCCCGCAACAGCGTCTGGCCCTCGCCCCAGGCGAAGGGCTCAACCAGCGATATGCCGGAAGCCTTCTCCAGAAGGGCCTCAAAAGATTTACAGTCCGCGTGAACCTCGGCGATCGCCTTGTCCCAAGCGCCGGCGTTTGGAGGCGCCGGCTCCTTCGGCCAATACTCGTCCGGCCACTTCCTGGGCTGGTAGCTGCCGTCCGCGTTGTCGCTGAAGTCAAGGATGTCGCGCTGCGCGATCCGCAGGTGTTCGAGAATCTGCCAGGCCGAATACGGCAGGCCGTCCGGCACAATGCCGCGCAGCTTCTCCGGAAGGTCTTTTACTGCCTGGTCGAAGGTCGCATGCGCCTGTCCCCCGTCGAGCAGCTTCTTCAGTTCGCTTTTCAGCCCTGCGGCAAGATCCTGTTTGGTTTCCATACTTGATCGGATGCGCCGCCAGGTGCTTCGATTGCGGCCGCCCGCGAGCAATCTCACGGTGTTGCGGTTATCTTCCGGGCGCCTCGGAAGTGGTCCGGGCCGACGGCCACAGCCACGCCGCTCCGCGCACACCGCTCGAGTCGCCATGCACATTGCGCAGGATTGGCGTCTCGACTCCGCCGCCGAAGCCGTAGCCCCGCAGGCGGCCGGCCAGGCTGCCGTCATACAGCCTGTCCAGATTCGATAAGCCGCCGCCCAGCACAATCGCGTCCGGGTCGAGCACGTTTACGATTACGGACAGGCCACGAGCCATGCGATCGATGAGCCGCTCCAGTGCGGCGTTCGCCTCGGGATCTCCGGCCCTGGCGGCGGCCACAATCTCCCTGCCGCGCAGGTTGCGGCTTGCGACCCGCGCGAAATCCCACTCGAAACCAGTCCCCGAGATCCACGTTTCGAGGCAACCGCGCCGGCCGCAGTAGCACAAGGCGCCCGGCTGCTCCTCGGCGGACGCCCAGGGTAGAGGCGTGTGTCCCCACTCTCCGCCCAGACCATTCGGTCCGGCATGCACCCGTGCGTCGATCGCGATGCCGCCGCCACAGCCGGTGCCCACGATTACGCCGAAGACCACACCGAAGCCCTGCGCCGCGCCGTCCGTAGCTTCGCTGACCGCAAAACAGTTTGCGTCGTTGGCGCAGCGTACCTCACGCGCCAGCTCCACACTTAGATCGTGGGCCAAAGGCATTCCGTTCAGCCATAAAGAATTGGCGTTCTTGACCAGCCCTGTCGCCGCAACGATGGTTCCCGGGATACCCACGCCCACGCTGCCCGTTTGCTGGGCGGCGTCCTCCAGCTTTCGCACCAGCCCGGCGATGGCGGCAACGGTCGCCGCGTAGTCGCCCTTGGGAGTCGCCACACGAATGCGCTGCAGACTGTGTCCCGCTTCGTCCAGCGCAATTGCTTCTACCTTCGTTCCACCTAAATCGACTCCGATTCGCATGCTTTGCTGTGATCCTTAATTGTTGCTGGGGTTCAGCCTAGAGCATTCTTGCGGCTACGTGAAGCGCTTGGAGCCTTTCTCCCGCAGGACCACTCTACTCCCGCAAAAGAGCGGCTCTACCGCAACCGGAGCCGCGGCCGTTCCATTCCATCCTTTAGAGGATCGGGGCACCGGGCGTGGGTCAGGGCTGGGA
>CAXUIM010000343.1:0-4382 GCA_964250885.1 uncultured Acidobacteriaceae bacterium | reverse complement strand
GCCCATCTGCGCCGGCTGCGCCGGGAGCTGGGTCTGAACTATCGGATCGAAGTGGATGGCGGTGTTGCTCACGACACGGTGGCGAGCGTCGTCGAAGCAGGAGCGGACATGCTCGTCGCGGGCTCCGCTGTGTTCCAACCTGGCCACACCGAGCGCAATGCGCGGGAGTTGTTGCGGCTCGCCCGCGCGGCCGGCGGCGGCCAGGCCTGAAGCTCTGGTGGGTCTTGCGGGTGGGATCCGTGGCTTAGGCGGCGGAGCGCGTGCTGCCTGCGTGGTTTCCGCGGTGAAACCACACTGCACAATGCCGCGGTATCACCGTAACCGTGATACTGCACTAAAATGGATGGATGTTCCCGCGCAACCGTCGCAGAGCCACACAATCGCGGCTGCGGGACCTGACGGAGATGTGGATGCGCAAGAGTCTTCTGAGCTTTTTTCCGAGTCGACGTGCCGGCCTGCTAGCCGGGCTCGCCGTAGCCGCCACGCTGACCGGAGTACCCGCGTTGATCGCTCAGGATGCGGCGACACAGGATGCGGCGACACAGCAAACCACCGACGGGGCGGCGCAGCCAACCACAACAGCGGCGCCGCAGCAGAATGCGGCCCAGGCTCCGGCGGCCCAGACTCCAGCGGCCCAGACTCCGGCGGCCCAGACAGCCCCGACCGACGCCACGTTAAGCAACACGACGAGCAAGAAGACGAAGCCCGCCAAGAGCGAACGCGTTCAGCAAAGCAAAGACACTCGAAACCTGGTCAAGCATGAGAAGAAGCTCGAGCCGATCGCCGGCAAGGATCAGCAACTTCCGGACAAGCAGCTCTACGACAAGGCGCTGGTTCAGGAGCAAAGTGGCCATTTCGACGTAGCGCGACTCGACCTTGAGACCCTGCTCAACACCTATCCTGACTCGCAGTACCAGATGCGCGCCAAGCTGGCGGTTGCGGACTGCTGGTACAAGGAGGGCGGAACGGCCGCGCTCACTCAGGCGGAGCAGGAGTATGGCGATTTCATCACCTTCTTCCCCAACGCTCCAGAGGCCGCCGAGGCTCAGATGCGCATCGGCGATATTTACTTCAAGCAGCTCGATGTTCCCGACCGCGATTACTCCAAGGCCGAGCACGCCGAAGACGCGTACCGCACGATGATGAAGCAGTATCCCGACGCCCCCAAAGAGATCACCGCGCAGGCCAAGCAGAAGCTTCGCGAAGTTCAGGAGCTTCTGGCCTCGCGCGAGGCCGAGTTGGCCGCCTTTTATGCCACCCGCGCGAATTGGCCGGCGACGATTGCGCGGTATAAGACCGTCATCGACACCTATCCGCAATACAGCCATATGGACGATGCGCTGATCGGACTGGGCGACGCCTACGCGGCGGAGTCCCTCGTGGTCCGGCAGCAGAAGCTACCGGAGGCGGCCCGCGCCAAGCTCCTGGAAGAATTCGACGGCCAGGCAGCTGCCGCCTACCGCAAGGTGGTGCTGGAGCATGCAGCCGCGCCCCACGTGGAGGACGCGAAAGAGCGTCTCGCCGCTATGGACCTCCCGATTCCGACGCCGACACCGGAGCAGGTGGCGTCCAGTGAAGCACTGGAGGGAAGTCGAGCCCAGTACGATCTCCGCCGGCGGCTCGAACTTCTTGTTCTGCGTAAGCCGGATACCGTAACCGCGGCACAAATGGGTGATCCGCCGCTCGACGATGCGACGCCGACGTATGCGCCCGCCGTCGTCAAGGGTCTTCAGGCTGATTATGTCGCCGCTCTGTCTCCCAATGCCGCGGCCAAGCGGCCGGCCCCAGCACCGGCATCCGGAAGTGGCGACGCAGCGGCTCCCCTGGCCGCGCCGGCAGCCGCTCCCGAAGCGCCCGCTTCCACGGCGGCTCCGACGCTCTCCGATGTGCCCACGGCCGGCAACGGCGCGGTCGACACGAGCACCAACACCATGACCGAGAGCGCGCCCTCCAACGCTGGCGCCCCCGTCGGCGGCGGTGGCGCCAGCCTGGGTGTGGAGGTGCTGACCCCCGGATCCACTCCGGCGGCAACCGGCACCCCGACCAGCGGCCTTCCGGCGGCGACCGGCGCTCCGGCCAGGGACGTTCCGGCGGCAACCGGCACACCGGCCAGCAGCCTACCCGCTGCGACCGGCGCTCCGGATCCAAATAATGGTCTGTCCGCGGTCGCCCCCAAGGACGCCACGCCGCTGCCCCCGGTGGAAAAACCAGCCGAGGCGCCCGATCAGATCAACGAGGTGGAGGGCAAGCCTCAGCCAGCCGCCGAGGCTCAGACGACTAAATCCGGGAAGAACAAGAAAGCACCCAAGGTCGATAAGAACGACGAGAGTTCCAGCAAGAAGAAGCCCAAGAAAGGTCTGGACAAGCTCAACCCCTTCTAAGAGCTTGTTGAAAGTCGGCTTTTGTGGCTTCGCTAGCTCGCGAAACCCGCTTTGATTGCGGGTTTCGTACTTGCCTCGCGGACATCGAGGTGCTTTTTCAACAAGCTTCTAAGCTTTGCCACAAAGCGTGGAAGTTCGAACGAGGAGGGAGCGGCCACGGCTGCTCCCTCTTCGTTCCTGCGCGCAATCCTCTAAACTCTATGGGTATGAGTCAGGAACTTCCAAAGGCCTACGACCCCGCTCTGATCGAAGAAAAATGGGCACGGTTCTGGGCCGAAGAGCATCTCTTCGACATTGCCACACCCGTCCCAACGGCGGCCGCCGGGTTGTCATCGCGCCACCCGTTCGTCCAGCTTCTGCCCCCGCCCAACGTCACCGGCCGGCTCCACATGGGCCACATGCTCAATCAGACCGAGATGGACATCCTCACCCGGTGGCGGCGCATGCTCGGCGATCCGGCTCTGTGGGTCCCCGGTACCGATCACGCCGGCATCGCGACACAGATGATGGTGGAGCGTCAACTCGCCGGGGAAGGCGAAACGACGCGCGAGCAGCTCGGCCGGGAGGCCTTCGTGGAGCGCGTGTGGCGGTGGAAACAGCAGTACGGCTCCGCCATCACCGATCAGATGCGGCGTCTCGGCGCGTCGGTCGACTGGTCGCGCGAGTACTTCACCATGGACGATCGCCTCAGCCGCGCCGTCAAGGAAGCTTTTGTCCGCCTTTGGAATCAGGGGCTGATCTATCGCGGCGCCTATATTGTGAATTGGGATCCGCAGATCCAGACGGCCGTGTCCGATCTTGAGGTGGTTCACGAAGACCGGCCCGGCAAGCTCTACCATGTGCGCTACAGGCTGGCAGGAGCGCCGGCCGGGACTGCAGCAGAAGACTCCATCGTCATTGCCACGACCCGGCCCGAGACCATGCTCGGCGACGTTGCGGTCGCGGTGAACCCAAACGATGCGCGCTACACGCACCTGATCGGCAGGACGCTGATCCTGCCCCTCAGCGGCCTGGGTTCCGAACCGGAGAGAGAGATCCCAATCGTCGCCGACGATTGGGCCAATCCCGAGTTCGGCACCGGCGCCGTCAAGGTGACTCCGGCGCACGACCCCAACGACTTCGCCGTTGGCCAGCGCCACCAGCTGCCCGCGCCCTCCATCATGGATGCGCGTGGACGGATCGCGCTGCCCGGCTCGCCATACCACGGGCTGGATCGCTTTGCCGCCCGGGAGCGCATCGTCAGTGATCTCGACGCTGCCGGTCTGCTGGTGGCCATCAAGGAACACACCCACGCCATCGCGCTTTCCCAGCGCACCGGCGTCGTCATCGAGCCGCGCCTCTCCATGCAATGGTTCATTGCCGTCAACCGGCAGCCTCTGGTCCACGGCCAGCCGACGGGAGAGTCAATCGCCGCCAAGGCTCTGGCCGCCGTTCGCGATGGCTACATCCGGTTCACACCGGACATGTACGCCAGGACATACTTCGAGTGGATGAATAACATCCACGACTGGTGTATCTCGCGCCAGCTGTGGTGGGGACATCGCATCCCGGCCTGGCACTGCACCGCCTGTGGGGAGATCAACGTCGCCCTGGAGGCGCCCGCTGCCTGCGCTAAGTGTTCGAGCAGCGCGCTGGTGCAGGAAACCGATGTCCTCGATACCTGGTTCTCCTCCGGTCTGCTTCCCTTCAGCGTCTTCGGCTGGCCCGGCGCCGACCGGGATCCTGATTCGCCAGGAATGCCCGGCCCGGCCAGCCTCACACCGGATCTAGCCGCCTTCTACCCCACGTCTCTGCTGGTCACCGGCTTCGATATCCTCTTCTTCTGGGTAGCCCGCATGATCATGTTCGGCTGCCACTTCATGCTGGATGTTCCGCTTCCCGGCGGTGGCTCGCGCACGCTGGCCGACGCCGTGCCCTTCAAGGCGGTGTACATCCACGCGCTGGTCCGCGACGCCGAGCGCCAGAAGATGTCCAAGACCAAGGGCAACGTGATCGATCCCA
>CAXUIM010000342.1:2311-4415 GCA_964250885.1 uncultured Acidobacteriaceae bacterium | reverse complement strand
CTTAGAGGATTCCTCCACCTGCAGGAAGACTGCCGAGGTTCGCGGACGTCGTCGCCGGCAAGGGAGCGTCAAGCTCCGGCGTTCACCTTAAGCAGAATCTTGCTGGCCTGACCCGAAGACAGCAGATGCATGGCCTCGGCGAACTCCGCGAGCGGCAGCCGATGCGTGATCACCGGTGTGAGATCGATGCGCGCCCCCTGTCCATCCTGGCGCAGCAGAGCTTCCGCCTGGAACCAGGTCTCGTACATCCTGCGCCCGTTGATACCATGCACCGTCGCCCCCTTGAAGATCAGAGCGTTGGCCAGGTCGAGCTCGACGGGACGCGACGGAATGCCCAGCAGGGACGCGCGTCCGCCCATACGCAGCAGCCGGAATCCCTGTCGAATGGCCGAGGGATGGCCGGACATCTCCAGCAGCACATCCACGCCATTCCCCCCGGTTGCGGCCCGAACCTGCACCTCGACCTCATCGGGCCGGCCGCCGGGCCGGGCCGGGTCCAGCAGCACGTCCGCGCCCATGGTGCTGGCCAGGTTCCGCCGCCCGGCATTTGGCTCTATTGCAAAGATCCGGGCAGCGCCGCAGGCTCGCGCCACCGCAATGGAAAACAACCCGATCGGTCCGCACCCCGTAACGGCGACCGTCTGCCCCGCAATGGCTCCGGAGAGCACCGTATGCACGGCATTGCCGAAGGGATCGAACAGCGAACCGAACTCCCGCGGAATCGCCGGGCCGAACTTCCACACGTTACTCGCCGGGATGCGCACAAAGTCCGCGAAGGCCCCATCCGCGTCCACTCCCAGAATCTTCACGAACTGGCATACATGAGCCTGTCCGCTGCGGCATTGCAGGCAGTGCCCGCAGGCCACATGCATCTCCGCCGATACGAAGTCGCCCACCGCGATGCCCTGCACCCGGTCTCCGGCCGCGACCACCGTGCCGCAGAACTCGTGCCCGGGAATGTACGGGGGGCGGATGCGCTCCTGAGCCCACTCATCCCACTCGTAAATATGCAGGTCGGTACCGCACACCGAGGCTGTCTCGACGGCAATCAGCACGTCGGCCGGTCCGATCTGTGGCACCGGCGCCTCGCGCATCTCCATCCTGGCGTGAGCCGGGCCGGTCTTGACGAGCGCCTGCATGGTATTTGCGATCATCGAGTACTCACCTGCGAACCGCTCCTTCGGATTGGCTGTCTCTCGCCAGCTTCTTTCTTGGGTCGTGATAAACATCTCATAGTATCCCGTCAGCAACGTTGCGGCGATCGCCTGCAACCCGTTCTCCCTGAAGACAAGTCCCTGCGCACGACGAGGGAACGGGACGACCGTTACACTGGAGGGGTTGCCGCGGACGTGCTTTCCCGGATGAAGATTCTCGCCTACCTTGCGCTTCTCTTGGTTCCAGCCCTGCTGGGGGCCCCCGATCTTCGGGCGCAGGCCGGTGCGCCGCCGTCGCCCGCGGGCCTGACTCCCGGATCCCAGGCGTCCGCGCCGCCCACCGCGGACGATCAGACCTCCAACCACTCGTCGTCGATCACGGTGCAATCCACGCTGGTGCTGGTGCCCGCGCTGGTCAAGACAAAGTCCGGGCAGGTGGTCTTCACGCTGCAGGCCAGCGACTTCAGCCTCACCGACAATGGCGTCCCGCAGAAACTTACCCTGGAGCAGGACACCGACGGTCAGCCGCTCGCTCTGGTTGTTGTCGTCGAGACCGGCGGGGACGGAGCGGCGCGGCTCCAGCAGTATCGCAATCTGGGTCCGCTTCTCGATGCCGTGGTCGGAAACGTTCCCCACCAGATCGCCGTCGTCGGTTTCGACAGCGCGCCCACCCTGCTCCACGGCTTTACGCCGAATACCGACTTCATTGCGCACTCGCTCGACAACCTCTACTCTGGCGATCCCGGCGACGCGATTCTCGATGCGCTCGCCTTCTCCGTCGACCTGCTGCGCAAGGAACCGCCCGCCTACCGCCGCGCCATCCTGCTGCTGAGCGAGACGATCGACCACGGCAGCCACACCACGCTGACCGAGGCGCTGCGCGACATCTCCGACACCAACACCATCATCTACGGCGCCGGCTTCAACAGCACCAAGGCCGAGGTCCGGAC
>CAXUIM010000342.1:0-2211 GCA_964250885.1 uncultured Acidobacteriaceae bacterium | reverse complement strand
ACTTCCGAGAGCGTCGCCCGGCTCACCGGCGGCGAGTACTTCAAGTTCAAAGACGTTAAAATGCTGCAGCATGATCTGCTGACCCTTTCCAATCATGTCCCGAACCGTTACGTTCTAAGCTTCCGCCCTCAATCGCCGACGCCCGGCTTCCACGTAATCGCCCTGGGGTTGAACGGCCGTCCCGATCTGGTCGTGGAAGCGCGTAACGGCTATTGGGTGGAAGACGGTACCGCACCGCCCGAGCCGTAGCTGGCTCACCTTTCCGGCTTAGCCTCTCCCCCGTATCCGGCTTAGATTTCGCCGATCCCGCTTTGACGGCCGGCTCACCGGCAGCGCCTCCACCGCAAACAGCGCCTTGCGTTCGGCGATCAGCTTCAAACGGGCTTCCCGACTCTCTTCCGTCTCGCGATACAACGTCTGTGCGACGGCCGCCGGTCCCCGCATCTCGCTGAGCGCCAGTACCTCCACGACGAACTCACCACCGTCATTGCGCACCCGCAGATGGTCACCGGCCCGCACCTCGCGCGCGGCCTTGGCCGGTTGTTCATTGGAGGCGATCCGGCCCAGTTCACAGGCCTTGGCGGCCAGCGCCCGGGTTTTGAAGAACCGCGCCGCCCACAGCCACTTATCCATCCGTACACCGGTCAAGGTATCTCCCTTCTGGGGCCGCATGTTCCCCCCTGCGACCACGCTGCCCGGATGCCACGCTGCCGGGATGCCACTCTCCCCGGATACCGCGCTGGCCGGATCAGGCTTTCAATAATCCTTGCACGTGACCGGATCCTTGCAGGTGAGCGGCGGCCAGGCGCCGCGCCTCGTTCTGCACGGCCGCATCTTCGCCAAAGCCGTCCAGCCAGTGCATCGCCTTCTCCCGCCGGAACCAGGTCAGCTGCCGTTTCGCGTAGTTGCGATGCCCCTGCTGCACCGCCGCGATCGCCTCCGCCAGCGGGCTGCGGCCGTCCAGCACCTCCGCCGCCTGTGCATACCCGAGCGCCCGCAGCGCCCGGCACTCCGCCCCGAACCGCTCGCGCAGCGCGGCTGTTTCCGCCAGCAGGCCACGCTCGAACATCGCGGCGGCTCGATAGTTAATTCGGGCATAGAGCGCGGGGCGCGGCGGCCCGAGCGCCAACTTCAAGACGTTGTAGCCGTGCAGTGCGGCGCGCCCCGCCTGCCACTGCTGCGTCTGGGGCTGGCGTGCGGCGAGTGTAACCTCCAGGCTCCGAATCAGCTTCGGCGCATCGTTGGCATGAATCCGCCCGGCGGCGTCCGGATCCAGCCGCGCCAGCAAGCGGTGTAACCAGGCCGAGCCGCGGCGCTCGCGGCGCTCCCGCAGCCGTTCGCGCAACGCCTCGTTGCGTTGCGGCGCCGGGGCCAGACCCTCCAGCGTGGCCCGCAGATACAACCCCGTTCCCCCCGCGAGAATGGGGATGCGCCCCCGGGAGCGGATGTCCGCGATGGCGCTGCGGGCATGCCGGGCAAAATCCCCCGCGGTGCACCCCTCGTCGGGCCAGAACAGATCGAGACCGTGGTGCGGAATCCGCGCGCGCTCCCCGGCGCTCGGCTTGGCCGTGCCAATCTCCATGAGCCGGTAAACCGCAACCGAGTCGCAGCTGACGATCTCGCCGCGGGCTCCGGGGAGCAGATCCTCCGCCAGCCGCAACGCCAGAGCGGTTTTTCCGCTAGCGGTCGGACCGGCCACAACCAGCAGAGGGTATGCACTGTCGGGCTTCGCCGGGTCCTCGGCGAGGGGATCGCCGGCCACTGGCTTGGTCTGTGCAGACCAGCTCACCACTGTCTCCACCAGCCGTGCACGAAGACTCGGTCGAGCCCCGCCCGCGCCATGCTAACGAGCAGAGCCAGCAGGGCCAGCAGCACCAGACCACGCATCAAGCTGCGGCGCTCCACCTGCTCCCGCTCCATGCGGTATTCACGCTGCGCCGCGCGCTGACGCTCCAGCTCCCGGGTGGGAGCCGGCGGTCGCGGAGGAGCGGCACGAGGCTCGCCATGGATTTCAGGGCGTTCCGTCTGGTCCCGTCCGGCCCGCATGACCTACTCCGTGGTCCGGTTGACCAGATAATGGATACGCAGTTCGAGATTCGGGCCGTGAAACTGCTTCGGTAAGGGCGGAAACTGGCCGACGCCAGTGATCGATCCCCAGGCCGCACGGTTTAGTGCATTGTCATGGGTCGAGCCATCCAGATGCATGGCCGC
>CAXUIM010000341.1:0-4421 GCA_964250885.1 uncultured Acidobacteriaceae bacterium | reverse complement strand
GAAGCTGGAAGAGGTTCTGCGGGCGGTCGACGATCAGTGCAGTGACCTGGCCAGGACCTTCAGCACCGCGCAGGACTTCCTCTTCCTGGGCCGCGGAATCCACTATCCCATTGCTTTGGAGGGAGCTCTCAAGCTGAAGGAAATCAGCTACATCCACGCCGAGGGCTATCCCGCCGGCGAGATGAAGCACGGCCCCAACGCGCTCATCGATGAGACGCTGCCCGTCGTTTGTATTGCAACCAAGGACCCCTCGGACGCGTCCAGCGTGCTGAAGTACGACAAGACCCTGTCGAATATCCAGGAGGTCACCGCCCGCTCCGGCCGCGTAATCGCGATCGCCGTGGAGGGGGATACCCACATCCAGCAGCTGGTCGAACACGTGATTCACATCCCCCAGACCCATGAGCTCCTGCTCCCGATTCTGGAGGTTGTTCCGCTGCAGCTTTTGGCGTACCACATTGCGGTCCGCCGCGGCTGCGACGTCGACCAACCGCGCAATCTGGCCAAGAGCGTCACGGTGGAGTAGGTTTTGCGAGAAGGATGCAGCTCGTACGAGGGTGTGAATGCTCTATTGAAGAGGACGGCTCCGCCGTTGAGCTGCGCGCTCCTCTACTGGAAATGGACGCCGCCGTGCAGCCTCTACCAGTCTGGCCAACTCTTCCGTCATAGCTTCCTCCAGGGGCACATCGAGTGATAATCCTTTCTAATCCTTAGACGAAAACACGCCAGGGCCTTCCGCGCAAAAGCTTTCTCCTCACCACGGGATGAGGGCTGCGACTCATACTGCTGGAGAGTCGCCCGGACCGGCTCACGCCAGGCGGCCGCGTTCCTCCTGCGATAGCATCAGAAGGCAAAGCATCTCATCACCACAGGCGGGAGGGTGTGCATGACAAGGCGGCTGCTGCAAGCGCGTGCGATCGGAACCGCCTCAACCGCCGGGCTTATGGCGGTCCTGTTGCTGGCCGTGGTTCCCGGTCTGCGGGCCCAGGGCCGGTTCAGCGCGGTGACGGCCGTTCCCAAGCTGGACGAGACCCGTTTGCTCGGTACCTGGTATGAGCAGGCCAGCTTGCCCTTCAAGCGGGAGAAACGTTGCGTCAGCAACTCGATCGAGTTGATCGCGCCCGGCGGCAAGCCGAACCAGCTGCAGTTGGTCGACGCCTGCGATACCAAGCAGGGCTACACCGATGCCCGGAACACCTCCGCCGACGCGGCGGACAAGCACGGAGACGGCGAGTTCAAAGTACGGACCTGGGTTCTGTTCTGGAGAAAATACTGGGTGCTGGCGCTCGGTCCGGACTACGAGTGGGCGCTGATTGGCAGCCCCAATCGCAAGACCCTGTGGGTGTTCTCAAAGGCTCGCAGGTTGAGCCCCGAGGTGCTTGCCGAGATCGAAGCCAAGGGTACGGCGGAGGGCTTCGTCTCCTCCCGCCTGGTGGCGCACCCCTAGAAGCTTGTTGAAAAAGCACCTCGGATGTCCGCGAGGCACGTACGAAACCCGCAATCAAAGCGGGTTTCGCGAAGCTAGCGAAGCCACAAAAGCCAATTTTCAACAAGCTCCTAGAAGCAGTATCGCTGCTAGAGCAGTATCGCTGTCATTGCGCCCAGTTTGAAGTGCAGGAGTGCCGTTTTCCTCGCAAGAAACCGGCGTTGAGACCTGAAGCCCTGGACAGCAGGCCCGCGGCGACCAGCAGCCCGGGCCTGGCCAGTGATCGCGGCTTGGAAGAAGGCCCGCCCGGCTTCCAAAAATCTGCTGCTGGTGGCCTGATTTGGCCCGGTGCACACAACCTTCACCAGGTCCTCGCACTCTGACCTCCTGAGTTTCACAATCTCAGGAGGTCCAGTATGGGTCACGGAATTATTGCCTGGATTATCATCGGGCTCATCGCAGGCTGGCTTACCGGCAAGATCATGAAGGGCTCCGGCTTCGGCGCAATCATGGATATGATCGTGGGTTTGATCGGCGCCATGATCGGCGGCTTCATCTCATACCATCTGGGTCTAGGCGGCGTCCGTGAGCACGGCCTCATCATGAGCATTGTTATCGCCGTCATCGGCGCCGTGATTCTTACCTGGATCGTGCGGCTGATCTCCGGAAATCGCGGGACCGAACTGTAACTGTCGTGTCCCGCTCGCCGTCGCTGGTATGAGCCCCGATGGGCACTCTGAGAGACTTCAAGGCGACCCGTTTACCTTCAATGTGCGGCGGTGCCCGGATGGTGGGTAACCCGCTACTTGGTTGTGCGCGTCAGCAGCCGTGGAGAGACCTACCAGCAGACCAGACGGGAGGGATACATGGGAATACTCGACACGATTGAAGGCATGGCCGGGCAGCAGGGACAGAATACCAACGCCAACGTCGCCGGCGGCATGATGCAGGCTCTCGACGAGCACCCCGGCGGCCTCTCCGGGATAATGGATCATTTTCGTAACAATGGCATGGGCGACAACGTGCAGCAATGGGCGACGGGACAGCAATCAACCGCAACACCGGAACAGATCCAACAGGGCCTGGGCGGCAGCGGTTTTATTGACAGTGTCGCCGCCAAAGCCGGAGTGTCCCCGGAGACGGCCAAGATCGCGATGGCCACGGTGCTCCCGATCGTGATGGCGCACTTCACCCAGCACGGCCAGCAGCCGGCGCCCCAGAGTGGTTTCGGCGGAATGGCGACGCAGATTCTTGGCCGCTTCCTGTAGGAGCGCCCGGGGCACGCCGCCACAGGCTCTCAGGCGGCGGCCACGTAGAGTCTGAGGGGCCGCGGTCCTTCCTACAAGGCGTCGCCCCGGAACTCTTCCACTCCTTTCCAGAACTGCCGTCGTCGTCCCGCCGCCATCGCCCGTATCGCACCGCTGCCGGGACGGCGTCACGCTCCGCCACACTTGCCGAACGCCGATCTGGTCTGACCCGGTGGAGAATCTTCCCGCAATGGGACTTCCGCCCCAAAGAATAGGAGAAAGTGTCGCCTTAAGTTACAAAAATGGCGTCATACATGCCGTTGGAGGGCCAATCTCTTTAGTATTGTTACAGCAGTCAAAATAGGAGTCAGATTGAGATCCAAACTTTGTTTTCTACTGTTGCTCTTTTCCCTTGTCATGGTCAGTTCCTCGGCCCAGACTCCGCCCGCCGCAGCCGTGCAACCTCTGGCCCTCTCTACCTTTGGCGGCCTCACCGGAACCTACACCGGCCTCAGCGGCGGTAAAAACCTGGGTCTCACCGCAGGTGTCGATCTACGCGTCTATACCTTGCGCCACTACCTGTTTTCAGGCGAAGTTCGCGGCACCTATCCCATCGACGGCGGAGCCATCGATAGTGAAAAGAACTTCCTCGCCGGCGCCAAGGTGGATCGAATCTTTCACCAGGTGATCGATCCCTACGCCGATATCCTGGTGGGTCGTGGAGTCATCGATTATCTGAACGGCGGATACGTGAATGCGGCGGATACGCTGATCTACACCCGATCGCCCTCCACGGTAATCTCACCGGGGGCCGGAGTGGACATTGCTCTGACCGGCCACTTCTGGCTCAAGCTGGACGGCCAGTTCCAACACTGGGACACGCCAGTCACGGCTTCTGGCTCCTTGTATTCCACAGCCTTGACCGCCGCGGCTGTGTACCGGTTCGACTTCAATCATCACAATAAATATCCCAAGCAGCAGTACTGATGCTTTTCGCTCTACACCTGAAGCGCGCTCTACACCTGAAGCAGAAGGGATGGAGCTGAGGTACGGGTTCCTGCCTCTTTGGAAACGTTCGCCGCCTTGCATCTGCAGCGTCTACAAACCCTCACTCCACTGCGTGGGCTATTGGCAGGATCATCCTCTAAAGCAGTATTACTGTCCTTGTGCCCGATTCGAAGTTTACGAGTGCCGTTTTTCCGAGGGAAACGGCGTTAACAGCTGAAGCCTTGGGTACACCTACAGTAATACTGCTCTAGGAGTCTGTCGGGGATAGAATTTTTGGTGTTTAGAATGAACGACTTACAAAATCTACATGGTCTGGTATGTCATTGAAACCAAAAGGTTTACGGTTTTCCAAAAGCTTATTCCCGACACACTCCTAGTACCGTTCGATCACTTCGGGGTGGCGCCGGACCCACCAGCACACCCCGTTTCCGCCCTGCGGATACAGCGACTTACTGCACGCCACGACCGTTGTCCCATCCAGGTAATAATCCTCTTTGCCCCCTTTGAGCTCCGCCACGGTAAAGCGATCTACCTGCACGTTGTCCATGCCACCTCCGCGGGCCACCCGGATCCGCCACACCGCCCAGTCGAGGGGATAGGCTACCAGGGCGAGCAGCACCAGCGCGGCGACAGCTCTGGCCAGCATGCGGACGACGAACTTCTCAATCACGAAGTTTTCCGCCATAAAAAGCATTTCTCCTGCGGGTCTACGGGGAGCTTGGGCCTCCATGACCGTTTTT
>CAXUIM010000340.1:1594-4441 GCA_964250885.1 uncultured Acidobacteriaceae bacterium | reverse complement strand
CCCGCCATGTCGTCCTTCATCTTGTCCATGTTCTCAGCCGGCTTGATGGAGATGCCGCCGGTATCGAAGGTGATGCCTTTGCCGACCAGGCCCAGCACGGGCGCGTCCGGCGCCGTCGATGCGTTGGTGGGCTCATAGCGCATGACGATCAGCGCCGGAGGCTCGATCGAACCCTGGGTCACGGCCGCGAAGGCGCCCATCTTGAGCTCCTGGATCTTATCGAGGGAGTGAACCTCGCAGGCCAGGCCGAACTCGTCGCACATGGCCGCGGCGCGTTTGCCGAGCTCGGTGGGCGTGAGGACGTTGCCCGGCTCGTTGACCAGGGTCCGGGCAAAGTTCTGCGATTCGCCGATCACCACGCCGTCTTCGAAGCCCTGCCGCACCTCCGCCTGCAGCTTCGCGTCGCTCTCGCTGTCCAGGATCGTGGTGGAGGCAACGCTCCGGTCTTTGCGCTCGCTGCGATAGACGTCGATGTCGAAGTCCGCGATCAGGGCGCCTTCGGCGAGAGTGCAGGCGGTCAGGGCCAGGGAAAGCGCTTCCTGCCGTTCTGGCTGCCGTTCTGGCGAGAGCGCCTTGTACTCGGGAAAGGCGATGGCGAGGTCGCGGATCGCGCGGGGCTTGGCGAAGCGCACCGCAACGCCGGCCGCCTTGCGGATCTCGTGCACGGTAAGGGCGCTGGCTTTGCCCAGGCCGACCAGCAGCAGGCGCTCGGCTTGCATACCCGCGGGCGCATGCAGCAGCAGGGTCTCGCCCAGGCCGGCTTTGAATTCGGCTGCGGCGATCCACGGAGCGGCCGCCTGCAGGATGGCCTCCGACGTAGAGAGCACCAGAGGGGCGGGATCCGCTTTCTTTTCGGTTGCGCTGTCGACCGCGAAGACGGCCAGAAGGGGGGTGGCGAAGTCGGTGGGAATCTGGAAGAGGAGCTGTGTGGTCACACTGACCATGGTACCGGAGACGCGGGACGCGGACGCCTGGTCCTCGCTTCAACCGGTTAGGCTGTGCCGCGACTCGCACAACCTCCGCAGCGCGGCGGCTACCGCGGCGATCACCGGCGTCCAGAGCTCCGTCTGTGGCTGCCCGGCGGGCATCTGCGCCTGCCGGAAGATCCGGGCCCGCGGGTACCAGGGATTGGGCGCCGCTTCGCCCGGGTGCAACGGCGGCCGCAGCCAGCGCCAGTCAGTGACGAAGGGCAGCAGGATCCAGGTCGGAGTCCCCTGGGAGGCGGCCAGATGCGCGACCGCCGTGTCTGCCGTGATCACCAGATCGAGTTTGTCGATGAGTTCGGCGGTGTCCAGGAAGTCCACCAGCGCCGGGAAATCCACCAGCGCTGGAAAGTCCACCAGCGCTGGCTGCTCCGTCGCAGCGGCGGTCTTCCTCAGTTCGGCCGCGGCAGCCCCGGTCTGCAGCGAAACCCATGTGCAGTCCGGCTGCTGGAACAGGGGAGCGAGGTTGGCCACGGGAAGCGACCGTTCGCGGTCGCGTTCGTGGTGCGGGTTGCCGGCCCAGGCTAATCCGATCCGAAGGGAACCCGGTCCCGCATCCTGCCGCGCCGCAGGAGGCGGCCGCCCGGGGGTGAAGCGGACCGGCGCTGGGATGGTCTGCAGGGTGGTCGCACAGACCAGCGGCAGGCTCATCAGGGGGCTTTGCCAGTCGAACGGAGGCAGGGGTTCTCCGCGAGCGAACACCCGCACCGGTTGTGGCATTTGCTGGGCGCTTTGCCGGACGAGGGCTGCCACCAGCCGCTTGAGCTCCGGCTGCACCTCGACCAGTACATGGGCCCCGCGTGCGGCCAATGCGGGCACATAGCGCAGGAACTGAATGGTGTCGCCGAAGCCCTGCTCGGCTTGCAGCAGGAGAGTGGCGCCCGCCAGACTCTGTCCCGGGCGATCAAGCCAGAGGGGCTGGTCGAAGGAACGCGTTGGCTTCCCGTTCTGGGTTCGCTGCAGGCGCCACTCGAACTCGGGCCAGGCGGCGGCGTAATCGCCCTTCTTCAGCAGCTCCAGAGAGAGGTTCCAATGCTTGTCCGGGTCTTCCGGACGCCGCTCCACGGCCTGCCGCAACACGGATTCCGCGGCCGGATCATAGACCAGGCTGAGGACTTCACCCAGCGCGCCCGCATAGTCCGCATGCTCCGGACGCAGCCGCAGCGCCTCCTGAAATGCGCTGCTGGCCTCCGCGTAGCGGAAGCGATGGCGCAAGGCGACGCCCAGGTTGCTGTGGCAGTCCGCACACTCCGGATCGATCGCAAGCGCCTGCCGGAAGTGCTCGATGGCGCCCTGCGAATCGTCTTCCTTGGTCAGCACCACGCCGAGATTGTTGTGGGCCTCGGCGAACCGCGGTTGCAGCGCGATGGCCCGGAGATAGAACTCGATGGCGCGGGCCGGCTCACCGATCTCCTGCAGGCAGATGCCGGCCGCGTTCCAGACCTCGGCCTCCGACGAGCTGATGGAAAGGCTGCGCAGGAAGACGTCCAGGGCTTTGCGCGGCTCACACATCTCATGCAGAATCTGGCCGTAGGCCAGGAGCAACGGGAGATTGTCCGGCTCTGCCGCGAGGGCTCGTTCCAGAAGCTGTCTGGCCTGCCCGGGCTGTCCCCGCTCGTAGGCCAGAAGGCCCAGCTGTTGCAAGGCGAGCACGTTGCTTGGCTGGTGTGAGAGCACTTCCTGCAAGCGTGCTTCCGCCTCGGATAGACGGCCCTCCTGCAGGGCCTGCGCCGCGAGCTGAAGCAGCTTGAGAGCGGGATAGTGGGGGGCAGTCATTACGGCTGGTTAGAGCATTCTCGCTTTACGGCTGGTTAGAGCATTCTTGCTTTACTGTGAACCGGACGAAGCATGAGAGTGTCGTTTT
>CAXUIM010000340.1:0-1494 GCA_964250885.1 uncultured Acidobacteriaceae bacterium | reverse complement strand
AAGCAAAATGCTCTAGCGCCGCTGGCCGCGGGCGATGGCCGCGCGAGCTTCCTTGTCGGCTTCGCGGCCGCGCTCGGTGGCGCGCTTATCCCAATCCTGTTTGCCTTTGGCCAGGGCCAGCTCACACTTGACTCGCCCGTTGCGGAAATAAAGTTTCACCGGGATCAGCGTGTAGCCCTTCTGCTTCGTCAAAGCCTCAAGCTTCTCGATCTCACGCCTGTGCAGCAGAAGTTTGCGGGTGCGTAGGGAGTCGTGATTCATCGAGTTGCCGTGGGAGAACGGGCCGATGTGGGCGTTGAGCAGAAAGCACTCGCCGTCCTTGAGGTAGCCATAGGCGTCCTTCAGGTTGGCCTTGCCCTCGCGAATCGACTTCACCTCGGTCCCACGCAGAGCGACGCCGCACTCGAAGCGGTCGGAAAGGAAATAGTTGAAGCTGGCGGATCGGTTGTAGGCGGCATCGCGCTGGCCGGAGGCGACAGGATCGCGGTCCCTGGCCTTCGGCGCCGGCTTGGGCGGGGCGGAAACGGTCGGATTCGAGAGCGATCGAGGCATTGCAGGATGTACCCGTTTGATGTGACTGGCCGGTGAAAAGGACCAGCAAATGCAATTGATTCAGGGTACAGGATGTCGAAATCGAAGGCAGTCCGTCCAACCTCTGCAGCCAGGAATACGGAGCCAAGGCAAGCACCGAGCCCCGCTCCTGGCCAGCCAATCGAATGACCTCAGGCGGTGAGACTGATTGAAGCGAATGGTATTATCTAGGGGGCCCGAACAACCGCCCGAGACCGTCAAGGCGCTCACCGCGAGCCCCATCTCACCTGCTTCTTCAGCCGTCTGGGAGCAGCACGCCGAGAGCCGGGATCAAGGCCAACTGGAGCAGGTCGCACGCATGGACGCACGCAAAAACGGTCGGGCCAAATTCAATCAATCCAGCAAAGTCATCGGAGGCGGGGCCGCTCTGCTGCTCGGCTTCGGTGTGCCGGCGTCGCAGCTTCATGCGCAGTCGGCGTCGGCCTGGGACAAGCGCGGACAGAATGCAGAGGCGCGGCAGGACTTCGATGCGGCCTTCGAGGATTATCGCCAGGCGCATTTGAAGAAGCCCAAGGACCTGCGCTATCGCACGCGCTATGAGCGTCTGCGCTACCAGGCGGCTAACATGCATGTGGATCGCGGCCGGGTGCTGCGCCAGTCCGGCGACATCGACGGCGCGATCAATGAGTTTGCGCGCGCGCTGCAAATCGATCCTGGCAATGAGACGGCCGGCCAGGAGTTGCAAGTGACCGAGCAGAAGCGGGCGGGCGCGGCGGGTGCCGCGCCAGGCAGCGCGGCGGCGGGGGCCGGACCCGGGGGAACCGGGACAGGCGGCATCGGTCCCGGCAACGTGCTGATTCCCGGGCAGGCTGAAGAGACGCCCTACCAGCACCAGGTGCAGAGCGATATCGCCTCGATGGGTGGCCCGGTGACGCTGCAGCCGGTATCCAACGATCCCATCAC
>CAXUIM010000339.1:0-4493 GCA_964250885.1 uncultured Acidobacteriaceae bacterium | reverse complement strand
TGCCTGTGCAAGGGCTCAAACCCGAAGAGTGTCCGGCCGCCAGGAAACGATGCTCTGCTTGATCTGCCGCGGCGTGAGACCCTCCGCGGCGACGCGCAGCGCAAGCGCGGGGAGCTCCGCGTCTGCGGCGAAACGCAGTGCGACGATCTGTTGAATGGTGAGCGACTGCAACAGCGGGAGTTCTTCTGACGGCAGGAGCGTGGCCATTCGCAGACGTTCTTCCAACCGGATCACGCGGTCCTGCACGCGCAGCACCGAAGTCCGTGTGTTCGACACCAGCACCAGGAACACGACCGACATCACCACCCACCAAACATGCGTGTGGCGGAAGGCCGGCCATGCATGGATCGTCGCATAAACCGCAAACACCAGATTCAGCAGCAGCAGGACCATCAGGAAGAGAAATACCGGAGACCGGCGGACGTGGTTGGCGTAGCTTTGCGGCTCGGACATTGGATCTCCAGATGGGTCTCCCGGTGCGGGAAGGACGTCGCGATTATAGTCCGGCCCTGCCTGCGGTACCCTCTGGCTGGAGCCGTATTGCTGTAGGTGTACCCAGGGCTTGAGGTTTCAACGCCAATTTTTCTCAGGAGAGCCGGCACTCCTACACTTAAATCTGGGCGCAATGACAGCAATACTACTCTGGAGCCTCTCTCCCGTTGCGGCGCCGCGGACAAACTCTGCGAATGCTGTTTGCATTGGAACACGTCGCACGCAACGTTGAGGATTCGCTCGCGGAGTAATGCCACCATGGCCAGGAAACGGATCGGAGTGCACGTGGGAATAAGCGGCGGCTGCTGGACCGCCGTGGAGCGCGCTGCCAATGCAGGCGCGAACACGTTTCAGATCTTCAGCGCCAGCCCGCGGCAGTGGAAAGCGGCAGCGGTGAAGCCCGAGGAGGCCTCGAAGATGCGCGCGCTGCGGTCGAGCCTGGACGTGAATCCGGTGTCCATCCATGCCAGCTACCTGATCAACCTTTGCTCCCAGACCGAGGCCGTGCGCCTCAACTCGATCGCCGCCTTCCGCGGAGAGGTGGAGCGTGCCCTGGCGCTGGAAGCGGAGTTTCTCGTCCTGCATCCCGGCAGCTGGAAGGGCATGACCCGCGAGCAGGGGCTGCGGTTGGCGTCAGAAGGCATCCAGCACGCCATCGCCGGCCTGCCCTGGCAGGAGCGCGACTTCCACATCCTGATCGAGAACACGGCGGGAGCGGAGTTCTCGCTGGGCAGCAGCCTGGAGCAGGTGGCCGAGCTGGTACAAACCCTGCAGGCCTGTGCCCCGGTTGCCGTGTGTCTCGATACCTGTCACGTGCACGCTGCGGGGTACGACATTGTGACCACGGAGGGATATGAGGCAACGATGCAGGAGATCGCCGCCACCGTGGGCTGGGATGCGGTGCGATTGTGGCACTGCAACGATGCCAAGGCTCCGCTGGGGTCGAAGCTCGACCGGCATGAGCATATCGGCGAGGGCGCCATCGGAGCCGCGGCTTTCCGGCGGCTGCTGCGCGACGAACGCTTTGCGCATGCCGTGTTCATTGCCGAAACGCCCGTCGATGAGCCCGGAGACGAGATGCGGAATGTGATGGCGCTGCGCGCCCTGTCGGCGGGTTGAGAGAGCCCAGGAGGGCAAAACCCACTAGACATTCCAGCATGGATCTGAAGATTGTTTCGCGGCGACCGAGGCAATTCACGCGAGCGCTCGTTCTCACGAGCCGTCTCCTTGCCAGGATAAGCAGGCGCTCCGCGGTACCCTTGATAACATTCTTCAACCAGAGCATTTCTCCTCGTCGTGCAGCAGGCTCTGTGCGCCACGGATCTTTCTCAGGCGTACAGCCGTATGGATCCAAGGGGAGAGTGCCCGCACCCGGGTACGCTCACGTTACAGTTTGAGGAAGGAGCGCCACGTTGAACGGTCGGGACGTTACCAAAGCCAAATCGAGGAGATGGTTTGCGTGGCTCATGCCCAACGGTAAGGTAGCCCGGATCGGATCGTGGCTCCTGCTGGCCATTCTGATTTGCATTGCCTTGCGTGGGCTCCTTGGTGCAGGCGATGCAGGCGGCTCATTTACCGCCTGGGCGGTTTTCCTGTTCCTTCTGGATTTGCCCTTTCTGCTGATCCTGCTGTTCCGGCTTCTGAACCGCCGCTTACTGTGGAAGGTACGCAATCGCCTGATTTTGACCTATGTGCTGATGGCGCTCGCGCCTCTGGTGCTGTTTGGCACCTTGGCAGCGGTGATGGGCTACGGTCTGGCCGGCCAGTTCTCCATCAATTCGGCTCTCTCGTCGCTGGACGAGGCCTCGAATCAACTCAAGAGCGAGGCCTCCACTCTCTCGAACCTTCTGGCCTCGCCAGCAGCAGCGCCCAATAAGCATTCGCTCTCGTTCGAACAGAACAGCAATCCACTGGAGGGCAAGGCTTCGGTCGCCATGCTGCAGGGAGGGGTCTGGCGCAACCTGCAATTGAATACACAGCGCGGCGCATCGCCTCCCAGTCCGTTCGATGCCCAGGCCAATCCGGCGTGGTTGTCCACCGGCTTTCATGGCATCGTGCTCCTGAACGGCAAGCTGTACCTCTGCTCGAACGGGGGAACTCAAGAAGATGGCAGGAACGCTGACGTTCTCAGTGCGCTGGAGCTGAACCCGGACAGCCTCAGTGCGATGGCTCTCTCGCTCGGCCGCATGCTCATCTTTTCCGGGTTCACGCACGCCCTTGAGAGCACGGAGAGCGAGGCGCGTAGTGCGGAACAGGAGGCCGACCAGGCAGAGACAGAGGAAGTACAGGAGAAGGTCAGAGACGCGCAACAAGCCGCACTCGAAGCGCAACGCGATTCCCAGGAGCAGATCAGAGAGGCTCAACGAGAATCCCAGCAGCAGCTCAGAGACGCACAGCTGAATTCGCAGGAGCAAATCAGAGACGCGCAGCGCGGTTTGGACCAGGCGCAACGGGAGATGCAGCAGCTCACGCAGTCCGGAGAGGTTTCACAGGCGGACAAAGAGAGCGCTCAAAAGCAGTTGAGCGAAGCCCAGGACAGCGTGCGGCAGGCCCAGGGGGAAGCACAGCAGGCGATGCAGCATGCGGAGCAGACCGTGCAGCATACGGTGCCGGCGCCGACTCCTCCTTCGCCTCCCGAGCCGCCGGTCAAGATTCACACCCCGAACCCCCAGAACGCAATGCCGAATCGCCATCGCGAGACGCAACAGGGCGACGCCGATAAAGGTCCCATCGCTCACGGGAATGAAGCCAGCTTCACACCCATCAGCGGAGGGGTCTTGCCGCCGGCTTCTCACTTCTTCGACCCGCGCGTGTACTTCACGGCGCCCTTACAGGTCGTTGCGTGGTCCAGGGGAGCGAAGCCAGCCGCCATGCTCGTCGTAATCTCGCGCCCCAGCCTGCTCTACGCGCGCCTTTTTTCCACGTCGGCCGATATGGGAAGTTTCCTCCGTTACCTGCTGATCGGCATCACTATCATTTTTGGTCTGCTGGAACTTCTGGCGCTCTGGATGGCTACACGGCTCAGCCGCACCATCACGAGTTCCGTGGCCAACCTATACCGTGGCACCACCGAGATCGACAACGGCAACCTGGATTATCGCGTACGGCCGGACCGGCAGGACCAGCTCGGGGCGCTCGCGACGTCCTTCAATCGGATGGCGGGCTCGATCCAGGATCTGCTGGTGCAGCAGCGCGAAAAGGAGCGTCTGCTCAGCGAACTCGCTATTGCCCAGGAGGTGCAGCGAGGGCTCTTCCCGCACTCACCGGTTAGCGTTTCGGGTCTTGAGCTTCATGCGGTTTGCGTTCCGGCGCGCAGCGTCAGTGGCGACTACTTCGATTTCATCTTCGGCGGCAGCAGCACCTCGCGCCACGGATCCACGACCTGCATCGCTCTCGGTGACATCAGCGGAAAGGGTATCTCAGCCGCGCTGCTCATGGCCTCGTTGCATTCCGCCGTTCGCGCCTTCAGCATCGGAGACGAGGATGTCGCTTCGCCCGCGCGCCTGCTTGATCTCCTGAACCGGCATCTGTACCACAGCACCACGCCGGAGAAATACGCCACCTTATTCCTGGCATTTTACGACGCGAAGACATGCCGTCTCACCTACAGCAACGCGGGTCATCTGCCTCCGCTGATCCTTGCCGCCGATGGCAGCGTACAACGTCTTGAAGTCGGCGGTTCGGTCGTGGGGCTGCTGGATAACCTCTCCTACGAGGAGGCCACCGTGCAGTTGAAAAAGGGCGATCTGCTGGCGGCCTACTCCGACGGCCTGACGGAACCCGAAAAGGCTACCGTTGAGTTCGGGGAAGGGCGCCTGCTGCAGCTCCTGCTGACGAGCCGCACCGAGCCCCTGCCTGCCATCACGGAAGCGACGTTCCGGGCGGTCCACCAGTGGATCGGCGAGCACGAGCAGCCGGACGATATGACCTTGCTGCTCGCCCGGCAGATTTGAGTAGGGCGCGACAGCCCACAACGCCAGCCGTCCCCAATCGCCCGCCTT
>CAXUIM010000338.1:0-4501 GCA_964250885.1 uncultured Acidobacteriaceae bacterium | reverse complement strand
TCGCCACGGTCGATGGCTTTCACCAGCGTCGCGGCCACCTTCTCCACGTCGGCGAACTTCGCGCTCCCCTTCATGCCCTGGGTCATGGCGGTCTTCACCGGGCCCGGCTTGATGGTCATGACGCGCACGCCTTCGCGGTCGACGCGGTTGCGCAGGCCGTCCACGAAGGCGGACAGACCGGCCTTGGAGGCGCCATAGACATAGTTGGACTTGCGGCCGCGGTCGCCCGCGACCGAAGACAGCACCGCGAGCGTGCCCGCATGGCGCTGCACGCAGTAGTTGGCCAGCCAGGTCAGCAGGCTCACCATCGAGGTCAGGTTGTTGTGCAGGATGGCGCCGGCAGCGGCAAAGCTGCGCTCCGCCTCACCCTGATCGCCCAGCACGCCGTGCGCGAAGAAGGCGATATCCAACCCGCCCAGCGTGTTGATGGCGTGAGCCAGCATCTCCGGGTGAGCCCGGGTGTCCTCCAGATCGGCCACGGTGGTTCCGACGAAGGCCGCCCCGCGGGTGCGCACATCGGCGGCAACGGCGTTGAGCCGGGCCGGATTGCGCCCCACCAGATGCAGGCTGTCCCCACGGTCGGCCCAAAGCCGGCAGCAGGCCTCGGCGATGCCGGAGGTGGCGCCCAGCACGAGGATGCGCTGGGGAACATAGGCCCCCCGGCCGGCACGGGCGCTGGAGCGCAGAACCAGCGGCGGGTCCGCGGGCGCCGCCGTGGAGGCCGTGGCATGCGGAGCTGGGTTCGGCGTGGCATGCGGCGTCGGGTTCGGCCAGGGTCTACCGGAATTCCCCGAACTCATCGGGCGCTCCCGCGGCCGCCGAACACATGGTCGAACGGATCGGCGACCACCCGCTCCCAGAAGCTGGAGGTCAGGGCCGGATCCTTGTAGCGCGCAAAACGCTCCCACTGCGGGTAGAAGGCCTGGAACTGGGACGCGGTCATGCGCGCGTCCTTGGCCGGATAGAGCCGGCCGCCAAACTCGTTCGTCATCTCGGCCAGGCGGTCAAAGAGCGCGAAGCTCCTTTCCGGCTTGATGGGAAAATCGAGCGCCAGCGTGATGCCCGGCTTGGGAAAGCTCATCATGCCCGGCGACGGCACATCGCCGAACGCCTTGAGCACCGCCAGGAAGCTGGCCAGGCCGGACTTGGCAACCGCCTGCAGGATGGCCACCGTGCCCTCCCGCGCATGCTCCCAGGGAATGGCATACTGGAACTGCAGCAGACCGCGCTTGCCGTACATGCGGTTCCAGCGCAGCACCTTATCCAGCGGATAGAAGAACGGTTCGTAGTCCTGCAGGGCGGTAACGCGCTTCTTCATCTGCTTATTGAAGAAGAGGGTGTTGAAGGCGCCAACGGTAAGGCCGTTGAGCGCCATTCCGGGCAGCTCTATCGGGAACACCAGCCTGGGCCTCGCGGAGCGCTCGAGCGGCGCCGGCACCGGCGAGTGATCGCCCTGCATGAAGATTCCGCGACAGAAGTTCTTGCCGGTCGAGGTGACATCGACCCAGCTCACGGTGTACTCGATGTGCTCGGCCTGCCGGGTGAGATCGAGGAACTCATCGATGCCATGGAACTGGATGCCCTGGTAGTCGATCATGCGGCTGACGATCGGCTTGAGACGGAGCTGCGCCCAGGTGATGACGCCGGTCAGCCCCAGGCCGCCGATGGTAGCGGCGAAGAAGTCGGGGTTTTCGGTGGGCGTGCAGTGCAGCCGCGCGCCGTCGGAGCGGACCAGCTCAAACTGCGTGATGTGGCGGCCGAAGGTGCCGGCCAGGTGGTGGTTCTTGCCATGGATGTCGTTGGCGATGGCGCCGCCGAGCGTAACGTACTTGGTGCCGGGCGAAACCGGCAGGAAAAAGCCACGCGGCACGGCGAAGTCCAGGATCTGCGCCAGCGTGATGCCGGCTTCGGCGGTGAGCAGACCGGTGGCCGGGTCGAAGCCGAGCAGGCGATTCATCGCGGTGGTCTGAAGCAGCGTTCCATCTTTCAGCAGACAGACGTCCCCGTAGCTCCGGCCCATACCGACGGCCAAGGCGCCGTGGTGCACGCCATCGACCGCCCGGGGGAAGTCGCCCTGCCAGTGCAGCGGCTTAACTTCGGCTGCATAGGTGGGATAGCGGCCCCAAGACTCGAAAGCGGGCCTCCCGGTGGCGGAGTCGCTGGTGTTCGCGGCGTGCGAGGAAGTCACTGGAGGTTCTGCTGTGGGCATGTCTACAGGATAGACGATGGGGGCCGGTGCAGACAGAGCGGTATCGCTGTTGTCGCACCCAATCTGAAATGCCCAGACACAGAGGTGAGCGGTCGTGGGATCGAGGCGCATCGCCCACATCTCCCCGCAAAAACGCGGGTAGATATGGGGCACCCGCCTCGATCCGCGCTACGCGAGCTCAGCGACACATGGCATCGAGCTGTTTGCCGGGTTCCGTCGCATCGGGAGTGTCCATCTTGCGTGCGGCCGCGGCGAGCTCCAGCAGCAGGCCTCCGCCCGGATACCCCACGTTGGGATCGGAGTGGTATACCGGGTCCGACTCGGCTTCGGGGAGCGGAACGAACTGGAAGCCCCTGGAGCGGAAGAGCTGGATGAGAGCCGGCAGCATACGGGCGTCGAAGGCGCCCACGTGCAGCAGCAGCACGTAAGGAATGTCGCGGCCATAGAGCTGATGAGAAAGGGTGCGGGAGTAGGTGATGTATTGGGCGGCGTTGGCCAGATAGCTGTCATGCAGCGAGGCGATCGCCGCCTGGTCGTGGCGGATGGCGCAGCGCGCGTAGACATCGTTCCACAGGTAATCCTGGAAATCGATTGTGACTTCCGCGATCCGATACTGGTGCGCCACGAGGAAGTCGCGGACCGCCGTGCGCTTGGCCAGCGTATTGCCCTCCTCCAGGTAGGGGTAGCGGAACCAGTGCCAGTCGCCGTGGGGGTCCACCTTGCGCAGCAGCGGTTCATTCTCCGCGATATTGGCGATGTACCTCGCGGCGGAGGTGGTGTCCAGCGCCGGATGCGACCAGGTGTGACTGCCGAGCGGATTTCCGGAGGCGATCCACTCCCGCAGCAGCTCGATCTGGTAGGGATACTCCGCGACCCGGAAGCCGTTGGCGAAGCCATAAACGGGCGGCATGTGCTCGTTCCTGAGCGTGGCGATAATGGAGCGGATCGGCTGGGGGCGGAACTCGCCGGGCGGCAAAGGGCCGTGCGCGGGCAGATCGTCGAAGGTGAAGGCGATCTGGAGCGGCGGCAGGGGAGGAGTGCTGTGAGCCTCGGCCGGCCGAGCTGTGAGCGACTGGGCTGTGACTGACCGAGAAACCAGTGGCTGGGACCCGGAAGCCGGCGCGGAGGCGCCCTGGGCCGCGCCTACGGCGCTGAGGCTCAATACAGCTGCGGAGGCGATTGCGATCAAGCCGTTCATGGGCGCCCTGCTGGACCTGGTATCCCTCTTCTCGAACTCCTGGCCCCGATTCCCGGAGTCAGGCCGAAAGGAAAAGGAGTGGCTGCAGCCACGCCCGTCAGTGCTTATGGGACGGTCGCCGGCATGCTTCCAGTGTATTGCGTCACACAGAGAAGTAATTGAGAGTCGAGCCGCGACACCCACATCTCCCCGCAAGGAACGCGGGTAGATATGGGGCACCCAACGGGTAAGATACGGGGCGCCCGCTTCTTTGCTACGTCAGGATCTCTGGCGCAGACTCTAGGCTGCGGCGCGTTCCGGCTTGGCGGCAGCCAGCGCGCCCTTGGCCGTGGTGGCCAGAGCGGCGAAACCGGCGGCGTCGTTGGTGGCGATGTCGGAGAGGATCTTGCGGTCCAGGCCCACGCCGGCTCTCTTGAGGCCGTTGATGAAGGTCGAGTAGCTCATGCCGTTCAGCTTGCAGGCGGCGTTGATGCGCACGATCCAGAGCGAGCGGAACTGACGCTTCTTCTGCTTGCGGCCGATGTAGGCAAACTTCAGGCCGCGTTCGACGGCCTCCTGAGCGGCCTGATAGAGCTTGGATTTGGTGAGGAAGTAGCCGCTGGCGCGCTTGAGAATCTTCTTGCGGCGGTCGTTGCGTTTGGTACTCCGTTTGACACGGGGCATGGTGCATCTCCTTTTGCGTGTTTCGTTTCAGCGGCTGGAGGTAAGGGTGGCCTCTTCACTCGCTTGCTGCTTCGAATCTCGGTGGATCCGCGGTGCAGATCCAGGGGCCTCAACGCTTGAGCGGCCCTTTTTCCGGAAAGAATCCCAGAAGGCTCGATTCGAAAAACTCTGTCTGCCTGCCTATAACAGGAGCCGGCGGCGGCGGCTCAGGCGTAGGGAAGCATACGGGCGACCTTGGGCGCATCCGCCTCGGAGACAAGGACGATCCGGCCCAGCTTGCTTTTGGTCTGGTTCGTCTTTGACGTGAGGATGTGGCGCATCTTGGTCTGACCGCGCTTGAACTTGCCGGTGCCGGTCTTCTTGAAGCGCTTGGCTGCACCCGAGTGGGTTTTCAACTTTGGCATGGGATCCTGCTGATCTATAGCGATTGC
>CAXUIM010000337.1:0-4508 GCA_964250885.1 uncultured Acidobacteriaceae bacterium | reverse complement strand
GCTCCGGAACGATCTTCAAGTTGAGCCCGGGCGCGGCGGGCTCCGGCAATCGGCTCAGCTCCGGCATACCGCCGGGCCTCGTTCCCCCACCCCAGCCCCGCAGCTCCAAGGTAGGCTCCTACGGCAGTCCCGAGATCTTTGTCTTTGCCACGCTCGAACCTTCGGTGGCCTTCTATCACTTGTGCTTCCGCGATGATGGAGTTCTGCTGGTCACCGCACCGACGACCAGTTCGCACCAGCCCATCTACGCCATCGATCCAAGCGGCGCCACATCGATCTTCTATCGTGGTCTGGGGCGGCCACAGGGCATGGCGCTCGACGTGGAGGGCACCGTCTATGTCGCCGCTTCCTTGAATGGACGGCGCGGCATCGTGCGCATCTGGAAATCCCGGACGAACCAGGAGATGAAGGCCGAACTGGTGGTCGCAGGCAATGACCTTGTCGGTCTTTGTTTTCTGGACGACGGCTGCGCCGCACTGGCCACCAACTCCATCATCTTCCACGCCGACCTCGGCATCGAAGGCCGGCCGCTGGTCTGAGATGTGTGGCCGCATCGTTCGTAGTAATAGCAAGCAATACGGTGCGTTCGGAATTGGGTGGTGAACGTGCTCCAACCCGGAGCACGTTCGCAACGCTCCCCGATACACCGGCAGAATCATGCTGTAGGCTGGGACGCATATCGAGGCAGCGATGCGACCTATCCTGTTCAAAGCGGTTCTCCTATTCACCATTTCGGCCGTTGGCTCAGCGCAAACGACGTTCCACTTCACCGAGCACCCGGGCAAGTACGCCGTGGGCCTCAAGGTAGTAGACCAGTACGACACCTCACGCATCTATCGGCCCTCCACGGACGAACTGGGTCAGCCGACGGTCGGGGAGCGTGCTCGCCCTCTGCAGACCCTGATCTGGTACCCCGCACAAAACTCCGCGATCAAAGCAATGACCGTGGCCGATTACGGCCAACTCGCGGCCACGGAGACCAGCTTCTCCCATCCAGACATGTCGGCGGATTGGAAGAGCTGGATCTCCACCATGACACCCACGCTGCATGACAGCATGTGGGCGCAGCGCGGTGCTCCGCTCTCTGCCGGCCGCTTTCCCGTGGTGATCTATGCTCCCAGCTTCTCCGCGATGTCGTGGGAGAACGCCGATCTGTGCGAGTACCTGGCCAGCCACGGCTACGTTGTGATCGCCAGCCCGGACATGGGGGCCACGAAGCGCGACATGACAGCCGACCTGGCCGGCATCGATGCCCAGGCCCGGGACATCTCCTTCCTCATCGGCTACTCTCGAACGCTTCCCGACACCGATGTCTCCGAGCTGGCGGTGGCCGGCTTCTCCTGGGGAGGGATCTCGAATCTTTTTGCCGCCGCCCATGACTCCCGCATCAAGGCGCTGGTGGCCCTGGACGGATCCATGCGCTACTACCCGGGTCTGATCAAATCCGCCGGCGACGTTCACCCCGATGAGATGACCCTTCCCCTGCTGTTTTTCGCGCAGGGGGAGCTTACTCTCGAGGATCAGGCGCGCTTTCTCTCAGATCCCGTTAAGAACTCTGGGCCCAGTGTTCTGAATTCCTGGACCCACGGTGACCTGGTCCTGGTTCATGATCTTGCCCTGGTCCACACGGAACACAGCTCCATGTTCCAGCGCAACGAGGATGTCTGGAAGAACTATGCGGACGATCACAAAGCGGACTACACCCGCGCCGACGGAATCATCGGCTACGCCTGGGTAGCCCGCTACACGCTGAACTTCTTCGATGCGTATCTCAAGCACGATGCCGCTGCAATGACCTTCCTGAAGAACACACCCGCTGAAAATGGAGTTCCGCTGCACTTCATGACGGTACAGTTCCGTCCCGCACAGGGTCCTCCCGTTTCGCTGGAAGCGTTTCGCGCGGCGCTGGGACAGCAGGGCTTCAGCCATGCCCCGGAGATCTACGCCGCGATGAAGAAGGAGAAGCCCGACTTCAAGCTCGACGAGAGCGCACTGAACGACTGGGGCTCCGCGCTCATGTCGGACGATCATCTGCCGCAGGCGACGGCTATCCTCAAACTTGATGTCCAGATCAATCCGGATTCGAGCGACGCTTACACTTTTCTGGGTGAGACCTATGCAAAATCCGGCGATAAGCCGCTGGCTCGCGAGAGCTACAACAAGGCTCTCGAGAAGAACCCGGCCAATCAGGAGGCCAAGGACAAGCTCAAGCAGCTGGACACGCCGCCATCAACGAAATAAGTCGGCAACAATCTACTTGGCCGTACAGCGACGGAGTAACCCGGAGGAAACAAGACCCGAACGCCAGTCGCCTTTAGCGAGACCTGTCCCCCGAGTCTGCGCCGGGTCAAACCTTGGGTCTCTGTGACCTCCGATCCCTCTATCGGGAGTCTCTGGTCATGGCCTCGTTGTGAGGCATCCTACCAGTGGAACGGCAAGCAGCCTCAAGCGGAGATTCGAAATGGGCATCAAGGATTTGTTAGGTCTCGATTCAGACAAGAAGGTGCGGTATGCGATTGTTGGCCTGGGCGATATCGCGCAGGAGGATATGGTGCCCGGCGTCGCGCATACCGGAAACTCCGAGATCACCGCCCTGGTGACCAGCGACCCGAAGAAGGCACAGGAACTCGGTGACAGATACAAGGTTGAGGCCACGTACACCTACGAGCAGTTTGGCGAGGCGCTGAAGTCGGGAACCTTCGACGCCATCTATCTCGCAACACCCAACTGGCGCCATGCCGAATTCATCGTGCCGGCGCTCGCGGCGGGTATCCATGTGCTCACCGAAAAGCCGATGGAGGTCTCCACGGAAAAATGCAAAGAGATCCTGAAGGCAGAGAAAGCGAGCAGCGCCAAGCTCATGGTGGCATATCGTCTGCACTTCGAGCCGGCAACGCTGGACACCATCAACAAGGTACGATCCGGCGATTTGGGAACCGTACACCTGTTCACCTCGACGTTCACCCAGATGGTGGACCCTGACAATCATCGCGCGCACTCGGGTGAACTCGCGGGGCCCGTGCTGGACATGGGTCCCTACACCGTTAACGCCGCGCGCTACATCTTTAGCGAGGAGCCGACCGAGATCGTCTCCGCTGTTGGATCCAGGCACCCTGAATCCGGATTCGACCAGAGTTTCCACGACACGGTTGCCGTGACACTGCGCTTTCCCGGCGAGCGGCTCGCGCAGTTCACCCTGTCCTATTACGGCAACCCAACGAACTCGTTTGTGGCCATCGGAACCAAGGGCAGCGTCATGCTGGACCCCAGCTATACGTTCGGCAAACCGCTGGAGCAGACTGTGTCCCTGAAAGAGAAGAAGTCGAAGGAGAGCTTCAAGAACACGGATCATTTTGGAGGCGAGATGAAGTACTTCTCCAAGTGCATCCTGAACAACGAGGAAGTGGAGCCCGACGGAGAGGAAGGCTTCGCTGATGTGCGTGTACTCGAAGGCATCCTGCAAGCGCTCGAATCAGGTAGCGCCGTCAAGCTGGAGCCGTTGGTGCGAAGCAAGCGAATCGATCCCGCCAGCCAGAAAGAAACTCTCGGCGCGGTGTCATCGCCGGACCCGGTGCATGCGGATAATCCAGGCAAGGGCGTGGACAAACAGCCCAGGAACTAGAACATTTCTGCTGCAGCCGCGGAGGAGAGTTCTACACCTGCGGCAGAAGTACTTGCACCAGGAATCTATCGTGCCCCCGAAGCTGTACTCCCCTGAATCATCGTCGAATAGCCGGTATTCGTGAACGTTGGTCCGAGTTGACTCCTGTCATCGGACGCCACGCCTGCCGCGGCGTAGATGCCAACCAGGGTCGGGTCATTTGCTTGCCAGTAATCCGCGTGTCCCATCAGGATGTCGCCCTTGGCTACGGCCGAGATGAGTTCGGGCGCATATTCCGCCAGCGTTGCGGACGAGACATCGTTCACCAGATTCGCGCCAAAGGCATTCGGGTAGTAGTTGTAGACCGAAGCCGGGGTGCCGGTTGTCGTGTGGAAGATGAAGGAGTAGAACGGAGCGCTGTAGGCGTAGTAGCGCGGTGTGGTCTCCTCAGGGATGAACAGGAAGTGCGGCAGATCGGTGATCAACTGCTCGAAGATGGCTGGGTCGAGTGTGCCGCCGTTTGTATCGACGGTGGAGTCCACGTAGAAGATGGTCGCTCCCCAACGTGAGTTGGCGTACTCCGACTTCTTCTCCAGGTTGGCGATGATGCTGGCGTTCGTCGTGAGGTATACCTGGCTTGCGGTTCCGTTCGCACCAAGCGTAAAGACCTGCGGCCGCAGGCAGAGACCCACCTTGAGACCGGCCGCGGTCATGGTCTTGAAGTAGGCGTCATCGAGCTTCTGCCCGTGGTAGATGGATGCGGTGTCAAGGATCGTACTCTCCATCTCAGGAGCGACGCTGGCGACCTGATCCGGAGAGCAGACGTAGCTGGTGTTCTGGGGATACTCCTCCCCTTCGATATCCCAGGTGATCACTCCCTGGCTATTCATCGCCTCGGCATCGGTCA
>CAXUIM010000336.1:0-4513 GCA_964250885.1 uncultured Acidobacteriaceae bacterium | reverse complement strand
GATCTTCCCGGAACAAGAGTCCGGGAGTTCGGAAGCCGGGAGTTCGGAAGCCAGGCTCCAATCCGCCGGCAGCAGCACGCCTACGCGCGCGGCTGCTCCATGAAGCTCCTGCTCCCGGCGCAGAACCGCGCAGAGCTCCCGGACGGAGCCGCCGGTAAGCTCCAGCCGGGCGTGCGGCGCGTAATGGCGCAGGCCGACGCCGGGGGATGGAAGCGCCTCCGGGCCGGCCGCCACGGTGTTTTCCGTGGGCTCGTTTTTGGAGGGCTGGAAAACGCGGACCGGCACTCCCGTGACGGCGGCGAGCCGCGCGGCGGTTATGGCACCGGGGCGGTAAAGAACCATGGGTGTGGGCGCCGGATCGAGTACGCTGGACTCCACGCCGATCGGGGTGGGACCGGCGTCCAGAACGGCGTCGATCCGGCCCTCCAGATCCGCCAGGACGTGGGCGGCGGTTGTCGGACTGGTATGGCCGAAGAGGTTGGCGCTGGGCGCCGCGATCGGCAGTTCCGCGCCCCGCAGCAGGGCCCGCGCCGCCGGATGCGCGGGGACGCGCACCCCGACCAGCGGCCGCCCCGCGGTGACCGCATCCGGGATCTCCGCACGGCGTGGCAGCAGGAGCGTGAGCGGCCCGGGCCAGAACGCCGCGGCCAGTGCCGTCACGCGCGGCTGCAGCGCCGCTGGGATGTTGGCAATAGACGCAAGCTGATCCGCGGACGCGATGTGCACGATGAGCGGGTCCCATGCAGGCCGCTGCTTGGCGGCGAAGATGCCGGCCACGGCGACTGCCGACAACGCATTCGCGCCCAGGCCGTAGACCGTCTCGGTGGCGAAGGCGACCAGTCTTCCCTGCCGCAGCAGGCCGGCGGCACAAGCCACATCGGCGGGACGGTTCGCGTCGAGATGCTGGGTGGAGGGCACAGCACTCATCGTAACGAATCATTGCCATGCGACGGCTCCTGCAAATCTCCGCGCGCGATCCCTGCACGCGCAACCGCCGTACGTATACTGGCAGCATGCAGAGTGCGGAGATTGAGCTGAAGTTTGCGGTGACCGATACGAAGGCTCTCGGCAGAGCCGCTGCCGAGGCCGGATTCAAGCTGCTGACGGATCGAACCTTCGAGAGAAATACGCTCTATGACACGCCGGAACGGAAGCTGCGCGAACACAAGCAGATTTTGCGCCTGCGGCTTTATGGCGAGCGCTGGACGGTGACTCACAAACGTCAACGCGATAACGATTCGGATCCAGCCGCGGAGCCGGCCAGCCGTTATAAGACACGCATCGAGACGGAGAGCACGGTTGAGGACGGCGAAGCGCTGGCCGAAATCTTCACCCAGCTGGGCTACGGGCCGGTGTTCCGCTACGAGAAGTTTCGCACCGAGTGGGAGGCGGGCCCGGGTCACCTGGTTCTGGATGAAACCCCGATCGGCGTGTGGGCGGAGCTGGAGGGCGCGCCGGAATGGATCGACAGCATGCTGGAGCGTCTCGGCGTGGCGTCATCGCAGTGCTCCACGGAGAGCTATGGAACTCTGTTTCTGAGTTGGAAAGAAGCGACGGGAAGTCCGGCGGAGAACCTGACGTTTGAGGAGATCGAGAGCGTTTCGGTACCTTAAAGCATTTTGCTTTACTATGAACTGGAATCGGGCGTGCAGTGTCGTTTTTTCGGGGAAAACGACGTTGAGGTCGGTAGCTTCGGTCTACAGCTGAAGCAAAAATGCTCTAGATGTGGGTGCTCGTGCCGGGCGCCGCGCATCTCGATTGTAAAGTCCGGGGAAAATCTTTACGCTGTGGCCCGGAATATCCTCTAAGAGCTTGTTGAAAATTGGCTTTTGTGGCTTCGCTAGCTTCGCGAAACCCGCTTCGATTGCGGGTTTTGTATCTGCCTCGCGGACCTCCGAGGTACTTTTCAACAAGCTCCTAAACTTCTCAGGAAGTTTCTGATTTTTGGCTAGTGCCAAATCCCAGGCGGGCTCAGAAGATCTGGAAGTTCACGTCGATGTACAGGTCGACTCGAACGGGCTTGCCGTTCTGCATGGCCGGTTTGAACTTGTACTGGCGGACCGCCTCGACCGCCTTCTCATCCAGCCCCATACCGACGCCCCGCACCACGCGCACATGGGTCGGATTTCCCTGCTCGTCCACGATGAGATAGACCTGCACGTTGCCGGAGAATTTTGCTTTGCGGGCTTCTTCGGAGAACTCCGGATCGACCTGGTAGACCAGGACCGGGGCGTGCACCGAGCCGCCGATGTGGAAGACGCCGCCGCCCATGTTGCCGCCCGAGCCAGGCCCAACGCCCGCTCCATCGCCGGAGCCGATGCCCGTGCCCGTGCCGTTGCCCATCGAGATCCCCTTGAGCGGAGAGTTCGGCATACCGATATTAGGCATGGCGTTATCCGCCATCTTCAGGTCTTTTTGGACGATCACCGTGGGCTCCACAGCCAGCTTGGGAGCAATGGTGGGAGGCGCCTTGGGGGGCAGGAGCTGCTGCTGTGCGAACTTGGGCAAATGACCCTGTGTTACCGGCGCCAGGTCATGCTGGCCTCCGCCTCCGCCCATCTTCTCCGCCCGGGGCAAAACCGGTGCTGGCGGTGGCGCCGTCAATTGCGCGACCTGAGCCACCTTTGCGGGTGCGGCAATCCTGACGTGGTGGGCGATCAGCAGCGCAATCAGCAGGAACGCGAGCGCGTGAAGCGCAACGGCGATGGCCGTGGAGGTCGGACTCCGCTTCGTGGCCATCCGGTCGGGTACCGGAATGGGTTTCGATTCAAGGACCAGGGGCGGTTGTTTGATGGGGAAGAAAACGTCACGGAAGCTGGCGATCAACGAGGCGAAAATCCCCTCTTCCTTGATCTCTCCAGTCAGGTGCACGTCGTCGTCCGCTCGCCGTACTGCCGGAGAGGGACGATTCGGATCGATCTCGGGTGGGAGAATGTCGATATGAGCCATAGAGAAACAGGAGCCTTCGCGCGTTATTCTCTCGCTGAGAGAGCATTGGGCCGGTGCGCCAGCTCGCCGGAACGATGCGTCGTCAAGCCAGGGAACCATTTTACAAACGATTCTCCCGGATTGCTCTAGTTTAGACGCACCATCCGGGTAAGGCGTTTCGTCCGCCGCTGTTGAGCGACGCCGCAGCCGAGAATTCCCGCCTTTACAATAGAGGTTTGGCCGATCCGCGAGCCGCGCGGTGCTGTACTCCGGGGATCGAGCAGATGGGCCGGAAACTTGGAGATTTCAATGTCGCAGGACGACAAAAAGCCGCAGAGCCTGAAGAGCACCCTCAATCTGCCCCGAACGGAGTTCCCCATGAAGGCGAACCTGCCGCAGAACGAGCCGGCGCGGCTGGCCCAATGGGAGCAGGCGGACCTTTACGAGCAGATCCGCGCCGTGCGCAAAGGCTCGCCGCGATACATTCTGCACGACGGTCCACCCTATGCGAACGGCGCCATTCACCTGGGCCACGCGCTGAACAAGTGCATCAAGGACTTCATCGTCAAGACCAAGACCATGGCCGGCTTCGACGCGCCGTACGTGCCCGGCTGGGACTGCCACGGCCTGCCCATCGAGATCAAAGTGGATGAGATGCTGGGCGGACGCAAACTGGAGATGGACCCCATCGCAGTCCGAAAAGCCTGCCGGGAGTATGCCGCCCGGTTCGTCGACCTGCAGCGCAAGCAATTTCAGCGTCTGGGGGTGTTCGGCCGCTGGGACAGGCCGTACCAGACCATGGATTTTGAGTACGAGGCGCGCATCCTTGAGACGTTCTACGGCTTCTACGAAAAGGGCTTCGTCTACAAGGGCCTCAAGCCGGTCTACTGGTGCAGCCACGACCATACGGCGCTCGCCGAGGCCGAGGTCGAGTACGAGATGCACACCTCGCCGAGCGTGTATGTGCGCTACAAGCTCACCAGCCCCGGGGAGACGATCGATCCGCGGCTGCGCGGCAAGCAGGTGTACACCATCATCTGGACCACCACCCCCTGGACTCTCCCGGCCTCCATGGCCGTGGCGTTCAATCCGGAGCTGGTGTACGTTGCGTTTCCAGACGCCGAGGGCAGCACCTACATTGTGGCGCAGGATCTGCTCGCCGCCACCCGCAGCGCCTGCAACCTGCCGGAGCTTGCGGTCGTTGCCAGCTTTCCCGGCCTCAGGCTGGACCGCACCACGTTCGCGCATCCTTTTCTGGATCGCGAGATTCTCGGTGTGAACGCCGACTACGTGACCACCGAGCAAGGCACGGGCGCGGTGCATACCGCGCCGGCGCATGGGCCCGACGACTTCGCGACGGGGCAACGCTACAACCTGCCGCTCACCTGTGACGTAGATGCGCAGGGAAAGCTGCGCAATGGACTGCCGGAGTACGACGGTCTGTTCGTGCAGAAAGCCAATGGGCCAATCGAGGATCTGCTCGCGGCGCGCGGCGCGCTGCTGGGCCGGCACAACCTGGAACACAAGTACCCGCACTGCTGGCGCTGCCACAAGCCGCTCATCTTTCGCGCCACGGAGCAGTGGT
>CAXUIM010000335.1:0-4558 GCA_964250885.1 uncultured Acidobacteriaceae bacterium | reverse complement strand
AGATCCGCTGCCCAGAGCAAGCTCAGACTACCACCATCTGCAACTGTAGTATTAGGAGCTTGTTGAAAATTGGCTCTTGTGGCTTCGCTAGCTTCGCGAAACCCGCTTTGATTGCGGGTTTCGTACTTGCCTCGCGGACATCCGAGGTGCTTCTTCAACAAGCCCCTAGACTGCTTCAGCTTTGCTGCCTTCGTTTGAGGCGCTTTGAAGAAACACTCATCTCCGACATCGAGGCAAAGTCACAAGCCTCCGGTCCGGTGAACGCAGCGGGGCAAGCGGCGCAGATCAACTTCCGTGACTTGAATCCCACGCCCCGAGTGCCGGCGCTCAAGCTCATCAAAGCGAGTCGAAGTAGGACGGCAGCGCCGTAACGATTGACTGGCGCTTGGGGCATCCCGTGTAATGTTGAGATAGCGGATCTGGCCACGGAGCCGCTCCGTCGGGGAGAGCGTTCCGTCTTGAGCGGTCCAGCACGAATGCGCGATGTTGCCGCACTCGCGGGGGTCGGAACAATGACCGTCTCGCGCGTGATCAATGGTAGCGCGAACGTCACCGAAGCGACCCGCCAGCGAGTTTTCGAAGCGATCGAGCGTTTGAAGTACCGCCCCAACCAGATCGCCCGCTCCTTGCGAGAGCAGCGTTCACGGCAGATCGGCATCATTGTTCCCAACCTAGAAGACTCCTTTTTCGCCATCTGCGCCCAGGCCGTCAGCCTGGTGGCGAAGGAACACAGCTACTCGGTCAACATTGCGATGTCGTACGAAGATCCCGAGATTGAGTTCAACGAAGCCATGATGATGCTGCTGCGGCACGTTGAGGGTCTGATCGTGATTCCCGCAAGCAGTGGGGCGACCCGTCTCTCCAGTCCCGAGTTCAAAGCGATTCCGATCGTGACGCTCGATCGTCCAGTGGGCAAGGACTGCTTCGACAGCGTCGTCGTGCAGAATAAGAACGGATCGCGCATTGCGGTGCAGCATCTCATTGACCATGGTCACAAACAGATTGGGTATCTTGGCCTCTCCGCCAAGCTCTACACACTGCGTGCGCGTCAGGATGGATATCGCCAAGCCATGACGAAGGCTGGCCTGCGCCTGAACACCCTCTACGGAAACGCCAGCCCGGCGATGATGACCGGCTCGCTGCGCAATCTTTTGAGCCGGCGTGGCGCGCCGACAGCCCTCTTCTGCAGCAATGGCCTGATCACGCGGCATGCACTGCATGCCCTGTCGGAACTCGGGATCAATGTCCCGGACGCAGTCGCTGTTGTGGGGTTTGACGATTTCGAGACAGCGGACCTGCTGAAGCCGGCGGTTACTGTCGTGCGCCAGCCCACCACGGAAATGGGCCGCATCGGCGCTCACCTGCTGTTCGCGCGACTAGGGGCCGCGGGCGGAGAACCCGCTGGAAAACAGATCGTGCTGCCGGTAGAACTTGTGGTGCGCCAATCCTGCGGCTCACACATTTCAAAAGCATGACGCAATCCGTTCACCCCAGATCTTAAGAGCTCCGCTTATTGCCACCTAGCTATGCCACTCTTGCTATTTGCACCAGAGCCGCCTTTGGTATGGAAATCACGTCTATACGTTGGAGCCGCAAGTACGGGCTGCGCAATTTGCCGCGGATCATGTTCGCGTAACCGGCGATATGTCGAACGATACTGTTCACATCAAATCCATCATCCTCATGCCGCAACAGACAGTGCAAGCCAAGCCTGGGCACTAGGCGGTTAGCGGACCCTCAGCCACGACAGTGCGGCTTGTCGTAGCCCGGTTGATGGACCCGCTGTCACAAGCAGAATCGCGCCATGGCGAAGCTCACCCAAAGCGAATTGCTGGTGTCGCTGGAGACGCACTGTGTTGTCTGCGGAGTTGGTAGCGGCGTGACAGCGGAAGGCCCTACAGCGGGCTCAGCTCCACAGTGCGAACGCTGGTGATGGCCTCCACCTCACGAAGCTGGTTGACGGCCTGCTCCAGCTCGGGATGGGAGGAGACCGGCACGTCCACCTGGACGACCGCGAGGGCGTGGCCCTCCAGCCCCGCCGGGTGGCCCGTTCCCTGGCTGCGGTCCCGCGGTGCACCGCGGCCCAGCGCGAAGTTCGCAATGTTCAGCTTCGCCTCGCCCAGGATGGTGCCGATGCGGCCGACAACGCCGGGAACGTCGCGGTTGCGAATGATAACCAGGATTCCGGCAAGCTCGGCTTCGATGTCGATGCCGTCATAGCTGAGCAGGCGTGGGGACTGACCATGCAGAACGGTGGCGACGCCGGTCCAATCGCCCTCTTCTCCTCCCCGGGCCCAGTGCAGCACCATGCGCAGCGTGGCGCCGGTGCCTCCGGCGATGTGCTCGCGCTTGCCTTCCTGCAGCCGGATCCCGCGCTCGCTGGCCACAGCCGCGGCGTTGATGCGGTTGATGCCGTCGGCCCCGCGCAGCACGCCGGCGATGGCCGCATTGCGAATCATATCCGTCTTCAATTGGGCGAGCCGGCCGTTGTAGGTCAGAGTGATGCTTTCGATGTTGCCGCCGGTGCTGGCCGCTCCGGCGGCATGGCCGAGCAGATGGCCGAGGCGGTCCGCCATCTCGACGTAGGGGGAGACTTCGGCGTACTCGTCCTCGGAGAGCGAGGCGACATTGACGGCGTTCTGGACCACGCCCAGCTTGAGGTAGTCGCGCACCTGGTTGGCGAGCTGAATCCCAATTGCTTCCTGCGCCTCGTCCGTGGAGCCGGCGATATGCGGTGAAAGCAGAACGTTGTCCATGCCGAAGTAGGGTGATTCCTTGAGAGGCTCCTGGCGAAAGACATCGAGAGCCGCGCCCGCCACGCGTCCGGAACGAATGGCATCGGCGAGCGCTTCGTCGACAATGAGTTCGCCGCGAGCGCAGTTCACGATCCGGATGCCGGGCTTCGTGATCGCGAGCGAGTGCTTGTTGATCAAGCCTTCCGTTTGGGGTGTCAGGCCCACATGCAGGGAGAGAAAGTCGGATTGCCCGAAGATATCGTCGATGGGGACCAGCGTGACACTGTTCTCGCGCGCGATGACCGGTGCGATGAAGGGATCGTAGCCGATCAGCTGCATGCCAAAGGCTTTGGCCCGGCGGGCCACCTCGAGTCCGATGCGGCCCAGACCCACGATACCCAGTGTCTTGCCGCGCAGCTCGGAGCCCTGCAGGGACTTCTTCTCCCATTTGCCGGCCTGCAGAAGAGCGTTGGCGCGGGGAATGGAGCGGGCCATCGAGATCATGAGGCCGAGGGTCAGCTCCGCGACCGCCACGGCATTGGCGCCGGGGGTATTCATGACAACGATGCCCCGGCGCGTGGCTTCCGCCGTGTCGATGTTATCCACGCCCACGCCGGCGCGGCCGATGAGGCGCAGCCTGGGCGCCGCGGCCAGCAGCGTGGCGTCGGCCTGCACGGCGGAGCGGACGATCAGGGCGTCGGCATCGGCCAGCTCCGCGGGCAGTGAGGTGATCTTGTCGGCGGGAATAACATTCCAGCCCGGTTCTTGTTTCAGGATGGCGAGTGTAGCGGGTGACACTTTTTCAGCAAGGACGATCTTCAAGACGGCTCCCGAATACAAACAAGATGCAGAGAGGATGCAAGAGTACGAACGCCTAAGTTCAGGAACGCTTACTTCGCGGGCGGGCCTGCAGGAGGAGCCAGCGTCGAGGGGATCGCAGGCGTCGCCGGAGTGGCGGGAGCCGGAGGAGCCACATAGGGCGGCGGCGGCGGCACTCCTTCGGCGCGCAGGGCATCGTCGATGATGCCGAAGATGAAACCGATGGGCAGAGCGCCGTCGATCTTATCCCCATTGATGAACAGCGTGGGCGTCGATTCGATGTTCATGCTGGTGGCCAGCTTCTGCTCGGCCTGAATGGCGGTGGTGTCCTGTTTGGCCATGCAGGCGTCCAGCTTGGGCAGATCCACCTTCTGAAACTTGCCCTGCTCGTGAGTCAGGGTATCGAGCTCATGGTTGGCGCGCTCGAGCTGGTTGTCCTTGGCGGTATTCGCCGCGGCGGCGGCCGGAGCGGTTCCGATTTCGGAGGCATTGGCGTGAATGTAGTCGACGATATTCCAGTAGCCGGTGGTGGACTGGGCGGCCAGGCAGTTCACGTCCACCGCCGCATGCATCGCCCAGGGGTGTTGTTCGAGCGGAAAGTCGTCGTAGACGACGTGGATCTTGTCGCCGTAGCGGTTCAGGATCGCCGGAAAGATGGTTTCGTGCAGCCGGGCGCAATATGGACACTCCAGGTCGTCGAAGCCCACGATCAGCACGGGCGCGGTCTCGGGACCGCCGCGGCCCGGCCGGCCCGCGGTGGGAAGCATTGTGCGCGGGTCGGCGGAGATGTCGTACTTGTTGAACTGGGCCAGGGTCTTGCCGTCGGTGGAGACCATAAAGTCAATCGGACGCGAGCTCTTGCCCTCGCTGGTAAAGGTGACCGTGACGGTGTCATAGCCGGGGAACTCGGAGGGCCGGGCCGGGCTTATATGGATGTCGGAGCCTGGCGGCAGTTGCGCCTTCTGGCGCAGCAACACCTCAATGCGCCGGGTCAGCGGCAGCGG
>CAXUIM010000334.1:0-4582 GCA_964250885.1 uncultured Acidobacteriaceae bacterium | reverse complement strand
AGGATCTCGACGTCCGAGTCGGCTTCGATCATGCCCGAGGTGATGACTCCGGCGGTCTCCGCGTGCAGGTACAGCGCCTTGGGTCCTTCGCCATTGAGCTTGAAGGGAATCTGCTTTAGATTGAGGATGATGTCGGTCGCATCTTCAACCACGCCGGTGATGGACTGGAACTCATGCAGAACACCTTCAATGCGAACGGCGGTTACCGCGGCGCCTTCGATGGAGGAGAGCAGGGTACGGCGCAGGGCATTGCCCACGGTCGTGCCGAAGCCACGCTCAAAGGGCTGGGCCGAAAACTTGCCATAGATGTTGGTGAGTGTCTCCTGATCGACGGCGAGACGTTTGGGCTTTTGAAAACCTCTCCAAAGCATGGGTGAATCCTTTCTTCATCGCCAGGCGAAGCATTCTGCATGGCTGATGGATTACGGGTTGAGGGGATGGTGCGGGAGGCCGCAACAGCCCCCGCTCGCGCGATGCGGCTGCGCGAGCAGGGAGCCGTACGGCCGATGGAAATTACTTGGAGTAAAGCTCCACAATGAGCTGCTCATTGACCGGCAGGTTGACATCCTCACGGCGGGGTAGAGAGACAACCTTGCCGGAGAAGTTGTCAGGCGCTGCCTGGATCCAGTTGACCCGGCTCTGGCCGGAGACGAAGTCCTTGGCGGCTTCAAGCAGCACAAGCTGTCTGGAACCCTCGCGGATTGCGATCTCGTCGCCTACCTTGCACTGGAAGCTTGGGATGTTGACCTTGCGGCCGTTCACCTGGACGTGGCCGTGACGAACCACCTGACGCGCCTGGCGACGGCTCATGGCGAATCCGAGTCGGTAGCAGACGTTGTCCAGACGGGTCTCGAGCTGCTGCAGAAGCAGTTCGCCGGTGACCCCGGTCTTGTTGGCGGCCTTCTCGTAGTACGCGCGGAACTGCGTCTCGAGCGTGAAATAGATGCGCTTGGCCTTCTGCTTCTCACGAAGCTGCAGACCGTAGCCGACGACCTTCTTCTGCTTCTTCGATTGACCGTGCTGGCCGGGGGGGAAGTTGCGCTTTTCGACCGGGCACTTGTCGGTGAAGCACTTGGCGCCCTTGAGAAAGAGTTTGGTGCCGTCGCGGCGGCACATGCGGCAGACGGGTCCGGTATAACGTGCCATTGAGTTCGAATCTCCTGACTTCGGGTGTCGATCGCTTTACACGCGGGCTGCGCTTCGTCGCGATCCAGTTTGTGCTGCGGGGTCATGCTGCCTGCGGCGGACTGGCCGCCACAGGACAACTAAATACTTGGGTTACACCCGGCGGCGCTTGGGAGGACGGCAGCCGTTGTGCGGCATGGGCGTGACGTCGCGGATGGAGCGCACCTCGATCCCAGCCGCAGCCAGGGCGCGAATGGCGGACTCGCGTCCCGAGCCCGGGCCGGCGACGCGCACATCCACCGAGCGGACCCCATGGTCGCGGGCGGAGTTGGCGGCGTTGACAGCAGCCTGCTGGGCGGCGAACGGGGTGCCCTTGCGGGAGCCGCGGAAGCCCAGCGAGCCGGAGCTCTTCCAGCTCAGCGTGTTGCCCTGCTGGTCGGTGATGGTGACGATGGTGTTGTTGAAGCTGGCCTGAATGAAAACCAGACCGAACGGAACGTTCTTGCGCTCGCGCTTCTTGAACTTCTTGTTCTTGCCGACCTTCGCGCCGGTACCCTTATTCTGTGACTTGGCCATGGCTTATTTGGTCGCTTTCTTCTTACCGGCAACGGTTCCCTTGCGCGGGCCCTTGCGGGTACGGGCGTTGGTGTGGGTGCGCTGACCGCGAACCGGCAGCGAGCGGCGATGACGCAGGCCACGATAGGACTGAATTTCGATCAGGCGCTTGATGTTGAGCGAAACTTCCTTGCGGAGGTCGCCTTCAATGCCGCCCTCCTGCTCGATGACGCCGCGAATCTTGTTGAGCTGATCCTCATCGAGCGTCGTCATCTTTACATTGGGATCGATGCCGGCCTTCTCCAGGATGGAGAGGGCGCGGGGATTGCCAATGCCGTAGATATAGGTGAGGGCGATCCGAACCTGCTTGTTGGGGGGCAGATCGACGCCGGCAATACGGGCCATGGTTTGCCTTTCGGTGAGCCTCCCGGCGCTGGGCCAGGCAGGCGGGTTATCGGGAACGGCTGACCGGAATTCTGTCTCCTCCGGGTTCAACGCAAGCCTTGACTTCGGCTAACTCGCCCGGTGGGGCCGCATGGAACAGGATCTTGAGAGCGGAGAGGAATCGCGCCGCGACTCCCCGCCGGCTCTAACCCTGGCGCTGCTTGTGCTTGGCGTTCTCGCAGATCACGCGCACTACACCGCGGCGATGGATCACCTTGCACTTGTCGCAGATCTTCTTTACTGACGCACGGACTTTCATTGCAACTCCTTCAACTTCTCTCCCCACTTCACCTCAAACGGGACGGCGAACGGGGAGGGGATTTTAACGTCTGAATGCAGCCACCGCCGGCCTGGACGCAGGTAAAGCCTGCCGGACCTGCAGCGGAGAGCGGCCTGGCGTCGCCCGGGGTCGTCTACTTATAGCGATAGACGATGCGGCCGCGGTTCAGGTCATAGGGGCTGAGCTCGATGGCCACCCGGTCGCCGGGAAGAATGCGGATGAAGTTCTTGCGCATACGGCCCGAAACATGCGCGAGAACCTGGTGCTTGTTCTCGAGTTCGACCTTGAACAGCGCATTGGGCAGCGTCTCGACGACCACGGCCATCACCTCAATTGCATCTTCCTTCGACAAACAGTCTCCTCAAGGAAGCTCTTCCGGCTCCCTCTGCTCGCATTCCTTGTAACCTGTTTCGTGGGCTTCTGATGGCCCTGGCTCTCCCCGGTAGAGACCCGGCGGAAGACAGAGGCGGCGGAAGGGACACGCACCACGTTTGAGTTTACCCGAAGTGGCACTATTTGGGAAGATGCGCCTCACTGAACCGGGTACGCGGGGCTCGGGGGAGCAGGTCGATTTGATAGGATGGCCGGCATGCAGACCTTTCGCCCGGCTGTTGCGCCGCTGCTGCTTCTTGCCCTGGCCTGTGTTCCCCCGGCCCAGGCCAAAGTCCACACCGTCACGCTGGGAGCCTCGCGCCGGGTTCCCTACACGCCTCCCGAAGCCAACCCCGACGACAAGAGCGAAGAGGCCACCACCCTGCGGGTGCGTCCGCTGATGGTCGATGGAGCGCAAAAGGAGTGGACGGTGGGAGACGCACACGATGTCACCGATCGAACCTTCGTGATCCGGAGAGCGCTCCACATCAACGACTCGCTGCCGTCCGAGGCGGTGCGCTGGAGCTGGCAGCCCGGGCCCTGGCTGATGGTCGATCGCGGCTCCGGCCATGTGACGGCGCTGCATCTGCCGGACTTCGATCCGGACGTCTCCCAGGTAGTCTGGTATCGCGACTATGCGGCCTACTGCGGCATCGCCGCGGGCGCCAAAGGCGGCGTGATCGCTGTGGTGGCAGAACTGGGGGCGCACAAGGCCGCGGTGCAGAAGGTTCTGGCGCCCTGGCCCCAGACCAGCCCGGCCCATCCGGTCTGCCTGGCCGCATCCTGGCAGCGCACCCCCATGCGCGCCACCCTGCAGGCCACGGGAGGACAGCCGGTGACCTTCGATGTGATGGGGACGAGTTCCCTGGTGGAAGAAAACGACAATAGCGAAGAGTAGTGCAGCCGCTGGGGAGTAGTGCAGCAGCCGGGGAGTAGTGCAGCAGCCGGGGAGTGGTGCAGCAGCCGGAATAGCGCAGCCGCGGCGCCCGCCAGCGGGCCAAAGCTGCTCTTCTACCGGCCACAGTCAGTCCCGGGGCAGGGCGGACGGCGGGGGTATCTACCCGGACACCGGAAGCCGCGAAGAACTCGTCCGGACAGGAACTCCACAGGCCCCCCCGGTGCAAAGTAGTATTGTGGAGGAAGCGCGGAAGACGAGCTGAACGTGCTGCTGGATCCCTCCGGCAGGGGTTGCAGCTGTGACCGGCAAGAGACCCTCGTGTGAGGAAAGGAACTGTAAATTATGTGGAAACCGAACCAGCCTGGCGCAACGCCTTCAACTCCCGAGCCCACGCGTCCGACGCCCCCTGCGACCGGATCCAACCCGGAAACGCGTACATCCGCGACCCCCGGCGCCACAGGCGCGGCCGCAGCCATCTCCACCGGCGAGCAGGCCACGATCGGCAAGAGCCTGGTCATCAAAGGTGAGGTATCCGGCTCCGAGTCCTTGTACATCGACGGCAAGGTCGAGGGAGCGATCAACCTTCCCGGCAACCGCGTTACGGTAGGCCGCAACGGACAGGTGGCCGCCAATGTCGTGGCCCGCGAGATTGTGGTGCTGGGTAAGATCCGCGGCAACTGCCAAGCCTCGGACCGTGTTGACATCCGCGCCGAGGGTTCTCTGACCGGCGATGTCGTCGCAGCCCGCATCTCCATCGAGGATGGCGCCTTCTTCAAGGGCGGGATTGACATTCGCAAGCCCGGCGCCGAGCCCAAGGCAGCGACCTCCGCGACACCGGCACCGGCGCAGGTTCCCGAGCCCGTCGGCGCGTCCAAGTAGGTCGCAACCGGCGTTCCCTGCGAGCGCCT
>CAXUIM010000333.1:0-4592 GCA_964250885.1 uncultured Acidobacteriaceae bacterium | reverse complement strand
CTAGCGAAGCCACAAAAGCTTGTTTTCAACAAGCTCTCAGGTTTTAGAAGCTTGCCGGCCGCGTCAGGCGACGGGTTCCTGTGTCTCCTTGGCCACTTTCTCCAGGCGCGGAGCCGGCTCCCTGGAGTGGGCGCGCTCCCAGGCTTTGGCGTACTTCCAGCTGGTATAAGTCGCGTGATACAGGTGCAGCAGCAGACCCTCGCGGCCGTCCAGGAAACCCAGACGCAGAACATAGTTCCACACGAATGTGAGCTGCGGAACCAGAAGCACCTGCGCGACGAATTCGGAAATCGAGGAACTGGTGCGCCCCTTGCCGATCAGGATCTCGGCTCCCAGCGAGCTGTAGCGATCCATGTGCTCGATGTAAGTGCAAAGCGTAGGGTACGCATGGTGAATGATGTCGTAGTCCAGCGTGGCCCAGGCGCCGTCGAAGGCGATCACCTCATGCACGGGGCGATTCTCGAACATGGGGGTACTGGCGAAGTTGGCTGTGCTGCGGCGGAAGAGGCGCAGCTTGGCATCCGGATAGAAGCCCCCATGCTTGATCCAGCGGCCCAGAAACAGGTTGCGCCGCTTGAGGTATAGCGCGTCCATCGGGGGATTGGAGAGGACCAGCCGGCGAATCTGCTGCTGCAGCTCCAGGGAGAGCTCCTCATCCGCGTCCAGGGTCAGGATCCAGGTCCCGGTGCACTGAGCGATGGCAAAGTTCTTCTGCGCGGCGAAGCCCGGCCAGGGACGTTCGATCACCGTTGCGCCCAGACCGCGGGCAATGGCGACGGTCCGATCGGTGGACCCGGAGTCCACAACGATGATCTCCTCCGCCCACTGCACACTGGCCAGCGTGCGCGGCAGGTTCTCCTCTTCATTCAGAGTGACGATGGCAACCGAGAAGAGTGGCATAAGAGAGTAAGGTGCTGCATTGCAAGCTAAACAGAGAACGAGTCAAGTCAGAGAAATGGATGGGTCTTCAAGCTGTTCGCGGAGCAGGCGTTCAGTTAAAAGGCGAAGGTCCTCACCGGTCCTGGCGAGCGTGAAGGCGTGTGCGCTCTCGTCCCAGACCAGCTTGAAAGAGGTGGACTGCGCGGAGATCCAGACCTGGCGGACCGGGGTGTTCGGGGTGAAGACGAACTTGGCGGCGCCATCATCAAAGACCACGTTGAGCACGCCGTTCTTCTCTTCCGTCTCGAAGCCTGCGCGCTCTTCGGCCCGGATCAGCGATTGCTTGAGGGCTTCGAGAGCGCGATCGGACTCGCGGCGGAAGTTCGTTTCGTCAATCATAGCGCTCCCAGTGTAAAGGAAGATGGGCCGAGACCTGGCGAGGGTTCACGCTCCGGCCCCCGGTTTGCACAACCTCCCGAAGTTGAGGGCCTTTGCTGTGGGCCGGGTCGCAATTCAGCCATCGTCAGCCTCGTATAGACTTATGCGGCCGCAAAGTGCTTCCTTCCGGGCGCGCTTGGAGCAGATTCCCTGATGGTGTACCGCGACGGATACCAACGTTCTTTTTCCAAGGGAAACGGCATTCGCGCACGCTGTATCCGCTTCGCGGGCGCCGGGAAGGCTCAACGGCTTGGGAGTTTTGCAATGTCCTGTTCGCCCATTCGCTCGCTTTTCCTCGCTGCCGCCATGCTCTCCGCGGCGTGTCTCTGGTCCCAGGCTGTACCGCCCCAGCAGGCGGATACCGCCAGGATTGATCGGTTGTTGCAGCAGATGACCCTGGAGGAAAAGGTCAACCTCATCCGCGGCAACGTAGAGCCCGCGGATACCTACCAGGGCCAGGCGGGCTATCTGCCGGGAGTGCCCCGGCTCGGTGTGCCCTCGCTGCGCTTCGCGGATGGGCCTCCCGGGCTGCTTACCCGCGTCCCGGCGCAGGCCGAGACCGCGACCATGGGCGTGGCCGCGACCTGGAGCCGCCAGACCGCCGAAGAGAACGGCGTGGTGATTGGGCGCGAGGCGCGCTCGCTGGGTATCGATGTCGTGCTCCAGCCCTTCATCAACATGGACCGCGATCTCACGTTTCCGCGCAGCTACAACACCTTCGGGGAGGATCCGTTCCTCACCGCAACGATGGGAGCGGCGGAGATTCGAGGCGCCCAGTCGCAGGGAGTGATGGCCCAGGCCAAGCACTACGTGGGCTACGAAAGCGACACGACGAATATCGTCATCGGCGCACAGGCGCTGCACGAGGTCTACGTCGCGCCCTTCGCCGCCGCCGTTGACGCCGGTGTTTCGTCGGTCATGTGCTCCTACAACCGCATCAATGGACCGTTCGCCTGCGGCAATGCCGACACCCTGAAGACCATCCTGAAGGGCGAGCTGGGTTTCCAGGGCTTTGTCACTTCGGACTGGGGCGCGGTGCACAGTGTCCTGTTCCTCAACCAGGGGCTGGACATGGAAATGCCCGGGGAATCCAGTCCTGCCAGCCCCTTCGCGGGCTTGATGCACACGTTCTTCCGTACGGCGCCGGAGCCAGCCGCACCGCCGGCCCGGCCGAATCTGTCCCAGCTCGCGGGAATGCTGGGAGGCACGATTCCGGAGGAACCCAAGGCCGGACTCAGCATGGGCGGCTTCTCCCGGGACACCGACAACAGCACCCTGCGCCAGGCGCTCGCAGCCGGCACGATCCGCGAGCAGACCCTCACCGCGGCCGCTCGCCGTGTGCTCTATGAGATGGATCGCTTCGGCTTCCTGGATGGAAAGCAGAAGCACAACGTGACCGCCCAGGACATCGACGCCAATGCCGCGGGGATCGAACGCACGGCGGAGCAGGCCGCCGTCCTGCTGAAGAACGACGGCGGGATTCTCCCGCTCAAGGCGGGAGATCTGGACTCGCTTGCAATGATCGGGCCCACGGCGGGGCAGGTGGCTGCCATCGGAACCTTCGGGGAGCGCTCTCCCGGGCTGCCGGAGCGCCAAACCAGTCCTCTCGCCGCTCTGCGCAAGCTGGCCCCGCAGGCCAAGGTGATCTTCGCGGTGGACGATGACATGACCGGCGGTCCGATTCCCGCGAGCCTGCTTTCCCACGGTGGCCAGCCCGGCCTGGCGCGCGAGACGGGAGCCGCGGCCCAGAGCGCCGGCGGCTCGCCAAGTAGCGAAGGCCCGGCAAGTAGCGCCGGCGGCCCGGCAAGTAGCGCCGGCGGCCCGGCAAGTACAGACGCGACCCTGGACTTCACCAACAGCAATGGCAGAGCTCTGCCCGCCAACACCACCGCGCGCTGGACCGGAGATCTTACCGTGCCCAGCGCGGGAGACTATTGGCTGTATCTGCAGGTGCTCGGGGGCCGCGGAACGATCTCGGTCGACGGCAAGGAACTGGGCCGCACAGGCGCGACGCTGGGAACGGTGCACGGCGATATCCAGCACAGCTCCCAGGACAACGGCATGCCGACTACCGACGGTCTGGACAACGTTCGCCGCGGCATTCAGCTCACAGCCGGAAAGCATGCGATCGCGATCACGCTAAGTCCCGATACATCCAATGCGCCCGCGCAGATCCGCCTCAACTGGATGACCCCCGAGAAGCGCGACCGGAGACATGCAGAGGCCATCGCCGCCGCACGCGGCGCGCATACGGCGGTCGTGTTCCTGTGGACGCGCGGGAAGCCGGTCTTCGGGCTGCCCGGCGATCAGGACCGCCTGGTCGAGGAGATCGCAGGCGTAAATCCCAACACCGTCGTGGTGCTCAACACCAGCCAGCCCGTGGCCATGCCCTGGCTGCCCAGGGTCAAGGCGGTTCTGGAGATGTGGTGGCCCGGGGATGAAGGCGGTTGGGCAACGGCGAAAACCCTGCTGGGCCAGGCCGACCCGGGCGGCCACCTGCCGATGACCTGGGGCAACCGGCTGACCGATTATCCGGCCACCGATCCGGCCCACCCCGAGCGCTCGGCGACGGGCGTGAACGGCGTGACCACCTTTTCAGAAGGGGTGCTGATCGGGTATCGCTGGTTCGACGCGCAGAAGATCAAGCCGCTGTTCCCGTTCGGCTATGGCCTCAGCTACACGGGCTTCGCCTACACCGGCCTGAAGGCCGAACGCACGGCGCAGGGAGCCCGCGTGACCGTGCAGGTGCGGAACACCGGCAGGGTGGCCGGGGACGCCGTCCCGCAGGTCTATCTGGAAGCGCCCGCATCGCGACCTGCTGGGGCTCAGTTCGCGCCGCGCGTGCTGGTCGCCTTCGATCGCGTAACCCTGGCCCCCGGCGAAAGCAAAGAGGTGTCGATGCAGGTCCCAAACCGCGCGTTTGAGTACTGGTCTACCGCGGAGAACGGTTGGAAGACGCCAGCCGGCGAGCGTGTTCTGCGCCTCGGGGCCTCATCCGGCGACCTGCTGCTTTCGGCCACCGTGGGTCCGGAGAAATAGCGTGACGCCGGACGAATTCCGGCGTGTTGCGTTGAGCTTCCCGGCGTCGAAGAGCAGACGCACATGGGGCATCGGGACTTTCGTGCCGGTTCGAAGGTCTTCGCCACGCTGGACTATCCGGACGCGCTCCATGGCATGGTGAAGCTCACAGTCGAGCAACAGCATGCGTTCACCCTGCCCGTCGGGACCGCGTTTACACCGGCTCGGGGCGCGTGGGGTTTGCGTGGAAGCACGTT
>CAXUIM010000332.1:3320-4593 GCA_964250885.1 uncultured Acidobacteriaceae bacterium | reverse complement strand
CACGCAGAGCGAGCCGCTGCTGGGCCGCGTTCTCTTTGTGCTGCTGATCCTGGCCTGCTTCGTTCTCGCAACGCTGTGCCTGGTGCAGATCGTACGTGCGGCCACTGGCCTGAGTGCACCGCCGCGCTCCATGAACGCACCCCATATGGACCTGGCGGTCCGAACCATCGGCAGCTTCGCGCTGCTGCTGGCGGTGGCTTCCGCTGTACTGCCCCAGATCTTTCTGGGTGTGGCCGACCCGGGCTCGCGGCTGTTGCTGCTCGCCGCGGCCTTTGGCTTGCTAATCGTGGATTGGCGCGGGCGGGTAGGGCAGGGGATCGCCCTGTTGAGCGTTCTTTTCGCTCTGGTCAACCTGTGGCAGATCGCGCGGGTAGAAAGAGATCCCTGGATGGCGGCCAGCTCGCGGGGGCTGCCCATTGCCCTGCTCAAGTATGGGCATGTCGAGCCGACTACACGCATGGAGTATTATCGGCATCTGCGGCAAGGACGGATGGATGAACCCATCTTCCCCACGGGCCTTTTCATCGCAGTTGAGAAATGAAGAGGAGAAAGAGAAAGGCCCACTCGCTGTCGGCCTTTCTCATATTTGTTTGTTGACTCGCAGCGGGTTACCGCCGCTTGCATCTAGCTGCGTTCGATGGTGACACTCTCCAGCACGACCGGCTTTTTAGGGCGATCCATCCCGTCGCGTGGCACCTTGCTGATCTTCTCGACTACATCGTAGCCCTGGCTCACTTCTCCAAAGATGGTGTGCTTGCCGGTGAGCCAGCTTGTGTCGGTAACGGTAATGAAGAACTGGCTGCCGTTCGTGTTGGGCCCGGAGTTGGCCATGGCAAGCTTGCCGGGCTGCTTGAAGTGGTGCGGCGAGCCTTTGGTCTCATCGGCGAACTTGTAGCCAGGGCCGCCCATGCCGGTGCCCTCGGGGTCTCCGCCCTGGATCATGAACTCTGGAATGACGCGGTGGAAGACAGTTCCGTCGTAAAGTTTGGAGCCTTTCTTCGACCGTGAGTTCCACTCCTTGCTGCCTTCAGCGAGGGCGATGAAGTTTGCGACGGTCTCGGGTGCTTCGGTCTCAAAGAGCTTGCAGATGATGGTGCCTTCTGAAGTCTTGAAGGTTGCGGTAGCGGGCATTGGATCTCCTTGCGTTCAGTTATAAGAGGTTGGATGCAGCCGGGCGAGGGCGCTGAGCACTATCGGTGGCAAGTCAGTCACGTTCGTCTCCCGGCGGCCCCGGCGGTGTGGCCCCGGTTGGGGTGGTGTTGGGAGTGGCCGG
>CAXUIM010000332.1:0-3220 GCA_964250885.1 uncultured Acidobacteriaceae bacterium | reverse complement strand
TGTTGGGAGTGGCCGGCGAAGCGGCGTTCGGCGTTGAGGATGGAACCGTGTCCGGCGCTGGCGGAACCGGCTGGCCGGCAGGAAGGATGGTCACCTTGTTGATGATCACGGGTGTGAGTGGTTTGTCATCGCCGTTACGCTCCACGCGCGCTATGGAGGCGACCAGAAGAACCGAGTGGGCATCGCACTGACCGAAGATCGTGTACTTGCCATCCAGTTGAGGAACAGGAACTTCTGTGATGAAGAACTGGCTTCCATTGGTATTGGGGCCGGAGTTGGCCATTGCCAGGCGCCCCGGCACATCGAAGCGCAACTCGGGAGAGGTTTCGTCCGCGAGATAGAAGCCGGCATCCCCACCACCGGTGCCCAATCGATCGCCGCCCTGGATCATAAAGCCGGGAATCACGCGATGGAATGTGGTGCCGTCGTAGAACGGTTGTCCGGTAACTTTCTTATCCGTGACGGGATCGGTCCAGGTCTTGGCGCCCGTGGCCAGGCCTACAAAGCTGGCAACGGTGTTCGGCGCCTGCTGGTTGAACAGCTGGCAGGTCATCCGGCCCATGGTGGTGTCGATCAGCGCAGTGGGACCGGTCGGCACGGCGGGTGCCTCCAGGTGCGCTGTGATCGAGGGCGCATCCGGCAACGGTGCTGCGGAGGGGGTCTGGGCCAGAGATGCGGCAGGGAAGGCGCTGCAGAGCAGAACAGAGAGGGTGAGGGTTACCGTGTTCATTCCATCTACAAGGCTACTCCCAATGCATGGAACAGGAAACCAGGCCAGCCATGTGAGGAGGCCGTTCCGGTAACGTAATTTCGGCCCAACCGCAGCTCCCGCGTACACTGGGCGCGCGGCATCTAAATCCGCAGGAGGAAGACCATGGCGAAGCAGGCGATCTGGGTGATGTTGAAGGCCAAACCGGGTAAGGAGCAGGAGGTCGAGACATTTTTGAACCAGGGCGCGTCGATGGCCGGAGATGAGCCGCAGACGGTGACCTGGTACGGAGTCAAGATGGGTCCCGGTGTCTACGGTGTCTTCGACACATTTCAGGATGAGGAAGGCCGCGACGCGCACCTGAGTGGCGAAACTGCCAAGGCCCTGATGGCCAAAGCTCCTGAGTTGTTTTCGAACGAGCTGAGGATCGAGAAGATGGAGATCCTGGCCGCGAAGGAGGACTGAAGCGATTGCACACGGGTGTGTCTTGCGCTCGCGCGGAGCAAGAATAAGGGCCTCCAGCGGAGGCCTTATTTGCGAAATGGAAGTGGGCGGTCAAGTCATCGACCGCCCGCTCAAACCTGGCCTCACCGTGCGATCGCGCTGAAGATCCAGAAAAGCACACCCGAAAGGACAGCAGCGGCTGGAAGCGTGAAAATCCAGGCCAAAGCTATGTTACGCAGTGTCTCCATCTGCAATCCGCTCCCATTCGCGGTCATGGTCCCGGCAACTCCAGAGGACAGTACATGGGTGGTTGAGACCGGAAGCCCAAACCGGTCCGCACCCAGGATGGTGACCATCGCCACGAGCTCCGCCGCGGCGCCCTGCGCGTAGGTGAGATGCGTTTTCCCGATCTTCTCACCGACGGTGATCACAATGCGCTTCCAACCCACCATCGTGCCCAGACCCAGGGCCAACGCCACGGCTACTTTGACCCACGACGGAATGTACTTGGTCGATTTGTCGAGGAACCCTTTATAGCTCACCATCGTCTTCACATCGCCCGCGTTCACCTTGGGTCCGTACTTGGGCAGCAAACGCATCGTCTCGCTGGTGAGATACATCTGGTTGCGTACGTTGGCCTGCATGTTCGGCGGAACATTGCCGAGGGAGCCATAGCCTACGGCTTCGTTCCGGATGTCGGTCACCATCTGCTGCAGGCCAAGCATGGTGGATGAATCCAGCTTGTGCGAGGAGATGAATCGTTCCAGCTCCGGGCCGGGGTTCTGGATCGTGGCGGCGGGATCCACGTAGCGGCCCACTGCGCCGGCGACCTGCGTGGAGACAACGGCGAACTGGTTTATGGAACCCTTGTCCACAGCGTGGTTCAAGGCGTAGGCGGTGGGGACGGTGCCCACCAGGATGAGCATGATGAGCCCCATCCCTTTCTGACCGTCGTTGGAACCGTGCGCGAAGGAGACGCCCGTGCAGGTAAGAATCAGCAGCCCACGGATGTACAGCGGCGGCGGCGCGGTGCCTTCGGGCGCTTTGTACAGCCGCGGATCCTTCAGCAGCAGTTTGAAGCCCAGAAAGAGCAGGGCCGCCAGAACAAAGCCGATGATCGGTGAGAAGATCAGCGCTTCGAAGACCTTTAGAACCTGCTCCCAATCGACGCCGGAGCCGCCGGTTTGTCCGTTGACGAACTGGTTGGCAACGCCCACTCCCAGAATTGATCCGATCATGGTGTGCGACGAGGAGACTGGCAGACCACGCCACCACGTGGCAAGGTTCCAAAGTACTGCCGCCACCAGCAGAGCGAAGACCATGGAAAATCCGGATCCTGCTGACACCTTGAGGATCAGATTGACGGGGAGCAGGGAGACAATCGAGAAGGCCACCGCACCGGAGCTGGTAATGACTCCGACGAAGTTCCACAAACCCGACCAGACGACCGCGATGTGTGGCTCAAGGGAGTGAGTGTAGATCACCGTGGCTACGGCGTTGGCTGTGTCATGAAAGCCATTGACGAACTCGAAGCCCAGGGCGATCAGCAGGGCCACGCCCAGCAGGATGTAAGGGAAGACAGACGCCTGGTGGACCGCGGAAAGGTCGATGGAGAGGCGGGAGATAATGAAGATGACTCCACTCGCCAAAACGAGAATGAAGCCGGCAACTCCCCACTTCGCCGGAGGATTGTCCTTAAGTTGTTGATCGAGAATCGAGTCGGAAGAAACAGTGGCGGTGGATCCCATACGTGGATGATCCTTCTGTGATTTTTCTGTATTCCGCACGACGATAGAACCTGGCGGCTAAATTTCGGTGAATCGACGATGAATTCACATGGGAAGCTCTCGCCGGTCTGCGCAGATCATGGATCTCGGGTGGGGAAAGAAGCGGCTCCGGATTAGAGCAGTATTACTGTAGGTGTACCCAGGGCTTCAGGTCTCAACGCCGTTTTTCCAATAAAAACGGCATTCGTACACTTCAACCTGGGCGCAACGGCAGCAATACTGCTCTAGGAGCTTGTTGAAAATTGGCTTTTGTGGTTTCGCTAGCTTCGCGAAACCCGCT
>CAXUIM010000331.1:0-4619 GCA_964250885.1 uncultured Acidobacteriaceae bacterium | reverse complement strand
TTATAGAGGCTGTCCTGAACCACACTTGACCAGCCGAAGCGAACGTAGACGGGGTCAGGCACGGATGGCGAGCTGACAAGAACGCCGAGGCCGTCGACGCGCGCGTTGGCTGGCGTGAACTTGTGATCCGCGCCCGCCAATTCAAAGCCGGACACAGGCTTGCCGCGGAAGGTGAGTTCAGCGGCGTCATCGAACCAGACGTGCATCGCCGTGTGGCCCTCCGGCTGAAGTTCGGCGGTCGCCCGGCGAAAGGCAGGGCCGCTGAATGGAACCGCTTCGCCATACACCTTCGCGCGGGCAGCAAGCACCAGTCGCGCGGCGACGGTCTGCTTATCCGGCGGATGTACGTTGTCTGCCTGACCTACATCAAGCGAAACGGCCATCGCCGTTTCGGCGACATCAAGGGTGCGCCGCTGCTGGTCGCGTATCAGACCCCACTCCTCGTGGGGCGAGTTGAAGCTCGAGATTTGCACGTAGAGGAAGGGCAGGTTGCCCTGCGCGAAGTGCCTACGCCAGTCGCCGATCAGGGCGGAGAAAAGCGTGTGGTAAAAGGGCGCGCGATCCGCGGAGGAGTTCGTTTCGCCCTGATACCAGATAAGTCCTTTGATGCTCATGGGGGTCAGCGGCGCGATCATACCGTTGTACAGCCCGGCCGGCACCCAGCTGGTCCCATCCGGATGCCATGGGTGCGAGGGAGTGGGTTTGCCCGACGCCTTGGCTGCCTCGTCCTCGCGCTTTTCGGCGGCGAGCTCGGCGCCGGTGTTGGCGAGCGAATCGGCAAAGGTTGCGCGGGCGGCGAAGGCGGGTAGAAGCCGCGCGTCGGTGCCGAGCGTGTCGAGCGACACCCATGCATCAGCCGGTGTGCCACCCCAGGTGGAGTCGATCAAGCCCACGGGCACCTTCTCGCGGCTGGCGATCTCACGGCCGAAGAAGTACGCGATGGCGGAGAACTCCTTGGCCGTCTCCGGCGTGCACGTGGTCCAGCTGGCGGGGTTGTCATCCAGGGGATAGTCGCTGCTCTTGCGCTCGAAGCGCAGCAGGCGCAGGCTGGGCTGGTTGGCCGCGGCGATCTCCTGGGCCTGATTCTTGAGCGGAGTTCCCGGGCCGAAGCCCTGCAGCGGAAACTCCATGTTGCTTTGCCCGGAGGCCAGCCAGACGTCTCCGACGAGGAGGTCCCTGACGGTGACGGGCGCACCATCGCCGGTCAGCTCCAGCGTGTAGGGTCCGCCCGCCGACTCGGGCTGCAGGTAAAGGCTCCAGCGGCCGATCCGGTCCGTCTCCGCAATGGCTGTCTGCGCATGGAAGTTCGCGGACAGGTGAGTGCCAGGCGTAGCCCAGCCCCAGAGGTGTATCGGCTGGTCCCGCTGCAGGACAGCATGATCGCTGAGCGTGTGGGGGAGCCGGATCTCTGCCTGAACCTGGGAAGCATGGAGAAGCATCAGCGGCAGACTCAGTAGGGTCAGCCACAGCGAGCCAAGGATCGTCATTAATGCATCTCCAAGGAAACAGTAGCGTTCTAGATAGTGCTTGAACGCTCAATCCACCCATTCTCACATGGTGGAACGCCGGAAGTCCCCAGGGCGAATGAGATCGACGCAAAGACAATCGTTGCGACCAAGAGACAAACCATTCAGGATTAGGAGCGCCAGTTCGCCGTTCTTTGTCGTCGCAAGAAGATGTTCGGCTGATCATCCTGTCTGTTCGGTCGCTTCGGAGACCTTGCGTTGCTGTAGCGCTGGGGATCGCGTCGGCTGATCATCAGTATTGCGGGTTGGGACCTGACCGCTTGGTCGGTTCGTCGGTTTTTCAACCCCTTTCCATCATCCGTACGGAGAGGGGCGAAATCCCGTCCTAGCGTGGAATGAGCTGATTCGGCGAGAGCTTTTCGGCGATCTCCTCGGCAACCTCGGCGGCGGGCTCGAGTGCGTCCAGGTCTTCGTCGGTGAAGGTTTGGCCCAGGCCGCCAAAGCGGCGCTCGCGCTGCTGATAGTTGTTGATGGCCTCGAGCAGGTGAACCCCGCGGAAATCCGGCCAGAGGCGATCGGTGATGTAGATCTCCGCATAAGCGATCTGCCAGAGCAGGAAGTTGGAGATGCGCTGCTCGCCGGAGGTGCGAATCACCAGGTCCGGGTCGGGCATATGCGCGGTGTAGAGAGCCGAGGAGATCTGCGGCTCATCCAGGCGAGCCGCAAGGGCATCCTCGACGCCCTCGGTCGCGAGCAGGTCTTCGAGCGAGATGCCGCGGCCCTGGGCTTCGGCCAGCATCCGGTGCACCAGGGTGCGGGCGGCGTCGACCATCTCCGAACGCGAGCCGTAATTCAACGCCAGGGTCAGCGTGGTCCCGGTGTTGCGGCCGGTCTGTTCGGCCGCCCACTGCATGGTGTCCTGCACTTCAGCGGGGAGCTCCTGCACGCGGCCGATATAGGTCATGCGAACGTTGTTATCGTTCATCCGCTTCACGTTGGAGATCAGATACGACTTCAGCAGCTTCATCAGGAAGCTGACCTCGTTCTTGGGCCGGCGCAGATTATTTTCGAGAGAAAAGGCGTACAGCGTCAGCCAGGGAAGATCGATGCGCGAAGCGGTCTCCACCACATACTGAACGCTCTCGGCGCCCTGCTGATGGCCGAGGAAGCGCTTCAGGGACCGCTTGCCGGCCCAGCGTCCGTTGCCGTCCATGATGATTGCGACATGCTGTGGCAGGCGTGCGGGATCGAGTGAGTCGTAGAGCGCGCGCTCGTCGGGCGTGAGTTCGTGGGCTCGATGGGACCGTTGGTAGACGCGACTGGGTTTGGTTTCGCGCACAGAAGGCTCGCTCAGTTGAGGGTAGCTGAAAAAACCACAACTAGGAAACCGCACTTTGCTTTTCGGCTCTCAAATTTTCGGAAGCGAAGAGCCGGCGCCGCGCCTGCCCGGAGAGAGCAGACGTTGCGGCGGCACGGACGCAAACGAAGATCGCCGCTCGCTCCGCCGCCCATACGGGCCGCAACGGAGCAGGATCCGGGTTGCCGGATCCCGAGGCGGTCCGGAGGCTCTAAGAGCTTGTTGAAAATCGGCTTTTGTGGCTTCGCTAGCTTCGCGAAACCCGCTTTGATTGCGGGTTTCGTGCTTGCCTCGCGGACATCCGAGGTGCTTTTTCAACAAGCTCCTAAGCCAGCCGGCGCATCCGCCCTTGCGAGAGCTCGCGAACGTGGTTCAGGAAGACACTTTTCTGCGTGGCATTCAGATGCGCGGTGTACTTCGCCACCTCCGCCAGGAAGGGATCGGTCAGCAGCACCGTGCTCTCTTCGCGATGGCGCGTGGGCGTGTCGCGCAGCAGCGCGGAGATGTCCACCTGCAGCGCCTTGGCCAGGCGATTGAGCGAGGAGAGCGTGGGCATGGCCTTGCCGTTCTCGATCTTCGAGATGTAAGTGCGAGGCACGCCCATGCGCCCCGCCAGCTGGCGCTGGGAGAGATTGCGTGCGTGGCGAAGATCGCGCACGGCGGATGCTACCTGGGGACTGCCGTCGTTGGCCTCGTGCTCCGGTTCGGGAGCGGCCACGGCTACCGGCTGCAGCTTGGGCTGCTCCGGCAGAAGCGACTTCTTGCAGCGGCGGCAGGAGTCGGTAGCGGTGCGGAACTGCACCAGTTTGCAATGATCGCAGCGAAGGACCTCACGCGGAGTGGCCTCGGCGATGGACGTGGCGGCTGGACTGTTCGAGACAGTCTCCCGCTGCACCTCCAAAACGCTGACGGGCGCCATCATGGTTGCCATATTGTCTGCTGCGGACGGCTACCAGAGCAGGGCGCGCCGTACGTCAGCGTCCGATAAGGAGACTGACGATGTGCCTAGAGTTACACTGTGGACCGGAGGAGTCAAGCACAATGCCAGAAAATCAGGCAGAAAGCTCCGGAAAACACCAATAAGAACCAAAGTAGTTAACATGATTCGCGCTAAAGGCAAAAGGAATGCGGACATCCGAACAGGCCTGCCGGGCCGGCCAGCCCGCGGGAGAGAGAGGTGACGATTGAGCGAGGAGTTTACGGCGAACAAGGCGGAACATTTGTTGCGCGAATGGACGGCCAACGAGTCATTGATCAAGCACGGGCTGGCGGTGGCCTGCTGCACCGAAGCGTATGGAGTTCGCGAGGCGGCGCGGCTGGGGTTGGGTGGAGGGGACGCGGAGCGGTTTGTGGAACGCTACCGCTGCGCCGGTCTGCTGCACGACTTCGACTACGAGCGGCACCCTTCCCTGGAGGAGCACCCCTGGGCCGGAGTCGCGTTCCTGCGCGAACAGGGCTGGCCGGAGGAGGTCCTGCACGCCATCCTGGCGCATGCGGACTACACCGGCGCGGCGCGGGCGTCGCACCTGGACAAGGCCTTATTCGCGTGCGATGAGCTGAGCGGCTTCTTGACTGCCTGTGCGCTGGTCAAGCCCTCCAAGTCTCTTGCCGAGGTGGAGGTCGCCGGCGTGAAGAAAAAGATGAAGGACAAGGCATTCGCCCGCGCGGTCAAGCGTGAAGACATCAGCGAAGGCGCGAATCTGCTGGAGATCCCGCTGGAGGAGCACATCGGCAACTGTCTCTCCGCCATGCAAGCCCATGCGGCGGAGCTTGGCCTGCAGGGTGCGGCGGCCTAG
>CAXUIM010000330.1:0-4635 GCA_964250885.1 uncultured Acidobacteriaceae bacterium | reverse complement strand
AAAAACGACGTTGAGGTCGGCGGCTTCGGTCTACACCTAAAGCAAAAATGCTCTGGACGAACGGCTTTGTGCTCCACGAGACTTAGCCAATCTTGTTGCCCAGCTCGCGCCCCAAATCCCGGCTCAGAGAAAATCCGCCCCTCTCGGAGCACAGTCTGTCCGTTGATCGCTTCGCGCTGAACCTGTTGCATTGCACCGGTTGTGTTGAACCTGGCGCTGACGAAGAAGGCCAGCGGCTGAGACTCAGGCGATAGGGGCGCCCGCGGCACGGTAGATGGACTCGATGGCACGCAGGTCCTTGAGTCCCTCCTCGCCAGCGGTCGCGGGTTCAGTGTTATTGCGAATGCAGTCCGCCAGGTGATCCGCCTCAGCAGTGAACTGGTACGGCTGCTTGCCTGGGCTTGCCTGGTTGATCGGTCCGTTGAGGGTGACCCCGTGGAACTTCAGCCCTTGATAGCCATAGGCCGGCTCCACCCAAAGATTGCCCTTTGTGCCGTCGATGCTGAGGTAGTCGGCGCCGTCTTCGCCGTAGGAGGAGCCGCTCGATGCGAGAGTGCCGGACGGGAACTTCATGGTGAATTCGACGCTCTCCTCCACACTGGCGAAGCGTGGACCGGGCAGCTTGGTTGAAACCTGCGCGGAGAAGGAAGCAGGTTCTTCGCCGGAGATCCAGCGGATCGCGTTCAGCGGGTAAATACCGAGATCGAGCAGCGAACCGCCCCCCGCGAGCTTGCGATCCAGCCGCCAGCCGTCGTATTTCTGACCGTAGTAGCCGCCCTGGAATCCCTGGATCTCGCCGATGGCGCCGTTGCGCGCCAGCTCGCGGATCTGCTGCCACATCGGGTCGTAGTGGACACGATAGGCGATCATCAGCTTCACATTGGCCTGCCGGCAGGCGTCGATCATCTGCTGGCATTCGGCGGAGGAGACGGCCATCGGCTTTTCGCACAGCACATGCTTGCCAGCCTTGGCCGCGCGAATGGTGTACTCGGCATGCATGCTGTTCGGCAGCCCGATATAGACCGCGTCGATGTCGGGGTTGCGCGCGATCTCGTCGTAGTTCTCATAGCTGTAGACCGACCGGGGCGAGATGCCGTAGAGCTGTTCGTATTGCGGCGCCTTCTGGTCGGCGTGACCCGTAACGAGCGCTGTCACCTTGCACTTGGTGGACTGCGCGCAGGCCTTCATGAAGATTTTCGAGATGTCGCCAAGGCCGACCGCCGCGAAGCGCACGGGCTGCTGCGTCTGCGCGCCTAAAGGGAGTGCCGTGGCGGCGGCGGCAAGGAAGGACAGCCTGGCGAAATCGCGGCGATCGAGGGGTCTCACTTGGTTCTCCGGAATGAAGTTCGACCTAACGGCGAAACGCGGGAAGCGTGCCCTGCACAAGCGTAGGCAGCCGGTAGATATGGGTTCGTGCTGTGATGTAGAGCGTGCTTCCGTCACCGCCCCATGCAAGATTAGCAGCAACTTCCGGCAGCAGAATCTGGCCCAGTATCTTTCCCTGGGGCGTGATGATCCGGATGCCTCCCGGCCCGGTGGTCCAGATGTCGCCCTGGCTGTCGATCTTCATGCCATCCGGTACGCCGGGGCCCTCCTTACCCGTGAACTCGACGACGTTGTGCGGCGGACCGACGCTGCCATCCGGTTGCAGTGGATAGGCGATCACTCGCTCCGCAGGGCCTGAGTTGTTGACATACAACGTTCTGTTGTCGGGCGAGAGAGCGATCCCGTTGGGCAGCGTGAGGTCCTCGATGATGGGTGTCAGTTTTCCGTTCTTGGAGTGAAAGACGCCGTCGAAGGATAGCTGCTTGGCGGGATCATGATCGCGGCCCTTCAAACCATACGGCGGGTCGGTGAAGAAGAAGGAACCGTCCGGCAGAAAAACAAGGTCGTTGGGACTGTTGAGGCGTTTGCCGTCGTAATTGTCGAAGAAGGGCACAGGCTTGATGGCGCCACCCTCGCCAATCAACCGCACCACGGCGCGATTGTACTGCTCGCACATGACCACTGAACCGTCTTTGCTCGTCGCCATCGCATTGGGGCCGGTCTTCCCGCCATCCGGCCGGGCGTAGGGCGCTTGCGTGAAGTCGACCAGGACGCTGTCCTGGCCATCCGGCGTGATCGCGTGAACCTTGCCGCCCTCCTCGTCGGAAAACCACAGGCGCCCGCCGCGCCACATCGGACCCTCGGTGAAGACATAGCCGCCCGAGACGACCTCCGGCTCGGCGCCGGGAGCGATGAGCCGATCAAGGGACGGCGCGAGCCGGAGCACTTCCATCGAGGGTCGCGCGGTCTGCGCCGGAGAGAGGAATGGATAGGAAAGCAGAACAGAAGCAGCGACGACAACCAGACTGGCGAACAAACGCATGAAATCTCCTTTGGCGAGAACCTCGGACCGAGATCTCTCTGGACCACATTTTTGACCGCCGGCTCACTGGCTCAAAGCATCAGGCCAATCCAGCATCCGTGAACCCTCATCTCAGTCGCGGCGATGATAAGACTGCACACGCGCAATCCACAATACAGCGCTTGTCCTGCTGCGGCACGCGGCCGTCGCCGCAAATTTGCCGCCGCAGCTCTCCTCACGGACAATCCAATTCACAGCTGCCTCCCGTATCATTCAGGGCTGCGTACTCTCGCAGCAAAGAGCGCGTGGTGGGCGAGAATGAACAGCGTGTGACGATCGCTTCCGCCGAAGAGTATGTCGATCGGGCGCTCCGGCACATCGATCTCAGCGATCTTCACGCCGGCCGGATTGTAGACAAAGATCTGTCCATTCGCGACGAAGACGTTGCCTTGGGCGTCTACCGCCACGCTCTCGCCACCGCGCTCGGCAAAAAGCCTAACGTCGCTGAGCGTGCCATCGGCATCGACTCGCGCGCTATAGGTGCGGTCTTCCGATTCACTGCTGACATAGATCCGCTGACCGGGAGTGGCGGTGACGAAACCGTACGTATCCAGATTGTCGGAGAAGCGCCATCCGCTGTTGTCCGCTGGGCCCTGCTGAAACACACGTCCGGCAGGCAGGAAGAGGCTTCCATCCGGCGACACATATTGATTTGCCTTGGGATTCGAAACGTCACGAAGGAACATCTCCGAGAGGGTTGTGTACGTTGATGTGCTGAAGTCGAGTTGGTCCTCGAACTCGCCGTTATTCCAGTAGTTAACGGGCAACATCGCAGCCGCGCCTGGATGTGGGCTGGTGGGTTGCGGCAAGAGCACCGTGATCTCGCTCGTGGGTGAGCCAGGGCGAAAGGAATAAACGGTTCCTGCCGGACCATCGGATGAGAGCACTACCAGATCGCCCGATTTGTCGAACGCAAGGCTAACGGGATCGAGTGGATTGTCGCGGACGATGTCGAGCCCATGGGCCGGGGACCAGTTGTAGATACGCTGCTCATGATGGTCAACGAAGTAAAGTTCTCCGGCGGCGTTCACGGCGGCGCCCGAGATTGAGTAGAATCCATCTTCCAGCTTCTCAACCCTGGAGCCCGGCGCCAGTACGGCCGAGTCATCGCCGGCCGCTGGTGTGGGTGGATCCTTGACGATATCGAGTACAGCAAACTGCCGTTCACGCACCTCCAGATGATGCGTCATATCCTCGATCGCATCCTCATAGGGAAACTTGCTGACCCGCAGGAAGGCGCCGCAGCCGTTGTCATCGCAGATGGCATATCCGCTCTCCGCGTTCACAAGCACGTTGCGGAAGTGAATGTCTTCGGAGTTGTACAGGCGAACCGCTGCCGGAAAGGGCGCGCGGCTGCGAGTGACACGATAGGCATGGTAGTTCGCGATGGTGATGTTCCTGGACCAGTCGACTTCCAGCGACAGGGATTCAGGACTTTCGCCGGCTTCTTCCTCTGTCTGCGGTGCGTTGATGTCCCAATTCTCGACGTGGTCGAACTTGATCTCGTTACGAACATGGTGCTCATTGGAAAGCTCATAGACATGCCCTGGTGTCTTTGTGTCGGAGACATAGAATCCGGCCTGGGCGAAGGTGTCGGGAGTCCATATATCGGCAAAGGTGCCGCCGCCATGCGTCACCCAAAGACTGGGATACTGTCCATCCCAACGCTTGTGCAGATCGGGATCCGCGGTGTGGTTGTTGTTGTACGGGTTGGTGCCACTGCCATGTCCGCCCAGGAAACGTACATCGTCGACCTGCGATTCGGGCCCACCCATCCAAAGCATCGCGACGGCGCGCGGATTGATGCCGCCCGTGGAGATCCCGAAGCCCGAGACCATCTCGGAGCCGCCCTCGGGGGCGTAGAAAACAGCCCTGGGCGCACCTACGCCCTGGTAGCCGGATGTCGAGTCGAGCAGATCGAACTGCGTCAGCGTGGGATGCAGGCCAATCAGTACCGTGTCGCGTCTCATCTTCAGCGTGTCACTGACGATATAGTGGCCGCCCGGAAAGTAGAGCACCCGGTGGGTCTCGATAGCCTTCTGGATCGCCGCGGTGTCGTCGGTCGCGCCGTCTCCTCGAACCCCAAGCGTATGGACATTCACCCAGTCTTTGGTGGGCGGGAGCGCTGCGATCGCGGGCGCAAGCGGCGCGGGAAGCGTATGCAACAAGACAGCGTCATACCGCATGCCCATCGTTCCGGTCATCCCCTCGCCCGGCACGATCAGCCC
>CAXUIM010000329.1:3592-4649 GCA_964250885.1 uncultured Acidobacteriaceae bacterium | reverse complement strand
CGCGAGTTAGGTGCTTTCCATCGCGGTGGGCTGGGCGTGGGGCTCCATCTCCGTGATGGGCAATCCGAAGGCGAGTTTGGGATAAACGTTAGTGTAGGTATCGATGCTCACGTCCAGCAAGGCTGGGGATGTGGGGTCATCCCAGAGGAAGCGAAGGGCATCAGCCACTTGAGTTTGTTCGGAGACGCCAAAGGCGGCAATACCGAAGGCTTCTGCTACTCGCGCGAAACTCGGCGCGTCGTAGCCGACCAGCGTGGATTGGTACTGTTCCTTGAAGTAGGTCTGTTGGAATTGGCGGACCATACCGTGGGAGCCGTTGTTGAGAATGACCATCTTCAGGGGAAGACGGTTGCGGCTGACTGTCTGTAGCTCCTGTAAATTACATTGGAAACCGCCATCGCCTGCGACGACCACAACGGGTCTTGGAGCTAGACAAGTTGCGGCACCGATCGCAGCAGGCAACGCGAACCCCATCGATCCCATGCCACCCGACGTTAGCCAGCGCTGGTCGGGAGCTATTTCTGAAGATTGAGCGGCCCACATCTGATGCTGTCCTACATCGACCACGTAGGCCGCTGCTTCTCGCGACGCCGCTGAGAGTTGGTGCATAAAGACATTTGGATTGATCCCTGGCGTATCTTGCAGTTCAAGCCGGTCATCGTATTTGAGCCTCCACTCGGCGATCTCTGCCTTCCAGTTCTTCCATGAGAGATCAGATATCCCCTGCAATTCCTGGGTCGCTAAGCGGAGAAAAGACCCTAAGTCCGAATGTACGGCAATGCAGCCGCTCAGGCGGTTATTCATCTCGCCTGGTTCGATATCGACATGGATAATGGTGCGGTCTCCTTTGAAGGACGCGGTATCGTTACCCGTTTGGCGGATGTCCAGACGGCTGCCCAGCACCAGCAGCAAGTCGCAGTTTCCGAGCGCATGATTTGCCCAGCGATTTCCGTAGCTACCGATCATTCCAACGCGTAGCGGATTTTCATACGGCACAACGTCGGTTGCGAGCAGCGAATTCACAACGGGAATCTGGATCTCTTCGAGGAAGTTTAGG
>CAXUIM010000329.1:0-3582 GCA_964250885.1 uncultured Acidobacteriaceae bacterium | reverse complement strand
TGAGCGGGCGCTTTGCGGCTCGCAGCGCTGCAGTAAGCTGCGGCCAAATCGTGGGGTCGAGAGAAGGGTTGACGCGTGCGAGTTCGATATGCGATTTTTGTGATGGGACCCTGATGGTGGAGTTCTGCACATCCATCGGAATGTCGATAAGGACGGGCCCTGGTCTGCCGCTCAAGGCGACTTCAAAGGCATGTTCGAGAATTTGTGGAATCTCCTGGGCGTCCTTCACCTGCCAGGCTGCTTTGGTTATCGGCCGAGCCATCGCCAGAATATCGCATTCCTGAAACCCAAGTTGCCGAATGGCTCGCTCGCCGCGAAGCTCATGTCTGTTTACTTGACCAGTGATGAATACTGCTGGCGCGGAGTCGTAATAACAGCTGCCAATCCCAGTAAGCAGGTTGATCGCCCCGGGACCGCTCGTAGCCATTGCGACTCCAGGGACACCTGTGATCCGGCCCGCTGCGTCCGCGGCGAACGCCGCCGCCTGTTCATGATGCATACTGAGAACCCGAATGTTTTCATACTCAAACAGCGAATTCAGGAGGTGGGTAATCATTCCTCCCGGGAGTTCGTACACGATCCTAACCCCCAGATCATAGAGGAAACGCACCACGTAGTCGCTTACCTTCATCGTTGAAGGTGCAACAACTAGGTTAGGGACGGCTTCGCTTATGCTTTTCGGGGGCATACTTAAATCGGTTCTGTCAGATTAACAGTGTGAAACGCAGTTTGCGGGGCTAGCTTAGCTAAACTTGTATTCGAACGGCGATGTTGAACAGCTTATTGACGAAGCGGACTCATTCCTTAAACCTTTTTCGCACGTGAGGGATTGCCCTCGGATCATCCGCATGACTCGAGGCCTTTGATGGTTTGTCGCTGCCTTCACTCTCTGAAAGCCCCGCGTCGAACGGATAACCTGCTTGAGCGCACCGCGGTCGGTCTCAATGATGTTGTGAAGTCGATCAGCACACCATTTGTCGACAGCCCGGAACAGCTATTTCCAGCGGCCTCCGACTTTGACGTACGACTCGTCCAGACGCCAGAACGTCGAACTATAACGCTGTTACCAGCGGACCTGCTTCTCCAATTCCGGGGCGTAGCGATGAATCCAGCACATGATCGTGGTTGGGTCCAACTCCACTCCACGCTCCACCATCATCTCCGCCAGATCGCGGTAAAAGATCCCGTACTTGCAATAGCAGCGAACGCATACCAGGAAATTTCCGAACCTGAAATCAGCGGCGCTTGAATCACGGACTCCTCAATAAGCCTTTAGACTACGACAACTCCACTCAATGCAACAGAGGTATCGCATCAAGTTGATCAAGCGGCGGATGTAGGGCCGTGCCAGCTTCGATCTGTTACGACTCCGCGTCCTCCATCAGGCCAGATCCGCCGTCCTCCGAACGCAATGCGAGGGCAAACCACTAACTCATCGAATGTGCGGAAGAACCATCATAATGTCAAAAGCAACACACTCCACCATGGATGATATCGGATTTAACAGAGCGGGTTTCTGCAGAATGTCCACACGGAAGTGTCAATCTGCTTATCTTGGGTGTCGGTTCGGCTAACCGACAATCAAGCTACCGCCATGCCGAAGAATCGACGGTAGTCGGTCAGTTTGTGTTCGGTTGATTGCAGCGCGTTCACGAAAGCCTTCGTGAAGTCCAACAGGATCGACTTTCGCCGACAGGACGCGATCGCAGGGCTGTGCGACGTAAGTACATGGGCGTTATTCCTATCCAGACAGGCTATCCACTGGACCTGCAGGGATCGATCGCGTAAGAGATAGGCTGATTTTGCGACGTACTGTGCTCATCAACAAGCTGCGAGCTTTCCCACTCGAACGTGTCATGATCTTCTCGATAACACCGGCGAAGCTAGGGAGTGGCATGCCGGTATCACCGTCCGAAGTTAATGACGATACCGGATCCGATACTGAGACTGTTCTGGACGTTGCTGGTGGTATTGGGGAACAAGGTGCGTAGATAACTGGCACGGAGGACCCGGATCGACAGGTGGCGGCGCAGCCCCAGATCCAGACCGCCGCCAACGTCCACCGCCAGCGCATTTGAGCTCGACGTGGTGCCGGTGTTAACCGCGCCAACCGGACCGGACCCAACAGAGAACAGACTTCGGAAGCCATTGGACTCCCCCACTAAAGCCTCCCCGAAGAGCGCATAGCGTCGGCTACCTGACTCAACTGTGTAGCGCGGGCCGAAGACGGCCGTCACCAGACTCAGCGGCTCGCCGACGGGGGAAGCTGCGCCCGCATGCATGCCCTCCACGCGGGCCGCGATGCCCAGGCCACCATACATCGTTGCTGCGAGTTCCACCGCTCCGCCCTGCATCCAGAAGTTCTGTCCCGTGATGTGGTTGGTGTGCAGCGTGTCATAGGTCACCGCCACCTGGACTGGCGCGCTTGGCAGGCTTTGCGCGACCGCCGTACTGGCGACCAGCGTCGCACTCATCCACAATATCCAGCATCTTGTACTCTTCATCGTCATCTCCTGCGATCCCGTTACTGCACGATCAGCGTGACTATCTGGCTATGCTGGAGCGTTCCGCTGGCTGCGGTCACCGTCAGCGTATAGGTCTGTGGGCCTTCGAGCATGAAGCCATTCTGCGATCCGCAGCCGGTCAGTGTAGCCGTCAAGCCAGCCAGCAGCAGCACCGGCAGAAGCATGCGGACCTTCAGCTTCTCGCGCACTCGCCGCTTGACGGAGAACGGCAACACCAATAGTGCCAGCACAACGCCGCGTCCGAACGGAAGGTGGTTATGAGCTGCAGCCTGGGTCGTCTGCACCGTCATCACGACTCCTTTCGCCCCGCCATTGACACCTATGGTGCTCGGCGTAAAGCTCGCTACCGCACCGGTGGGCAACCCCGTCACAGTGAAGCTAACGGGACCAGCATAGCTGCCATAAATTGGCGCCACGGTGAAGTTGTAGGTGGCCACAGCGCCGGGAGCCGCGGTATATGCGCCCGTCCCAGTGTTGGTGAAAGTGAAGTCGAACGGCGCCACCATGACACTGGCGCTGTTGCTCGACATCGCGCCAAGATAGATCCCGTCGCCCGAGTACGCTGCCGTGATCACCGCTGCCCCCGGAGGCAGACTCGGGATTACCAGCTGCGCTGCGCCGTTAGCTACGCTGACCGGTGTACCTATCTGCAACCCGTTGTCGAAGAATGTCACGGTTCCGCTTGGCAACGGAGAGGTCCCTGCCGCCGCCGCCACCGTTGCCGTCAGGGTTACTGCCTGAACGGGGCTCGCGGTGGAGGGCGATGCGCTTACCATTGTCAGCGCCGGCTGCTTGTTTACCACCAGGCTGAAGGATGCCGTTGCCGTGGCTCCGTTCGCGTCGGTCACGGTCACCGTGTAGATTGTTGCCGCGCTCACGACGGTCGGCGTTCCCGTGATCGCTCCCGTACTTGCATTGAAGGTCAGCCCCGCAGCCAGAACCGGCGACACACTATAGGTCAGCGGAGCATCGCCGCCCGTTGCCGTTATCGGGAGGAACGTTGTCGCCGAGCCCGCCATCAGCGTTGCCGTTGGCATCGCTGTAGTCGCCACCAAAG
>CAXUIM010000328.1:0-4674 GCA_964250885.1 uncultured Acidobacteriaceae bacterium | reverse complement strand
AGGTGGAGAATCTGCTCGCCACCAAAGCGGACGCCGTCGTCTCCGCCAATCCCGGTTGCCTGCTGCAACTGAGGAGCAGCCTGCGGCGGCGCGGCGTGGCGGAGATGCCCACCTTTCACATGATCGAGCTCCTCGACGCCTCGATCCGCGCGGTTCCCGTCGAGGAGCTCTGCAGGCGAACGGTCTGAACCGCACGCTGTCCATGAAGGCAGGGAAGCTTACTCCCGCTCTGTCCTCATCGGGGCTGCGCCGCATGCGACTCAAAAGACGATCCGCGCCCCCAGCTGGACCTGCCGGGGAAGACTGTTCGCGGCTACCGCTGTGATCGTGCCGAAGTTGCTCGCCGTGGCGCTGGTTATGTTCGGCTCCGAAAACACCGGGTGGTTGAATGTATTGAACGTCTCAAAGCGGAGCTGCAGATAGGTCTTCTCCGTGAAGTGGAAGTCCTTCAACAGCGAAGCGTCCATGTTGTTGAAGCCATCCGCGCGCACACTGGAGATGGTCTGCGGCAGCGTCCGGTAGTGGAACGTGTACTGCCCGTTGATGTAGGACGTTCCATCGCAGGCTCCGGGGGATGAGGGGCAGGCGGTCGCGTTGCCCGTGACGAAGATACTCGTGTTCAGGGCAGGAGTTCCCACGGTCGTACCACGCGGATCGCTGCGAATGTCCTGGAAGGTATATCCCGGTTTGAGCGGAATATCCTCCGAGAATTCGATTGGCGGCCCGGTCTGGAATTGATAGATGCTGTTGAGCACAAATCCACCGAAGATTTCGTTCCAGAGATGGCTGCCCCCGAAGGCGAACATCTTCCCCTGGCCGAACGGCAGGTCGTAGGTTCCGCCGATGGTGAAGTGGTGGGTGTGATCGAAGGGCGAGACGCGCTCGGTCAGTGTGGTGTCCTCGTCATTCAGGAACGTGTCGGCTTCCAGCAGCTTCGAAAAGCTGTAGTTTGCCGTCAGCGTCAGCCCATGGCTCGCGCGTTGCTCGATATGCACGATCGCGCTGTTGAACCAGGATTGCCCGATGGTCTGATTCTCTTCTTCGATGGCTGTGTTGCAGAATTGCGGATACGGGACCAGCAGATTAGAGAAGGAGGTCGTCGCTCCATTGCAGCTTGAACTATTCGGAAGCAGACCATGGAACGGATTCGCGACCGAGGTTCCATAAGCCGTAGCCAGCGCCTCATCGCGATAGGGGTTGGTCGTCAGGTACTGGGTCTCGGTCGCGTTGATATTCTGCATCGCCACCGGCAGATGCAGGCTGTGGTTCCCCACATAAAGCAGCTCCAGCAGAGTGTTGCGGGTAACCGACTGCTGCACCCCGAGATCGTAGCGCTCCGAGTACGGATCGTGCTCCACGGGCGCGAGATAGCTGATCGTCGTGGGCGATCCCAGAAAGGTACTCGCGCCCAGCGAGGAACCGGTGGGCTGGTCGAATCCGCTGGGGAACGGATTGCTCAGATTATTTGTCGGCGGCGTCAGATAGTTGTTGGTGGTCGCCACGTACGGGGTGACACCGCTGAACCCTTCCTGGTTGGAGAGCGCGGTGGACGAGTAGGTTCCCGCGGAGTTAAGACTGGCCAGCGTCTCCGGCTGTACGAAGATGCCGAACCCGCCGCGCAGTACGGTCGCGTTGTGAAAGACGGGAGGCGTATAGGAGAACCCGATCCGCGGGCTGAAAAACCCGCTGTTGGTCTGATACGGGGCGCCTCCATGTCCGCTGGGATAGGTCAGGCCGCCCAGCGTGTTGATACTGCTGACCGCGAAACTGTCGCTATCGCCAGTCACCGTTTGAGACATGAAAGCCGAGGCGGCCGGCGCGGAGTCCGCGTTTACGGCCAGTGGGTCGAAGCCGTTGACCGTACGCCCGAACTTGTCGCCGAATGGTGTGTCGATGTCGAAGCGCAAACCCAGGTTCAGGGTCAGGTGATCGCTCACCCGCCAATCGTCCTGAACGAACGCCCCGATGTAGTACGACCGGTAGTCGGCCCGGGCATTCAGATCGTATTCGCCCAGTGTCGGCAGACCGAATTCCAGGTCTGCAAGGTCCCCGCCGAAGGTGGGAGTCGCGGAGGTGTAAGGGTTCGAGACGTAGGTGGGCTCGAACTCGAAGCTGCCGGACGAGTTGCCAAAGTTCTGCACGCGCAGCCGGTATTGCCGGCCGTCGAAGCCGACCTTCAGCGTATGCCGCCCCAGTACCCGCACCATATCCACGAAGGCCTGATAACTGGTGGTTGGGTCGAGCGCGGAGCTGGTGTCGCCGAGATTCTGGAAGGTGCTGGTATTGGTGCTGCAGGAGCCCAGCGTGCTGGTGCTGGCCGCCGAGAAGTTGATGCACGGCAGCTGCACGAGCTCCGAAGAGCTGGTCAGGGTCGTGGGCAGGCCCACCGACGTTGGACTGTACGCCTGCGGAAGCGCCCCATGCACCTCGTCGAAGTACGTCCAGTTGAAGCGGGCATCGAACACCGTGTTCGCATTCAAAGTGAAGACGTCGTCCAGGGTGGATCCGAAGTTCTCGCGCAGCAGCGTCGGGCCGTAGGAGTTGTTGCCGAAGTAATCTTCCTTCACCTGCGTCCGGTGGTTGTGCCGGAAGTCAAAGAACACGTGATTGCGCGCGCCCAGGTTGTAGTCCAGGCGGCCGAATTCATTGTTGTAGGTGTCCACGCTCGGTGCGTTGCTGATGTAATTGTCCAGGCCGTCGGAGGTGGAGCTGACCGCATTGTTCGGCAGCGGAAAGAGGTTCAAATACGCGGCCGCCACGGGATTGATGCTGGCCACCGATGTGAGCTGATTGTTGGGGATCGGCTGGCGCACAACCTTGCCACCGGACAGAGTGGCTGTGTACGGGTTGTAGAGCTGATTCGGGTCGGTGGCGCCGCTGCTGTTGCACGTGGCCAGACCGGTCGCCCCACTAACCGTGTACGCGCCGCCGCAGCCGGCCGTGAGCAGCTGCGAAAAGTCGCCCGTGCGTTCGGCGGCGGTTGGCACCGTCAGGTCCGTGGTCGCCGGAGTCGAGTCGCGCAGACCCTCCCACGCAAAGAAGAAGAACAGCTTGTTCTTGCCGTTGTAGATCTTCGGGATCCAGACCGGGCCGCCGACCGTCAAGCCATACTGGTTGTAGTGGAAGACCGGTGTCGGCTGACGTGGTGTAGCCCGGTCATTGAAGTAGGTGTCCGCATCCAGGTCGGAGATCTGCGAAAACTCATAGATCGTGCCGTGCAGACGATTGGTTCCGCTCTTGGTGATCTGGTTGATCACGCCGCCAATCGTATGGCCGAAGCTCGCATCGGTGTCGAAGGGACGAATCGAGACCTCCGCCACGGAATCCTCGGTCGGGGCATACGCCAGCGCGCCCAGCAGCGTCAGATCCGGCGCGCCATCCAGCAGCACCTCGCTGACCTGGTTCGGTGTGCCGCCCATGCTCCACGAGTTGCCGGCATTGTTGTCAAAGGGGTGCACCAGCTCCGGAGCCGCCGTGGTGATCACGCCCACCGACAGCTCCGTGAGCGTGGTGGGCGTGCGCCCGTTCAGCGGCAGGTCCGCCACCGATTGCGTCGAGATGACCTGCCCTACCGATGCATTGGCCTGGTCCACCAGCGGCGCGGCTCCGCTGACAGTCACCGTTTGGGAGGTCTCTCCGATGGAAAGCGGGATGTTTACGATGGGGTGCTCCTGCGCCTGGAGCGCTATGCCGCTGCGCACCGTCTGCTCAAATCCCGGCATGGACACCGTGATGGAGTAGTCGCCCGGCAGCAGAAACGGCACGACGAATTGTCCCGCACTATCGCTCTTGGTGCGATTCACGGTGCCGGTGCGCGTCTCCCGTACCACCACGGTTGCGCCGGGAATCGCGGCTCCGGTCGGATCCGTGACCGCTCCGCTGATCGTTGCGCGAAACTCCTGCGCCCTCCCAACGCCTGCCGTGACCACCATCACGACGGCCAGAAGCACCGCTATCCCCAACCCAGTGAGAACTTGCCCGATTCGAGATCGCATTAACGTTTCACTCCTGTTTCGCTTATGTCCGGACGCCGTTCACCGGGACCCAATACAGCTGCCGAATTATCCGCATCGAGGAGATCAACTGTCAAACAGGATTCCTTCCTGTCAGACCATTTTGGAATTCGGAGGCGCGGGGGAAGGGTTGGTTGCGGGCCGCCGCAGGTCGGTTCGCCGCAATATTGGCTGAGCGCACATTAGCGAGCCTCCGCTGTATGGCAACGCCCCCGGGCCTCCTGCCCGTGTTGGGAATCGGCCGTTGTCCTGATCTGCGGTTGCCCGTTCCGCTTCAAGCTCCCGCCATCTACACTTCTAGCTATGTGCGGAATCGTGGGGTATATCGGTCCGAAACCTTGTGTGCCGGTCATCATGGAAGGCCTGGCGCGTCTGGAATACCGCGGCTACGACTCGGCTGGGATCGCGGTTGCCGGCGGCGTAGGGCCGGATGGGAAGCCTAACCCGCTCCAGTTGCGGCGCGCCCCGGGCAAGCTTCGCAACCTGGACGCGATCCTCCGCGACGTCCCGGTGCACGGCACCTTTGGCATCGGCCACACCCGCTGGGCCACGCACGGGCGCCCCACGGAGGAGAATGCCCATCCGCATCGCGATGGGACAGGCACTCTGGTGGTGGTGCACAACGGGATCGTCGAGAACTACCTCGAGTTGAAGAACGCCC
>CAXUIM010000327.1:0-4697 GCA_964250885.1 uncultured Acidobacteriaceae bacterium | reverse complement strand
CGGAGAGCACAGCGCGAGCCAGCAGAAGAGCCGCGACCAAGGCCAGAACGCCCACTCCAAGGGCGATCCAGAGCCATATTGCATCATTCGCCGTCACAACGCCCGTGGACGTTGAGGGCACGTCCTGGAAGACAATGACCAGTGCTGCAAGTGCGCGGAAATGCATGAAGAACGTTCCTCCTGAAAAGTCTGGGGCGATCTGATCTGGCAAATCTGGTTTGAGACAGCAATCCTACCAAGGAGTCGCTTGGCTTGCGACGCGGCGATCACTGCTCACAATAACGGCGAATTAGAGCATTGCAGGATGTGCGGGGTCAATGCGAACGTCGGCCGCGAGTTCGACGGCTAAAGACATTGCAAGATTCAGCGTACCATTCGGGGTTTGGCGGCCACCTCAGCGATTCCAGCGCCTCCGGCCGGTGACGGAGGCTGCCGAAGCGTGTAGGCGTCGAACTCGCCGCGGTTTCCAGACCAGGTGTACTGTTTCCAAAGATTGACGAAAGCGGGGTCACTCAGAAACCAGGCCAGCAGGTCGTCGGGCCGGCTTCGCGGGCCGGGGATCTGAGGCTGCCCGGCGCGGTGTAGATCTTCAAGCTCCTGGCAAGGCTCCGTCTGGCAGCGGGCGACCAGAATCAGCTGCGGCCGCCAGCGGTTCAGGTCTTCCACCATCCAGCGATGCTGGAGTGCGTCCAGCGCCATGAGGCGGCCGGAACTGAGGCGGTGCGGGTGCGGCAGGCCGGCTTCGCCTCGCAAGATCGCGGGCAGAAGCCAAAGGTTGTTGGTGCGTTGCGCCCAGGTAAGGTGGAAGCGCGCGACCGGCATCATGGTCGCCTCGACCGATGTGGTCAGGATCGCGACTGGCGTCTGGGACTTCAGTCCCGTAAAGAACGCCGGATCGGGAACGGAAGGGTCGGCGAAGATCGGTGCATAGGCACGGTCGCGGGTAAACGGGGCCCCGGTGGCCCAGGTGGTGAGCGCCAGCGCCAGCACGCAAAGCGCGGCGGCCCCGGGGAGAGCTCCACGCGATACGGCCGGCCAGCCTGAGGAGGGGCGTTCGAGCAGGTCGAGAAGTTCGAGCGTGAGCGCGGCCCCGAAAAAGCCGATGGCCGGGAGCTGCTGGTAGTACCAGCCGGTGCCCTGCAGGAAGAAGACCAGGGTGGCGGCCGAACCGGCGACGATCAGCAGACCCACAACCGGGGAGCGTGGCTGTACCGCCAGAAACAGACCCACGACCATCGCCGCGACCACGCAGAGCTCGATCGCCTGCAGAGCCAGGGCGGCGGCCGAGAGATGGCCGATCGCCCAGTAGGTGTCGCGCAGAAGAGGCAGAGCCCGGGTGAAATAGAGCGGAGTCAGGGGATGGATCGCGACCAGATACGCTACGCCGAGCGCGGCAATCACGACCGGTTCGGGACGGAACAGGCGGCGCAGGCGGGCAGAGCCGGTTCGCCGTGGTGGCAGAACGGGAGCGGCGAGCCCAGGGCCTCCCACCAGCAGGGCCAGCTCGACAGCTATTGGAACGAGCGCGTGGTGGGGCTTGAGGCAGATGCCGGCCGCGGCCAGGACGCCGGCCGTACAGCGCGCCAGGGTAAGGGGCTGCTGGTGAGGGTCGATGGCCGCGGCCAGCACATACGGCAGAACCAGGAAGGAGAGGATCTGGTCGCGCTGGCCGAAGTCGCGAGCCGGTACGACATAAAAGAGGATGAGGGCGGCGAAGAGCAGGGCGGCCGGTTCGAAGGAGCGTCTCCGGCTGCGGCCCGGGAGGGATACGGCCGGGATATCCGAGGGCCGGATGCGGCGCAGGAAGCTGAAACTCAGCAGGGAGGCGGCGGTCTCCGCCACCACGACCAGCGACTTCGCACCCAGGGTCACGGGGAGGTGCAGCCATCGGCTGAGCAGGACGGGTACGGCCGAGAGCCAGACGATTCCGGGCGGGTTGGAGTCGAAGATCTCCGGCCCGTAGATCTGGGCTCCATGAATCTGGCCCGCGGGGCGGGACGCGTACCCGAGCCAGCGCTCCGCCATCAGCAGAAACCACAGTTGATCGTGCCCGGCTGGCGGAAGCAGCGCGAGCAGCGCCGCCATCCCGGCCGCGGTCACGGCCAGTAGGAGAAAGATTCGGTCCAGCAGTTCCGGCGTGGATTCCGGCGATCCCAGCAGAGACCCCGCCAGGAAGCGCGCTCTGGACCGTATCGGGACGCTCGGCGGCCGGAAAATTGGTGTCATAGACGACGTGATTGGTTTGAAGTTGCAACTGGACCGGCGGCGGGCGTAGGCTGCTCGCATCCCGGAAAGCTTCAGGGTACCTTATGCGGCGGGCGGCGCTGGATGAGATTTGGACTCCTAGTAGCGATTGCGGCAGTGTTTCTGGGCGCGGGCATGGGCTGCGTGGCGCAGGAAAATCCTTTAGGGGACGCCCACACAACCGCGCCTCCGCCAGCTGCTCCGAAGGACACCCGGCCGGTTCTGGAAGGCCGCGATGTAACTCTGAAGGCCACGAACTCGCGTGGAACGGCGATCAAAGTCAACGTGAATCTGGTGCTGGTGCCGGTGAGCGTCACCGACCCGATGAACCGTCTCGTGACCGGTCTGGAACGCGAGAACTTCGAGATTCTGGATGACAACCAGACGCAGACCATCAAGAGCTTCGCAACCGAGGATGCGCCCTTGTCGATCGGCATCGTGTTCGATCTGAGCGGAAGCATGGAGTCCAAGTTCGCGCGGGCGCGCAAGGCGCTGAGTGAGTTTCTGCGCACCTGCAATCCCCAGGATGAATTTTTTGTGGTGGGGTTCAACGATCGGCCCGGGATACTGGTGGACTACACCTCGGACGTTGAGGACGTGGAAGCCCGCATGGTGATGCTGCGGCCCGAACACCGGACGGCCTTGATTGACGCCATGTATCTTGGGGTGAACAAGCTGAAGCAGGCCAAGTACGATCGCAAGGCGCTGCTGATCATCTCCGACGGCGGGGACAACCGCAGCCGGTATACCGAGGGCGAGCTGATGCGGGCGGTGCGGGAGAGCGAGGTGCAGATCTTCTCCATCGGCATCTTCGACGCCTATGCGCCGACAGAGGAGGAGCAGAATGGGCCGATGCTGCTGGGAGAGGTCTCCGAGGCCACGGGCGGCCGCATGTTCAAAGTAATGGACATCCAGGACCTCGGTGACATAGCCGAACGGATCAGCGAAGAGCTGCGGGATGAATATGTCCTCGGGTACACACCGACGGATACCAAGCGGGACGGCTCCTGGCGTAAATTGAAGGTGCGACTCATGCCACCACCGGGGCTTCCGGTGCTTTCGGCGCACAGTCGCGAGGGGTACTATGCACCGTCGCAGTAAAGGCTGGGTGTGGGCAGCACTGGTTATAGCAATTGCAGGATTGTGGACCTCGGAGCGGTGTTTTGCAGCGCAGCCTGTAGAAGGGGCGGCTCAGACCTCTGCGGCCCCGCCGGCGCCGGGCCAATCTTCACCGGGGCAGGCGCCTGGCTCTCCGGCAACTCCCCCGAAGTCGCCGCTCAGCGTGGATTCGGACCCGGTGCCCTCACCCGACACGGCCAATCCGGTCGCCTCCGCGCCCACCGCTGAACCGGCGCAAACCGGCGTCGTCACCAAGGAGAATGGACGCTTCACGCTGCGCACGGAAGCCTATGAGGTGCGGCTGAATGCATCGGTGATTGACAGCTCCGGGAAACCCATCGACTCTCTGCCTGAAGACGCCTTCCACGTTTATGAGGACGGTGTGGCGCAGACCATCATCGGGTTTCGGCACGAGGATCTGCCGGTGTCCCTGGGCATCCTGATCGACAGTTCGGGGTCCATGTACGATAAGCGCGCCGCGGTCGATGCGGCATCGCTGAATCTGGTCAAGCTGTCCAATCCGCAGGATGAGGCCTTCCTGGTGGACTTCAGCTCGGAGGCATACATCGATCAGGATTTCACCAATAGCATCGCCAAGCTGCAGCAGGGATTAAGCTACATCAAATCCAGCGGTGGGACGGCGCTGTACGATGCGGTGATCGCATCGGCGGATTATCTGGCCAAGAACGCGAAGCACCCCAAGCAGGTGCTGCTGATCATTACGGACGGCGACGACAACGCGTCGGCCGCAACCCTGGAGTCCACCATCCGGCGCGTGCAGGATCTGGATGGACCGGCCATCTACTGCATCGGCCTGCTGTTTGGAGAGGACGTGAGTCATTCCGAGTCCCGGCATTCCCATGAGGTGCTCAGCGAGCTGGCCGAGCAGACCGGCGGCGAGGCTTACTTTCCCAAGGGGCTGAAGGAAGTGGATGGGATCGCGCAGGAGGTCGCCCAGGATATCCGTACGCAATACACCATCGAGTACCGCTCGACCAAGCCGCCCTCGCAGGGAGGCTATCGCGAGATTCACGTCGAGGCGCGCGAGAAGGGCTTCCGCAAGCTGCAGGTGAGGACGCGCACGGGGTACTTTCCGCGGCCGGCCGCGGGAACAGCGCCGGCCTCAGGGGACGCGGCCGGCGCGGCAAACCCCAGCGGCGGGCACTGAACGGAGCCTGCTGTGAGAGCGTTCCGGGTGCGTCTCGCGTCCCCGTAACTAGAGCAGTATTACTGTCCTTGTGCCCGATTCGAGTTGTACGAGTGCCGTTTTTCTCGGGGACAAACGGCGTTGACACCTGGAGCCTTGGGTACACCTACAGTAATACTGCTCTAGT
>CAXUIM010000326.1:0-4728 GCA_964250885.1 uncultured Acidobacteriaceae bacterium | reverse complement strand
AGCGTGAGCAGGAACAGCGACGAACAGGGCACATACGAGAGCAGCGGCTAGAAGGAGGCTTTTCATAAGGTTCCATTTCCGCATGGACCTACCGGTCGCTTGCTGGAGAATATCTGTTCGAGGCATCCACTTGCTGTTTTTCTAATCCTTACCAGGTTCGGCGCAAGGTAGCAGATCCTTTGGCTGTAGTTTTTCATCTTAAGGGGTTTAGATGCGAGAGTCAATCGCCGCGCCTCGCATTGGCCGGTGCTTTCGGGCCAAATGGGGCCGGGTTTACCCCGCCGACATCGCCTCCAACCCTCCTGCTCGCTCCAAATCGGCGCTAAAATCAGAGGTTGTACCAGGAGGGTCGTAACACGATGGCATCGGCAATGGCAGGTATGGAAGCCCTTTCGGGGGTTTATGACGGTCTTAAGTCGCGTATGGAGAAGACCATAGACGACTTTCGCGCCAATCTCGTCAGCGTCCGCACTGGACGCGCCTCCGTCCACATGCTCGACGGGATCAGGGTTGAGTATTATGGTACCGAGACGGCCATCTCTCAGCTGGCCCAGATCACCACCCCCGAAGCCAACCTGATTATGGTCCAGCCCTGGGAGCAGTCCCTGGTCACCGCCATCGAAAAGGCCATTCGGACCAGCAATCAGGGTTTCAATCCCATGCATGACGGCAAGATCATCCGCATTCCCATTCCTCCCATGACCGAGGAGCGCCGCCGCGACGCCGTCAAGCAGCTGTCCGGCGTCGTCGAAGATCACAAGACATCGATTCGCAATATCCGCCGCGACGGCAACGAGACGGTCAAGAGAGCCGCCAAGGACAAGCTGATTTCCGCCGACGATGAAAAACGCGCCAATGAAGAAATTCAGCAGCTCACCGACACAGAGATCAAACGCATCGAAGAGCTGTTCCGCGCCAAGGAAAAGGAAGTCATGACGCTGTAGAGCAAATTACGCGCACGTGTGGGGGATCGGCCCTGGAATCTAAACTCCCCTGATGACCTGCGGGTAAAAGGCTCCTATTGCTTGCTGCGCAAGACTGCATCCGCAACCGCGACCGCCTCGCGCGCCGCCTGCAGATCATGCACACGGAGCACGTGAGCCCCGGCCAGCACCGCCGCCACGTTGCCGGCGATGGTCGCGGTACGCCGGGCCTCGGCCAGCGCATTGGCCTGCAGGGCTGAGTCACGCCGCGGCCGGGATTCAGGATGAGCCGCGGAGCCCGCTTGCGAAGCGGCGCCTGACTGTGAGGCGGAACCTGGCCGCAGCAGGGAGTTGGGCTGCAGCAGGGAGTTAGGCTGCAGCAGAGAGTTAGGCTGCAGCGCCCGCACCACCTCGCCCAGGAAGCCCTTGCGCGACAGGCCAACCAGCAGCGGCCGGTCCAGCTCATGCAGCCGTCCCAGGCCCGCTAACAGAGCAAAGTTCTCGTCTCCGCGCTTACCGAACCCGAACCCGGGATCGATCACGATCCGCTCTGTCTCGATTCCCTTCGCCTCGGCCTGCGCCCTCTGCTCCGAGAGCCCCGCGAACACCAGCGGGACCACGGCCTTGGCCGCGAGCGGGGACTGTGTGGCCCACTGGTCGGGGCGGCCGCGAGTATGCATCAGCACCAGTCCGCAGCCGCAACGGGCCACCGTGGACGCCATCACATGATCCCAGGTCAGGCCGGAGACGTCGTTGACGATCTCCGCGCCCATCAAGGCCGCGGCCCGGGCCGTGGATGCATGATAGGTATCCACCGAAACCAGCGTGCCCGGCCGGGCCAACAGCAGGGCCTCCAGCACCGGCAGCAGACGATCCTGCTCCTCGCTGGCAGGAATGGGCTCCGCGTTCGGTCGCGTCGATTCGGCGCCGAGATCGACGATATCGGCTCCTCCATCGACGGCCTCGATGGCCGCCGCGACGGCGAACTTCACCGTGGCCGCGGTCAGGGGGCGGCTGGCCAGCAGACCATCGCCGGAGAAGCTGTCCGGGGTCACATTCACAATCGCCATCAGCAGCGTGCGCTCGCCGAGGGCGAGCGTGCGAGAGCGTAACCTCCAGTTGAAGCGAGGCCGAATTCCTGATTTTTCGATTCTGAATGTTTGGCTGGCTCGACTCATGGCATTCGAGACCCGTTCACGACGCAGCGGCGACGTGTGTCACCACCGGCGCCATTCTAGAGCGGCTTTCGTGTCTTGCGACGCCGGATCCGTTGACAATTTCACTTTTCTTGAGAAAACTGTCGTCGAGAGCGTTCAGAGGCTAGAGCATCTCTCCTGCAGGGTACAACGAGCCTCATGCAGAACCTCTCTGCCCCGCGCTTGCAGCGCCGCACTCGCTGCGGGGATCGCGCGCGGACGCCGTTGTACACTTCCGTTCATGCACGTTGCGCGCTGGGTTCTTGCGGTCGGTCTGTTCGCCAGCGCCGCGGCACAGGCGCCGGGTGCTCCCGCTCCCGCGGCCTCCCACCTCCCCTACCCGGCGGACGTCCTCTCGCCCCTGGGCCAGCAGATTGGGGCTCTGCTCGCCGGGCCCGGGATCTTGGGAGCCCACTGGGGAATCGCGGTCACGACGCTGGACGGCAGACCGCTCTTCGGCCTCAATGAAGGCCAACTCTTCCGGCCCGCCTCCAACGCCAAGCTGTTCACCACGGCGGCGGCGATGGCGCTGCTCGGCCCCGGCTCGACGGTCGGGACGCAGATAAACTTCCCGGCTCCCGATGCCAGCGGCACGGTCCATGGCGATCTGACCCTGGCCGGTCATGGCGATGCCAACCTTTCCGGCCGGTTGATTCCCTATGCCGAACCTGAGGCCGGAGCGGAATCCGGACAGGCGGCGCTGCAGCCCCCGCCCGATCCTCTGCGCTTCATGACCGAATTCGCCGATGACGTTGCGACTGCCGGCGTTCGGCGCATCACCGGCGCTATCGTCGGCAGCGACTGGCCCTGGGAGCCGTATCCCCAGGGCTGGGGTACGGACGACCTGCTCTGGGGCTACGGCGCTCCGGTCGCGGAGCTCGACCTGGACGACAACCAGATCCTGCTCCGCGTGCAACCGGGACCGCTGTTTGAGCCCGCGACGGTCACCCTGACTCCGGACATCGGCTACTACCGCATCCAGTCCAGCGTACGCACCACCAATGAGTCCCGCACCAGCATCGTCCTGGACAGGGACCCGGGCGGGAGAACCCTGCACCTCAGCGGGCTGGTCCCCGCGGGCCGCCCATACTCCGCCGAGATCGCTGTCGATGATCCGCCGCTGTATGCCGCCTTCGCGCTGCGCTACGCGCTGCAGGCTCGCGGCATCCAGGTGGATGGCCCGGCCTCCGCCCCGCACGAGATCGCCGGCGACCCGGACAACTTCCTCAGCGAATCCATGCAACCCGTGCTTCTGCCGCCGCGGATCGTGCGCGGCGTCGCCATCGGGACCGGCGTGGCGACCGTCCGCTCCTTCCAGCACACCTCACCGACGCTTGCAGAAGATGTGACGGTCACGCTCAAGGAGTCGCAGAACCTGCATGCCGAGATCCTGCTGCGCCGCCTTGGCCTGCAACTCGGCGATATGACCGGCGCCCAGAGCAGCACCTGGGCGCAGGGCGCGCGCGTGATCCGCCAGTTCCTGGTCAACGCCGGCCTGGACCCCGGAGATTTTGTTTTCTTCGACGGCTCCGGCCTGAGTGCGAAAGACCTTGTTACACCGCGTGCGACAGCCCAGCTGCTGACCTTTGCAGCCACGCAGCCATGGTTCGCCGCGTGGAAGGCAGCTCTGCCCATCGGCGGAGTCGACGGCAGCCTGCAGACCCGCTTTACCCAGCCGCCACTGACAGGCCATCTGTTTGCCAAGACCGGAACACTCGGAGAGTCGCGCGCGCTCTCCGGCTACGTTGACGCGGCGAGCGGGCGGACCCTCATCTTCAGCATCTTCGTCGACAATCATCTCCCCGGAACCCACGCCGACCGGGACGTGATGGACCAGGTCGTCGCCGCGATCGCCGCGGCCGAATAGACTCTGCAGCCCACCCGCGGCGCGGGTACAGCTACGGAATGTGTTTAGCGGGGCGTGTGCTTCTTCAGGTAATCGCGCAGCTCCTGGTTGATCTGGAGCGCTTTGGTGACACCGGAATCCAGCATCCCCAGCCAGGTGGCTGCCGGTTCTTTCAGCTCCGCCCGGCCGAGCAGATAGCTGGTCTGGACAATAATCTCCAGCGCATTCGAGAGATCGTGCGCCAATCGGCGCACCTCCAGCGCAAGGGCCTCCGGCATTACGTCGTGGGAGGCGGACGAATCCGCCCGGGTCGGCTCATTCATAAGTTTCCTGCAGCTCCCGCAGTGAATTTAGACGATCGAATGGGCCCGGGAAAGAGAGATTGGGGCAGTGTACCTTCTCCCGCACGTTTGACACCGTTCGCTCACTCTGGAAGACTAACCACTCATGCAGTCGGCGCCGGTCGAGAGATGCGGGCGCTGCTGTGATGAGCCGAAGTGGCGGAATTGGCAGACGCGCATGGTTCAGGTCCATGTACTCGCAAGGGTGTGAAGGTTCGAGTCCTTTCTTCGGCACCAGGTATCCCTGGTTGATGTCTTGGCTTATCTGGTTGACGGCTTCTGGAACCAATACGAGCCGGCAGTAAGCGAAGACGCAGATGGCGGGACTCCAGCTGCCGCCCGGTGGCGGTTTCAGGTGCCTAATCTCAGAATATGAACGGTTGGCGCCAACGGCTTCCACGCCACACCGGGGCGCCCCGCTC
>CAXUIM010000325.1:0-4750 GCA_964250885.1 uncultured Acidobacteriaceae bacterium | reverse complement strand
TAGCAAAGTCGCGGGAGCCGCTCAAGATCCGCATCAGGAAGATCGCGACCGCGTTCGACCAGCTCTATGCAGGCGGTTGCAACCCTTGCGTTTTGGGAAGACTCGCCATGGCGGATATCGGGGCTGCTGGACATCAACTTGCTCGCGACATCTTCGAATTGTGGACTACTGCTATCGCGGAGCTTGCCCATGATAGCGGGATGCCCGCAAGACGCGCGCGCCAGTTCGCCGAAGACTGGATTGCCAGAGTACAGGGATCGCTAATACTTCACAGTGCCAACGGGGACCGCAAGCCGTTCGAGCGCGCGCTGAACGCACTGACAGAGCTGGCTGAGAAGAAGGTCAATCCCAGGCGACCAAGGAAAGGTGATTAGGTATGCGCACCTCGCGGAAAGTGTTTGCTTTACTCCTTGCCACAGCCCTCCGGCAGGGATCAACGGAATTGCACAACAAGCACAGGGGAGGATGATGCCAGAAATGATTCACTACGAAACCGCAAAGGTGGATGGTCTATCTGTTTTTTATCGTGAAACAGGGCCGCCGAATGCTCCAACAATCCTGTTGCTGCACGGCTTTCCTTCTTCGTCGCGCATGTTTGAACCGTTGCTACAACGCCTCTCGGACAGGTACCACCTGATCGCACCTGATTACCCTGGATTCGGTCACAGTGATGCTCCCGACCCAGCCAGCTTCGCCTACACTTTCGACCACCTCACTGCGGTTGTCAACCGGTTTCTGGAAATAAAGGGGATACACCGTCACACGCTCTACCTGCAAGATTACGGAGGGCCAGTCGGCTTTCGCCTAGCTCTTGCACATCCCGAACGCGTTCAGAGCCTCATCATCCAGAATGCAGTCGCACATGAGGATGGATTGGGTCCGCTGTGGGTTGCAAGAAGAGCGTTCTGGTCGGATCGCGCAGCACACGAAGCTGCTCTACGCGCAAACTTCCTCTCTTTCGAGGCAACTCGCAAGCGTCATATCGGTCTCGATCCCGAAGTCGCGCTCTACGATCCAGACCTCTGGACGGACGAGTACGCCTTCCTGGGCCGGCCAGAGCAGGCGCAAATTCAAAGTGATCTCTTCTTTGACTATCGAACGAATGTATCCTCGTATCCTCAATGGCAAGCCTGGCTTCAGAAGACCCAGCCGGCTCTGCTTGTCCTGTGGGGAAGATACGATCCGTCTTTCGAAGTGGCTGAAGCGGAAGCCTATCGGCGGGATGTCAAAGGGGCAGAAGTGGTCATCCTCGACAGCGGTCACTTCGCCCTGGATACACAGGCAGATGTCATCGCCCAAAAGATCCGCTCGTTTTTGAAGTAGAGATCACGCTAACCCTGGTAGAGGGGCCTCAGTTGAGGCCTGCAAGCCAGGGCTGAGCACAATCATGTCCGCTTCACTCAGATCTAGGAGCTTGTTGAAAATTGGCTTTTGTGGCTTCGCTAGCTTCGCGAAACCCGCTTTGATTGCGGGTTTCGTACTTGCCTCTCGGACATCCGAGGTGCCTTTTCAACAAGCTCCTAGTCTGACTTCCACTTTCTCGTCGTTAGCTAACGAAAGCGCAGGAGAATGGTAGATGCAAATCAATCCAGCTACAGCAAAGGTTCACTCGGTCAACGTGAGCGGGGCATTACGTAGTGTTCTCTTTGCTGGGCATGTGGTCACGACAGGCTTTTTCAAGAGTGCCGTGAGTGGGGTGGCGCACGCGCACAAGCCTGGCATTGAAGGAGACGCTCAAGGTGACCTGAGCGTTCATGGCGGCCTGGACAAGGCGGTATATTTCTACTCGCGAGAACACTACGCGGCATGGGAGGAGTTGCTTGGTTCGGGGCCGCTGCCTGCTGGAAGCTTCGGTGAGAATGTCACCTCGGATGGATTACTGGAACGGATCTCCACATCGGAGACATACTCCGAATCGGCACGGCCACACTCCAGGTGCTCCAACCCCGAAGCCCCTGCTGTAAGCTCCAGATTCGCTTTGGACGGCCCGACAGGACCGCCCTCTTCTTCCAGCAAGGAAAGCCGGGCTGGTACGCTTCGGTGCTTCAGGAAGGCACATTCTCAGCAGGAGACGAGATTGTTCTGATCGCCCGCGCTCCCGAAGATATCACCATCGCTGACATTGTACTCGGCTTCGGGCCGGCCTTCGATTGCGCCCGAGTATGTGTTGCGAGCACTAGGCTGTCGAACTCGCCGCTCAGCGACTTCAAAACCACATCCGTGATCCGCCGAATCTCACGCAGCGGATGGCTATAGACGAGGACCCCGGTGGCAGCGATCAGTGTGCCAAGAAGAGTGGCGACATAGAACCACTCCCTTTGTCTTAGTGCCAAGTACCGCAACAACCTCCGTGTCCTGTCTGTCACGCCTGTCATGTCTGACATTCTCGCATTTTGATCTCGACCTCTCGATGGCGCGGATTACTACCTGATGGACGACATTCTCGCCCTTATGAGCACGCGGGACAGTTTCCGAGGATGCCGAACTGTCATTACACCGAACCTCGGGCTCCAGGGGCTGCAGCGTTCGTGACATGGCTCTTGGCCTGGTCAGGCAGTGCGATGGTGGTAGCAAAGAGTAGCAGCGCGCTCCTGCAATCCGAGGCTAAACAGCCACCGCCGCTTCACGGCGCAGCACGGCCCCGCAGGATCGGCAGAAGCGATCCGCTGGATCCACCTGGGAGTGGCACTGCGGACAGTTTGGGCCGAAACAGTAGCCGCAGCGGGGACAGCAGTTACCGCCCCCGGCGTACGCTGCGACAGGGTGCAGCGGCTGCCGCAGGATGAAGTACAGAATGATTCCCAGGCCGTTGGGGACCAGCAAGGCCACCAGGGTCCAGAGCAGGCGACTCATTCCGCGTCTGCGCGCGTCGCCGTTCACGTAACCAATAAACAGCACGTACGTACCGACCACGAGGCCAAGCAGAAGCCCCAGCGCGGCCCGCGCCCACGCAGGTGGAGCGTCCGGTTGCCGCCGCGCCATGAGGTTGAAGAAGATTTGTGCAGCAATGAACAGGAAGATTGCCAGCGCAAAGGCCCACGACGGAATGATTCTGACCTCACCCGCCAATCTTGTTTGAGATTCGCTCTTCATTTGCATCGACTTACCCTCTCTCATTCCAGCGCCCTTGTACGGTGTTCGAGAAATCAATGTTTCGCGCCAGGAGAATGGCCCCGGCGACCAGAGTGGGGGCAACCCAGAAGATCGCGAAGCTGGATTGCCAAACCGCACGGGAAGCCCCCATCCACAGACCGATGCAACGAAAGAGCCACCAGACCAGGGGATTGAGCAGCGCTGCGGAGAGCGCTACAAACAGGCAGCAGAAACTTACAAGCCAGATGCGTTCCTGCCGTCGCCGCAGTTCCAGAGCCCGCGCATGCACCCGCATCCGCGTGACCCGCACCAGGTCGAAGTCCGCCGTTAGCACAGGTTCGAAATGCAACGCGCGCACCACTCGATGCGCTGCCTCGGCGTACTGCCGGCAGGCTGCGCACTCCTGCAGATGCGATCGAAGCCAGCTCTGCTCCTGCCGGTTCGAATCCTCACTGCCGAGAGCTTCAGAGTTCTCCAGCGCAATGGCTTGCCGTGCCCGTTCATGGACGTCCTGCTTCATGCTTTTGTCTCCTTCAACTGCTCCATGAGCCGGTGCAGACCGCGATACAAGCGCGACTTGATCGTGCCCAAGGGCGACCCGGTCACCGCGACCATCTCCTCCAGGGTCAGGTCCTCCTGGAAGCGCAGCACCACGGCCTCGCGGTACTCGGCGGGGAGGCTCAGCAGAGCGGCGTTGATCCGCTCCGTCTGCTGATGCTGCGCCACTCGTTCCCACGCCAGAGGGTATGGATCGATTGGTTCGAGGGGCGTATCGTCTTCGTGTTCCAGCAGACCTTCCAGGCTCACCAGCTTCTTTTTTCGAAAGTGGTCGATGGTCAGGTTGCGCGCGACCGCATAGAGCCATGTACTGAAGCGGCGGCGGCCATCGAACTGATGGCCGCGCTCCATCACCCGGATCCAGGTCTCCTGGAAGAGATCACGGGCCAGTTCCCGATCTCCCGTCAGGTAGATCAGGTAACGCAGGAGCCGGTGCTGATACTGCTCAATCAGACGATCCAGCAGCTCCGGCTCACGCCGGCGAAGGCCGCGGGCGATCAGACTGTCTTCGGATTCCATCGCATCGACCCATCGATAAGCTAACGCGCTCATGGTACCGGGCTATACGGGCGAGTCTTCCAGAAAGATCCAGAACTCGATGCAGCCAAATCCCAGGAAGGAGCGATCCTAGCGTCTTGCTCAATTCAACTCAGCCAGTTCTGAACGGCGCGCGCGGAAAGGGGAAAGTTGACGCTGATGGAGTGTATGCCGCACATTGGTCTGCATGCTTGCGGTGATTCGTGGACGCGGCCCAGGCCCGACACTTCGCAAGTCGCAGGAGGAAATCGATGAGATCGTGGAGCCGGCACAACTTCGCACGGGCAGCCGCCGCGGCCGGCTCGTTTGCCTTGCGCTGGTCCGCCCTTCTTTCGGTGCTCTGCCTCGCGGGCAGTCTCGGCGCGCAGCAGACGACGCTTACCATCGCCACCGTCAACAACGGCGACATGATCCTCATGCAGCGGCTTTCCCGGCAGTTCGAGAGGCAGAATCCGGATATCCACCTGGATTGGGTCATGCTGGAGGAGAACATTTTGCGCGAAAAGACCACGACCGACGCCGCCACCCATGGCGGCCAGTACGACGTGGTCACCATCGGTCC
>CAXUIM010000324.1:0-4757 GCA_964250885.1 uncultured Acidobacteriaceae bacterium | reverse complement strand
TATCGAAGGCCGAGCGAAGAGCGCAAACGATCCCGGGCCGCATAGCCATCTGACGTACACCACTCCGGACTACCTGAAGGTCATGAGGATTTCGCTGCTGGCCGGCCGCTGGCTCAACGAGGAAGACCGGAAGAGCGGTCCTCGCGTTGTCGCAACCGACCAGCGGCTGGCGCAAAGGTATTGGCCGGCGCAGAATCGCATAGGCCAGCACCTGGGATCGGAAGATAGTTGGGCCACGGTTGTCGGTGTCGTGCATAACATACGCTCCGACTCGCTCGAAGACGACACGACGGATGGCATGCGGTACTATCCGTTCGCCCAGGTCGACGATGTTACGACGAACTTCGTAGTTCGCACCGCAGGAGATCCGGCGCAGATCAACGCCGTTGTGCGGGAGGCGGTCGCCGCGGTTGATCCCTCGCAAGCCGTTACTTCCTTCACATCTCTGGAAACCTTGATTTCAGATTCGCTTGCGGGCCGGCGCCTGATCGTCTGGATGCTGGCTGCATTCGCTGCTCTCGCCTTGCTGCTTGCGACGATCGGCATCTATGGATTGATCAGCTATCTGACCGCGCAACGCACGAATGAGATCGGAGTCCGGATGGCGCTCGGCGCACAGCGCACAGATGTCGTGTGGCTGGTGATGAGCAGTGCATTGGGATGGGTCCTGGCAGTCTCGGAGCCGGAATCGTCTTATCTTTGACGGTAACGGCATGGCTGCGGCACGTATTTGTGATATTCGGCGCCGGCATTGGTTCTTCTTGTACTCTGGCTGGGATAACACTCTTCCTGGTCGGTATGTTCGCCTGCCTGATTCCCGCAAAACGAGCGGCTTCGGTCAGCCCGATGAAGGCTCTTCGCACGGAATAGGCTCGGGAGTGCATCTGAAGCGAGAGGTAGAGGCGTTCAGTGACCCCGGAGCTCTCGAAGCGCAAAGCTATGAAGATACTGACAGCGGCGGAGATGGCGGAGGCGGACCGGCGATCGGTCGAGGCGGGCGTGTCCGTGCGGACACTGATGCAGAATGCGGGTGGAGCGGTCGCCCGGTTCTGCCTGCGGCACTATCCGGGCGAGGGATTGGTGGTCGCGCTGTGCGGGAAAGGCAATAACGGCGGCGACGGCATGTTAGCGGCGATGGCTCTCGCGGAAGCCTCGCGCCCGGTCCGGGTTGCCCTGCTGGGTACGGCGCCGGAGGTTCATGGCGACGCGGAGCAAGCGCTGCAGAGCGCCCAGGCGCATCCGGGCGTGGAGGTGCGGGAGATCGCCAATGAGGAGCAGCTTCATGCAGCGCTCGACGGAGCGGCCCTGGTGCTGGATGCGGTGGTGGGGACGGGATTCAAGCCGCCGCTGCGTGGTTTGGCTCTGGCGGCGCGGACTTTGCTGCAGCCGCTGCAAGCCCGGCGGGTTCCGGTGGTGGGCGTGGATCTGCCCAGCGGTTGGGACGCGGACTCGATTCTGCAGAGCGGCGGCGAGGGTGATGCCGAGCCGTTCCCGGCCGACGCGGTTGTCACCTTCGCCGCGCCCAAGCGGGCGCACATCTTCGGGCATCTGACCACGGGCACCTTCGGTCCGGTCGTGGTCGCGCCGATTGGAACCCCGGAGGCTGCCTTGCCGCCGCAGACGCCACTGCACTGGGCCGGCTCCGCCAAAGCGATTGCCGAAGCGCCGCGCGGCATCAACGGCAACAAGGGGAAGTTTGGGCATGTGCTGCTGTTGGGCGGGGCCTGGGGCAAGGCCGGTGCTCCGTCGATGGCCAGCCTGGCGGCGCTCCGCACCGGTGCGGGGCTGGTGACCGCGGCGGTGCCGCAGTCGGTCCTGCCGATCGTGGCGGGCGTGGCCTCGGAGCTGATGCTGATGGGGCTCGATCCGGCGAAAGAGGGCGATCCGCGGCAGGCCGCGCACAGCGGACTCTCGCTCCAGCAGCTCGAGCCCGACGCCTTGGCCAAGCTGCTCAAGGGAATCACGGTGGTGGGCATCGGCCCGGGTCTGGGACAGGACGGCACGACGCCGCAGTTTGTCCGCACCTTCGTGGAGCGGGTGACCCTGCCCATGGTGATCGATGCGGATGCGTTGAACGCGCTGGACGGGCGCGCGGCGCTGCTGCAGGAAGCAGTGAAATCGGCTGCCGCCAAAGGCAAAGCCCGGACCATCGTGCTTACGCCGCATCCCGGCGAGATGGCCCGGCTGGCAGGCCTGAGCATCAAGGAGGTAGAAGCCGACCGCGAAACTCTCGCGCGGCGCTTCGCGACCGAACACGGTGTGACCCTGGTGCTGAAGGGCTGGCGCACCCTGATCGCCCATCCGGACGGACGCCTTGCGGTTAATACGACCGGCAATCCCTCCATGGCCAAGGGGGGTAGCGGCGACATCCTGACTGGGATTGTGGCGGCCATGCTGGCCCAGTACGGTGGAGATCCAAAGGGCGGCGAGTTGAAGCCGGAGGATGTGGCGCAGGCGGTCGAGGCCGCGGTCTTTCTGCACGGTCTTGCGGGAGACTTCGCCTGTCTGGCGCAGGACGAGCACACTGTCCTGGCCACCGACACGGTCGATAGGTTTTGGCAGGCGTTTCGGGCACGGGTGCAGGACGAGGACGGCCTCACCTGGATCGCAGGCCTGGCTGCGGCGGGAGCCGGAACCGCCCTGGGGAGGCAAAGTGGGGCCGAGACGTGGAGGCCAGCTCAGGGATGAGGGAATGGACGCGGGAAAAGCGCTTGAGAACCCGGAGCGAAGCGGGGACACTGGCGCTGGGTGAGCTACTGACCGAATTGCTGCGGCCGCCGAAGCTGGTGGTGCTGCGGGGTGAGCTCGGCGCGGGCAAGACGACGCTGGTGCGGGGCATTGCAGCGGCGTTGGGCGCCCCCGCCGAGGACGTCAGCAGCCCCACCTTCACGCTGGTTCATGAGTATCCCGTACGCACCTCCCAGGGGCTCCGGCTGCGGCTTTTTCATCTGGATCTGTATCGTATGGAGACCGAACGCGAGCTGGAAGGAGTGGGCTTGTGGGAGTTCGCCGACGAACCGGGGACGCTGGTGATCGTCGAGTGGGGCGATCGGTTTGCGAGCGTTATGGAACGCGCCGACGCAGAAATCGCGATCGAAGCTGGCGAGAACGAAAGCGAGCGCCTGCTTCGGGTGCGGTGGCGAGAGAACGCTTAGAGACTTCTCCCGCAGGTGTTTAGCGAAGCCTCAGAGCTTGGGGCCGTTTTCCTAATGAAAAACGGCGCTCGAAGAATCGCAATGATTTCAAAACGAGTCGCAATGATTCCAAAACGAGTCGCAATCATTTCAAAACGACAGAAGAAATGTCCTACATCGGCAGTGTCAAAAGCTGCAGCAGAAATAGGGAAGGGCCGCGGCGGTTGTCGCGGCCCTTCTGTCGTACGCTTCGAACACCATTTTGTTGCGCCGGTTTACCTGAGTGGCAAACTGCTTTGATTCCTGGCATCTAGTGAAGCCCACATACCCATGAGCTCAAGCACCAATCTTTCATTCAGAGAAAAAACGGCCGTGAAACGCAGCGGCTTCGCTAGATGGGGAGGAGTGCCTTACCGCGAGCGCCAGTCAGCGTTGGTGCGTGCGCGAATGCCGATAAAGCTGGGAACGAAGACGGTGGAAGCGGCGACGGCGGTGATCAGTGCGATGTACATACGTGTTTCTCCTGTGGCGCGCGCGGCCGGTAATTAACCGGGATTGCGGCGCTCTACTACTACTTGGGTTTTCGGTTTTGTGTCATCAGTGCAGGCGGGTTTGAGATCTTGACTCAGCCGTCACATTCACTGGCTTCTACTTCTGGGCCCGACTTCAGAGCGCGCTAACCTGGCTTCCAGTTGCGCCGCCCCGTGTTGCTCCGTGGGTGCTTTTCACTATTCTCTCTACGTATGGGATCGTCGAACAGTTCCCCGCGATGCAAATTTTTATCGTACGCTCTGAGCGGTATTCGAACAGGCCCTGCAATCACGCCGAAATCTCGCCGTAAATTGCATGTTCCTTACTACGTGCGCCGTGACGCTTTAGTTCCATCGCTCGCAGGAAGATTCGACCGGGGCGGTGCAGGGCCGCAAACGGACCTGGAAACGAGCCGTGCTTCTGGGAAATGCCGCTTACTGTCTTCCTCTATCGTCACCTGTACCGGTTCTCTTTAGAGAACGGAGAAAGTACCCTCTCCATACCCGCACCTCTGGAGTTCGGTAGGAGATACCCAAATCGGGACAATCAACGCGAGAACATCATGCGGACAAAGTGGTTTGAGCCTCGCCGCACCGGATATGCTTTCAGCATTCCGGGCCCGATCAGAACTACCGATCCTGGTCTGGATGCTCTCCACTGCACTGTTTGTTTTGCAGCGGCGAGGAACGTTGAGTGGAGTAGAGCAGGCCACGCCTACAGGGTCGAATGCTTCCCGTTCCAAGTTGAAGACAGCTCTCAGGAAGGGACTCTTCGCCCGCAAGCGTGCTTCAGCCCATCGTGTGCTGAGGTTAAGGAGGCATATTGATTTACATGACCCACGGTGTTGTACCGCACCGGAATGAAGAGCGCCTCAGTCATGCGCCGTTTCAATCCGAAGCGCAATTCATCCTCCACCTGCAGAACCGCCCTGCGAAGTATGTTTCCTTGTCAGAGGCAATACTGGGCAAGGGCGATGCCCTGACCATTGACGATGCGACCTACGGGGGTTTTCAGGCAGCCATGCTGGCTCGTTGCTTTGGCCATGAGGTGACATGGTTCGTAAATGGCGGACACGTCCAGAACGCCATAGAG
>CAXUIM010000323.1:0-4782 GCA_964250885.1 uncultured Acidobacteriaceae bacterium | reverse complement strand
GGGACGCGGGCGTGACGCTGTTCGACACGGCGCGCAGCTACGGCTATGGCGAAGCCGAGGGTCTGCTGGGAGAGTTTCTGCGGGGCCGGCGGGCGCGGGCGGTGGTGGTGACCAAGTTCGGAATCCTGCCGGCGCCGTCCAGGGTTTGGAAACAGTGGGTCAAGCCGGCGGTGCGGCAAGTGCTGCATCTCGCGCCGGGACTACGGGGGCGTGTTCGGCGACAAGTCGCGGGGGAGATGTCGGCTGGACACTTCGACGTCGCCACGCTGCGAGTGTCGCTTGAATCCAGCCTGCGCGCGCTGCGCACCGACTACGTGGATGGTCTTCTGGCCCACGAGGCGCCCGAGAGCCTGATGCAGCAGGAGGACCTGATTGCGGAGCTGGCAATGCTCGTGTCCGCCGGCAAGATAAGGCGTGCCGGAATCTCCTCGACTGCGCAAGCCGTGGTGACTCTCGCAAGACGCGGGCCCCGTGTGCTCTCGATTCTGCAGTTCCCCGCCTGGAGTGCTGATGACCGGAGTTCTGAAGCGTGGAGCCCTGACGACACGAGTTCAGAAGCCGAGCCAGAGGGCGCACCTCAACCTCGCCTGCGCATGGTCAACCATCCTCTGGGCGGCGCCGGCCGGGTTGGGCGGATCGCCCTGCAGTTGGCCGGGTTGGCCCGCAGTCCGGACGTGGACGCGGTGCTGCGCGAGAAGCTGGCCGGAGACTCCAGCCAGCGGGTCGCCGAGTTCTGCTTTGCCCGCGCGCGGCAATCCTTCCAGCCCCACGTGATTGTGCCCTCGATGCTGCAGCGGGCGCATCTGCGCGCGAATATCGCGGCGATTGCCAGCAGCCGGTTCACCGTGGACGACCTGCGCAGGATCGAGCGCTCGCTTGCCCTACCGCCGAAGACGCCGCACAATCCGGTCGGCCAGCCGTAGCGATAGCATCATCAGCGGCAGCGTCGGCAGAGGGGGTCCGCCGTTGGGGAAGGTCGCAGCGCTGGCGATCGAGAGGTTGGCCAGGCCGTGCACCTGTAGCTCCGGAGAGACCACGCTTTGGCGCGGATCCAGACCCATGCAGGCTCCGCCCATGGCGTGGCGCGCGTCCTCGATTCCGGAAAGCGGTGCGTCCTGGGAAAAGAGCTCCGGCCGCCAGTTGAATCCTTCCAGAGGCAGCGCGGCAAAGCGCTCGCTCAGATGCTGGGCGAAGTGGCGCAACGTGGAGATCTCCTGGGGCGTGATGCGCCAGTCCACATGAGCCTGCGGACAGCCGTCAGGGCCGGGCTTGCCGCTGAGGGTGATGCGCGAGAGCGAGGGTGCGTCCTGCACGGCATTCAGGCGCAGGGTTGCGGCGGTCCGCGCGGAGACGAAGCGGCGATGATGCACCTGAGCCGACCAGGCGAGGCGAATGGCTTCGAGTGCAGCGCCGGGAAGATGCGTGGCGTGCACGGCCAGGCCGGAGCGTAGCTCACCGCGCTGCCGGGTCAGCAGAAGAGACCGCACCGTGGCCAAGCCTGAATCTTCCGGCTCTTCCAGCGTCAGGTGCGCGAGAACGGGATTGAGGCCCAGCTGCTGCCGCAGTTGCGGAGACGCGCACAGCTTGGCGCTGTGAACCGTTGGACCCTCGCCTTCGCCCACCACCCAGAAGCCCAGCTCCCGCACGAGCGCCGCGCGTGCCGGGCCGGTCAGCGTGGCCGCCGCCAGCGTAAGGTGGTCGTGAAAGTTGCGGCCGACCTGATCGTGCGTATTGCCCACGCCTTCGGGAGCCATGCGGCGCGAAGCGAGCAGCAGCCGCACCGTCTCCACCGTTCCCGCGGCGACGATGTACTGTTCGGCTTCGAAGCGACACAGTCTGCCGGAGCGCGTCCGGACCAGAACCGCCGCCAAATGGGTACGGTCGGGCGCGAGAAGCAGCTCCGCCACGGGCGCGTGCAGATACACGCTGATTCTGTCATCGGCCAGCAGAGTCTTGCCCAGGCGTTCGGCCAGATTGCGGCGCGGGATCGGCGTCCACTTGGCAATCGTCGCGGTGAGTTCGGGGAATTGCCCGAGGAGCGCGGGCGGAATTATGCCGGAGCGCCGAAAGAAGTTGGCCGCGGCGTAGGGCAGATCGTCGACCCCGAGCAGGCTCTCGGCTTGCCGGTACAAAGGTTCGAGCTCAGCGGAGGGAATGGGCCAGGAATCCAACCCCTGTCGCATGTAGGCGCCGGGCAGGGCATCGACAACGCCCATCGCGGAGGCGCCGGACCGCGACCGCAGCGATCCTTTGGGTGAGCAGCGCACTTCGAAGTTCCAGGGCAGCGGGAGCAGCTGACCTCCCCAACGGACGGAGGAGCCGCCCAGGACGCGGAAGCGGCCCTCGGTGGTCCCCAGGTGAGGCTCGCCGGAGAGCTGCGCTCCCGCCATCAGAGCCTGGCCTGTGTCCTCCAGGGTGCGGCCGCCGGCCTCGAGCACAACCACCTCGATTCCCTGCTGGCTGAGCCGCTGCGCGAGTGTAAGACCGGCGATCCCCGCACCCACAATGCAGACCTCCGAGCGGACGGTCGCGGCGCGAATTGCGTGCGGTTCGAGATCGATCTCCATGCCGGCTCGAGCACTTCCAAGGATTAGAGAGCGATTCTCTAGCTGTACTTCAACCAGCGCATGATCTCCGGCAAATTCGGCTTCTTGCCGTACATCAGGATGCCGACGCGATAGATGCGGGAGGAGATCCAGAGGATCACAAGGATTGTCACCGACATGAGCCCCACCGACAGCCAGATCTCCCAGGGCGGAACCTCGGTCAGCGAGATGCGGAGGTTCATGAGCAGGGGGCTGCAGAACGGGATGAGCGAAATGATGCGGGCGAGCGGCGAGCTGGGCGCGCGCGTGATGGAAAACTGCATCACGAAGCAGAAGGCCAGCGGCAGAACAAGAAACATGTTGAGCTGCTGCAGTTCCTGCTCCGAGTTGGTCATGGCGCCGAGAGCCGCCGCAATGCTGGAGTACAGCAGGAAGCCAAAGAGGAAGTACAGGATGAAAAAGCCGATCTGGGACCCACTCAGCAGCAGATGGCCGGTGCCGAGAAAGCGCGCGGCCAGGCTGCTGGCGGAGAGGGCCAGCACCGCCAGCATCCAGATCGCAATCTGAGTCAGGCCGACCGCCCCCACCCCCAGGATTTTGCCGGCCAGCAGCTCTTCGGGTTTGATGGTCGCCAGCATCACTTCGAAGACACGCGATGTCTTCTCTTCGATGATGGACCGCGCTGTATTCATGCCGTACAGCATGATGACCATGTACATCAGGAAGAAAAGCAGGTAGGCGGCGTAGAAGGCGTTCTGGGCGTTGCCGCTGCTGCTGGTGTCCAGCTTGACCGGCTCCATGGCCGTGGAGATCTCCGAGGCCGGCAGGCCCCGCGCCTGTAGACTCTCGCGCAACAGCACATCGTCGAGCGCCGATTGAAGGGCATTCTCCGTGGCGATGTCGCCCGCCGAACGGGCGTCGTAGCTGAAGGTGGGGCGCTCCCCGGGATTTGCCGGCGGCGTAACCCACAAATAGCCGGCCAGCGTGGAAGACTTGCCATGCATACGCCGGTCGAGCAGGGCGCGCGTTTCAGGGGAGGGCGCCCAGAGATCCACCGTCATCTTGCTGTCCTGACCGGTCTCAAGCTGGTCCTTCAGGTCGTGGCCGAACGCCACATCTTCCGTCACGACGGCAATATGAGCGGACGCCTTGGACCGGGAGCCCAGATAGTCGCTGCCGAAGACCAGACCGCCCATCAGCAGCGGAATGAGAACGGTGGCGATGATGAAGCTGCGGGTCCGGACGCGTTCGGTATACTCCCGCTTCGCGATCAGCCAGATGTTACGCATCCACTCGTCCCCCGGCTTCCGCGTCCCCGAAGCTGGCGCGAACGTTTTCAATGAAGATTTCCTCAAGCGTGGGCTCGATCACTTCAAAGCGTGTGATCTGCGTCCCATTTGCGATCGCCGTGGATAGTACCTGCTGCGCGGCGGCCTCACTGGTGAGCCGGATCTCGACGATGCCGGCATAATTCTTCGCCTCGGCAATGCCGGGATGCCGCAGAAAGCGGTCATCGCCGCTGAAGACCGCCTGTATCCGGTTGCGCACGTAGCGCGATTTGATCTCGCGCATGGAGCCCGACAGCACCAGCTTGCCGCGTGAGATCAAGGCGATGGCATCGCAGAGCTTTTCCACCTGATCCATGCGATGCGTGGAGAAGAGCACGGTCTTGCCTTCGCGCCGCAGCTCCAGCAGGGTATCCATCAGCAGCGTTGCGTTCACCGGATCGAGGCCGCTGAAGGGCTCATCCATGATCACCAGCTCCGGCTCATGCAGCAGAGCGGCAATGAACTGGATCTTCTGCTGCATGCCCTTGGAGAGCTCCTCGGTCTTCTTGCCCATGGCCTCGGTAATCTGCATCCGCTCACACCAGGCAAGCGAGCGGGTGCGCGCGGTGCTTTCGCTCAGGCTGTGCAGCTGGCCGAGGAAGATGAGCTGGTCCAGCACTTTCATCTTCTTATACAGCCCGCGTTCCTCGGGCAGATAGCCCACCCGGTGCAGTGAGGTGCGGTTGAATGGCTGGCCGAACAGGTTGACTGTGCCGGAGTCGGGGACCGTCATACCGATCATCATGCGAATGGAACTGGTCTTACCCGAGCCATTGGGCCCGAGAAGACCGAACATGGAGCCAGGCTCAATCGTCAGAGATAGGCCCTCAACCGCGACCTTTGTATCGTAGACCTTACGTATGTTTCGGATTTCGACGATGGGCATGAGGCTGGGCCTAGTTTAGCAA
>CAXUIM010000322.1:0-4790 GCA_964250885.1 uncultured Acidobacteriaceae bacterium | reverse complement strand
CCATCTTGTTGATGAAGCAGATCCGCGGAACCTTGTACTTATTGGCCTGGCGCCATACGGTCTCCGACTGGGGCTGTACGCCCTGCACGGAATCGAAGCACGCGCATGCGCCGTCCAGCACACGCAGGCTGCGCTCCACCTCAGCCGTGAAGTCCACGTGGCCGGGCGTATCGATGATGTTGATGCGAATGCCATTCCAGGTGCAGGTGGTCGCCGCGGAGGTGATCGTGATGCCACGCTCCTGCTCCTGCTCCATCCAGTCCATGGTGGCCGTGCCCTCGTGCACTTCACCGATACGGTGATTGACTCCCGTATAGAAGAGAATGCGCTCGGTCGTCGTCGTCTTGCCGGCGTCGATATGAGCCATGATGCCAATGTTGCGGCATTTTGCGAGCGGTACTGTGCGTGCCACGGTGATCCCTTTACTTTTCTGCAAGCCCCAAAGGCTTGCGTTATTTCAACCCATTGCCTGCAGGAGCCTGACGCGCTCCCGTTGTCTGGCGGAGCTTAAAAATCGGACAGTTAGCTGGCGGCGATTGAGCTACCAGCGATAGTGCGCGAATGCCTTGTTGGCCTCAGCCATGCGATGAACGTCTTCCTTCTTCTTCATCGCGGCGCCCCGGCCATTGGCCGCGTCAAGCAGCTCCGCGGTAAGCTTGTCGACCATGCCCTTCTCTCCGCGGGCGCGGCCATAGGTCACCAGCCAGCGAATGGCCAGCGAGGTGCGGCGTTCCGGGTTGACTTCGATCGGCACCTGGTAGTTGGCTCCGCCCACGCGGCGGCTCTTGACCTCAAGCATCGGCTTGACGTTCTCAACAGCCTTCTTGAACAGCTTCAGGGCCTCGTCGCCCCCCTTGGCCTCAAGGTTGGTCATGGCCTGATAGAAGATGCTCTGGGCAGTGGACTTCTTGCCGCCCCACATCATGCTGTTCACAAATTTGGTAACCAGCGTCGATCCGTAAATCGGGTCCGACGCAACCTCGCGCTTGGCAATGAATCCTTTTCTCGGCATCTCTTCTTCTTTCCCGTCTTCCCCCGGCGCGGGCACATCTCACGAACCGGGCTTTCAAAAAATCCTGTTGGCCGATACCGCCGCCGCCTTACTTGGCGGCCGCGGCCTTGGGGCGCTTGGCGCCATACTTCGAGCGGCTCTGCTTGCGGTTGGCTACACCCACCGAATCCAGCGTGCCGCGAACCACGTGATACCGCACACCCGGCAGGTCCTTCACACGGCCGCCGCGGATCAGCACAATCGAGTGCTCCTGCAGATTGTGGCCAATGCCCGGGATATAGGTGGTGACCTCAATGCCATTGGTGAGACGAACACGCGCCACTTTGCGCAGCGCCGAGTTCGGCTTCTTGGGGGTCTGAGTGTAGACACGAGTGCAGACGCCGCGGCGCTGCGGCGATCCCTGCAGAGCCGGCGAGGCGGTCTTGTACCGGGTCGGCGTGCGGCCCTGCTTGACGAGTTGATGAAACGTAGGCACTGATGAAACTCCCTTTCGGTCTCCCGAATTCTCCTTCGGGCTCGGTGCAGGGCAGCTCCCGTCGCTCTACATCCGGGCGCGATCCGGGCGCCAGTTACTCCGGGCGCCAGTTGCTCCGGGCGCCAGTTGCGCTCGCACGCACGGAAGGCGAAGCCCGAACCGGTCTTCCGGAAAACGGGGCTTCGGCGAAGTTCTGAATCCTGCACGCGCGCCTGGACCACAAACTTCATGGCTGACTGCGTGTACTTCCCTCTACTCACAACCACTCAGGCAAATAACAGTCGACGGTGGCCGAGGTCGCTTGAACAGGCCCTTGCGAGCTTACTCAACCGCCCAACTCCGTTTCGCTGTTCCGGCCCGCATAGCCCATCCTCATGGGATCCCACTTGTTGTGCGAAGCAGGGAGGAGGGTGTCGCAGGCGCGATCAGATAGGCTAAAACCAAGCCAGACCGCAGACTTGACGGCTTCCTTGCGTCACCAGAAAGCCTGCGGTGAATCTCTTGTATCCAGTAAAGCGCAGGCCCATGCTGCAACCTGCTGCCGTTGTGCGTGCCGGGCTTTCAAACCTTCCCGGCGGCACGTTCCGGATACTCGCGGAACCTTCTAACCATATCAACAGGCGCACCGCAAGTCAACGAGAACTCTTGTCCAACACGAGATGAGCCTGAGCGTTGTGATTGATTCCAGCAGGCGATGAGCCTGAAGGGGTGTTTTGGAGCAGGCTGAGGATTGTGATCAGTTTGCTTGGCAGTGAGGCGTTAGATTTGTCCGGGATCGAAGCGTTTCTTCGCCCCCACTACACTTTGCCGCCGATCTGGTGGCATACTGTAGGCAGGAGAAGGCCATGAGTGCAGTCAATGCCCAGATCGGCGACTGGCTGGGGCTGGAGCTCCCGGCGACGGATTCGGATATCCTTCGCCTCGTAGAGGGTCGCCTGGCCACGTCCATGATCAAGCGGCTGGCAGCCGGGGGCCTGCAGCGTTCCGAGATCGACGCGGTGGTGATTCCGGCGCGAACCCTCCAGCACCGGCGCTCGCGCCGCGAGAAGCTGACCCTGGAAGAATCCGACCGCGTCCTCCGCATCATCCGCACATTGTCCAGCGCTGAGGTAATCTACGGTACCCGTCAGAAAGCTCTGACCTGGATGCGGAGGCCTCAGCCACGGCTGGAAGGCCGAACACCCGTCTCCCTTCTCAAAACGGATACGGGCAGCCGTCTGGTCGAGGAACTACTGATTCAGATCGACGAGGGCATGTACCTCTAGTGGTCCTCTGGCGAATCAGCCGCCATTATGGCCTCAGCGGAACAGGCGGATTACGGGCCAGCGGGCGCTGGCATCATCGCGGCCAGCCGGTCGTCTACCTGAGCGAGAATCCGGCCGCGGCCCTTTTGGAGGTCTGCGTTCGTACCGCGTCCAACGACATTCCAACGGGGTACACGTTTCTGCGCGTCGAGAGTTCCGGCCGCGCCATAGAGCCCAGAGACGTGGGAAGCCTTCCCGAGGACTGGCGGAATCGATTCGATCTAACCCGGAACCTGGGTACGGAGTGGCTTCAGTCCAATCGAGCCGTTCTCCTTCGGATTCCCTGCGCCATCGTTCCGCACACAGCGAACTTCCTCTTCAACCCGCTTCATGCCCATGCAGCGTTGTTTCGATTCACCGAGACAGCGGAGTACCCTTTCGATCCCCGCCTCCGGTGACGGGCGCGGCAGCGGGGCCCTCAGCGCGGTTGCGGCGCTCAGCGCGGTTGCGGGCCCTCAGCGCGGTTGCGGCGGCAGCTTCCAGACCTGGAGCAGCTCCTTGGTCTGGTAGCCGGCGGGATTCAGGAACCAGCCCGTGGACGGCAGGTCGCGCGACCAGACCAGGGTGGCGCCGGGAACCGGAGCATGATCGACGACCTCAAAGCGCGCCCCCTGGCCATAGATCCAGTTCATGCGGCGGTCGTCGCCCCCATCGCCAAGGAAAGGAATAATACTGGGGCGGGTGATGCCCCCGGTGTCGATGATGGGGTGCCCTGACAGGAAGGCGGCTTCCCCGATCGAGTAATGGGCCACCGGAGCGTCGGGCGGCAGAGTCCGCAGAAAGGCCGCCAGCCGCGCATACACACGGTCGACCTCTACCTTGTTGTGGATCAGCGGCCAGGTGGTCCGGGCGCTGATGGCCAGGCCGAAGACCAGCGCGAAGGCCGCCAGGGCGCGGTACACCGCCGGCCAGCGCTGCGCCGCGATCGCCAGCAGGGCAATGGTCAGCACCGGCGCGGTCACAAAGATGTAGCGGGTCTGCACATACGTGTGGTCCGCCACGTAGAAGATGCAGTTCAGCCCGGTCCAGACGAAGAGCAGCCAGCCGCCGGCATGCAGTAAGCCGGTCACGGGGGCGGCTCCCCGGCGGCGGCCCCCCAGAAGGTACCAGACCGCCCACGCTGCCAGCAGCACCAGCCCCAGGACGATCACCGGAAAGCCAAAGGTATAAAGGTTCACCAGGCGCAACGCAACCGAATCATGCGGACCGGCGCGCTTGGCCGCGTTGGTATTGGGCACCACCATGCCGAAGGTGCGCAGGGCATAGAGACTCCACAGGATAGCCGGACCGGCGGCCAGCACCAGGCCGGCCAGCAGCAGAGCCAGCCTGCGGCTCAGCGAGACCGGCATCTGCACACAGCGCACCAGCAGCAGCAGGCCCAGCAGCAGGGTGAAGAAGCTCATCTCCGGGCGCAGCAGAGGAGCCAGCCCGGCAGCCAGGGCGCCCAGCAGGAACCGAACGGGGCTGAGCGGCCGGCGGGCCAGCGCGGCCGCTCCCCAGCACACCAGGCCGGCGGCGGCCAGGGCCTCCATCCCCGAGAAGGCCCAGTAGCCGAAGTACGGATTGGTGACGAAGATCAGCACCATGACCGCCGCGAAGACCGAGCGCGCCCCAGGCGCCAGCCCGGGCGTAACGCTGCGCGCGAAGACGAAGGCGCCGGACAGCGCGAAGACCGCGGCCAGCGCGGTGAGCGTCTTGCCGGCCGTCATCCAGCCGGGAAGGACCCGGTGAACCACGGTGAGCAGCCAGACCCATAGCGGGGAGGTGTCTCCATAGACCACATGGCCGTTGAAGCTGAATCCATGGCCGGTGGCCACGGAACGGGCAAACTCCAGGTGGATATAGGCGTCGTCTTCCCAGTAGCCCAGCGCGTGCACGAACCACACAACGCAGAGCAGGGCGCTGAGCGCCAGCAAGGCCCAGGCCAGCGGCGGCACAGCTTTCCCAGGCGGTTGGAGCAGGGTCGCGTCGTGCCGGACTTCCATGGACCTCCTGGTGG
>CAXUIM010000321.1:0-4829 GCA_964250885.1 uncultured Acidobacteriaceae bacterium | reverse complement strand
CTCAGCGTGCCTATCGAGCGGGTCCCAGAGCTGATTCAAGAGGAGATCAAAGAGCAGACCGCGGAGAACGCCCCTTCATAAAGCGAACCGCTTCGTTCCCAAGCGGAGGGCGCCCCGCATTTTCCGCCGGGGCGGAGGGCGGCCGGACCCTGCCGAAACGGCCGTTCAAACCGCGGGCCGCCGATGCCGACGCGAGACCCTTCAGCAAAGCTCCGCGAATTTCAATTGCCGGTAATGGGTCCGGGCGGGAGCGCACCGACTTTGCTGGAAAACGTCCCTTTCGGCCGCGCGCCGAAGCGGGTGCGGATCGCCCGGACGGGCCTCCGCGTCGCGGCTTTGGTGGCGCCCCCGTGAATCGATTGGGAGGCGGTGGGTCTGAAGCGCGTTCGGGAGCCCGTCCCAACTTCAGACCGGGAGCCAGGTCGGGGGAAGCTTCCAGCCCCCGCCCCACCCGGTTTGGCGCCCGCCCGGAAGGCGGCGCCGGCAGCCGGAACAGCCCGGGGGCACGCTTTGGAGCGGCCTCGCGGCCGGGGAAATTCTCTGGAAAAACCTCTGGATTCACTGCGGGAAAACCGCGCGAAGATCGTCCCGGCGGTGGAAAACCGGGTGGAAGAGCTGGCGGTGCAGCCGCTTCGCGCACACGTAAACCGGAGCCGGAGGCGTAATGAGGGACCAGCCCGCGCCGCCGCTTGGCGCCAGCAGAAAGCGGGAGCGTCTGGTGGTCGCTATCGATGGGCCCGCCGGCGCCGGCAAAAGCACGATGGCGGCGCATCTGGCGCGGCGTTTTGGATTTCTCAATCTCGAAACCGGCGCGATGTACCGTGCGCTCGCGCTCAAGGCGATCGGCAACGATATCGGGTTTGAGGAGGAGCCGGCGCTTCTGGAACTGGCCCTGCATACTCGAATCGCTTTGCAGCCGCAGAGGGAAGGCAACTGCGTCCTGCTCGACGGGATGGATGTTTCGCGACGCGTGCGGGAGGCGGATGTGACGGCCGCGGCCTCCCGCGTTTCGGTGCATCCGCGGCTGCGGGCCTGGATGGTAGGGCAGCAACGGCTCCTCGGGGAGCGCGGCGGCGTGGTGATGGAGGGCCGGGATATTGGCACAGTGGTCTTTCCGGATGCGGAAGTAAAGATCTTTCTCGACGCGGCGCCGGAGGTGCGTGGCAATCGGCGCTACCGGCAGACGCTGCCCGGAAGCCCGGCGCCCGAAGTCAGAGCCACGGAAGCGGCTGTGATTCAGGAGCTGAAAGAACGCGATGCGCGTGACCGCAATCGCGCGGAGTCGCCCCTGCGGCCGGCAGCCGATGCGGTCATCCTGGATTCAACGCAGATGACTCTGGAAGAGGTGCTGACCACCGCCGAGGCGATCGTGCGAAGCTGTCTGGACAAGCTGCGGCCCGCCAGCTAAGATCGCCCGCGGCCCTGAGGGTCCAAGCTGCACCGGGAATTGTGCAAAAGCATTTTTTAGGTTGATTTTTTGCCACTCGTGCTAACATTTTCCCATCGTTTGAAACAGATTGGTTTCTGCAAGGATGTACCCGCCGATGACCCATTTGGATTCAGCGTCAAAGTCAATCACAAGGATTTTCGAGACATGGAACAGGGAACAGTAAAGTGGTTCAACGACGCCAAGGGCTTTGGCTTCATCAGCAGACAGAACGGTGAAGACGTGTTTGTGCACTACTCGGCTATCAACTCGAACGGCTTTAAGAGCCTTCAGGAAGGTCAGGCCGTTCAGTTTAACGTGGTGAAGGGACCGAAGGGCTGGCAGGCTTCGGATGTGCAGCCTCTCTAAGCCACGGCTTAGTTCGACAGGTGGGTTTTCATTTCAATTGCAGAGTCTGCAACGGGGAAAAGCTGCGGCTTTTCCCCGTTGCTTTTCGCTATGCAGCGGAGTGCTCTAGTTTGGGGCAGGCCTGGATGACGGGTTAGTGGGCGACGGCGGAGCCGTTCCGGGTGCCGCCGGCTGCGCGCCAGGTGACACCGGTTGCGCCCGCGGCGATGGGGGCTCGGTCTGTGGAGAAACGGGCTGGCCGTCCGGCCCGATGACACGGTCACTCTGGATAATCGTTGTGCTGGTGCGGAACTTCTTGTAGTCCGATGTCACCAGGTGGATTCGCCCGTTGAATCCGGTGACCAGCAGGATCCGAATTCTGCCCTGACCATCGACCGTGCGGGGTAGCCAGGCCTCGTTGTTCACCTTGACATAAGTGACCTCAAAGCTGGTCCCGCTCTTGACATCGGCGACGAGCCCTCCGCCGATCTTGAAGTCGTGGAGAAAGTGACCCTGCGCGCGCACCAGGACGCGATCCTGATCGTCGATCCAGGCCGTGCCAACCAGGTCGCGCACCACCGCCTCGAAGCGATTACGGGTCTTCGCATCCGGAGATCCGGCATAGTCGACCACCAGTGTGGGCCGGCCATCCAGGTCAATACGTCGCGGGTTGGAGAAGGAGCCCAGCTCGAGAATGCGTGAGGCGGAGAGGACCACGTCGTCCGGATCGTCCTTCTGGTCGCCATGTTTTTTGCGGTTCTCGCGCTCTTTCGCAACGGTCTTGTCGATACGCTCATTTTCCTTGCGAGCCTCGTCGGCGGTGAGGGGCTTCCCGTTGCGCGCCACATCGCGGTCCACACGAACGCCGTCGATGGTCAGGCTCTCGGAGTCCGTGCTGGAAGCCTTCTTGACAGACCCCTTGCTATCCAGCTGTTGCCCCTCAAAGTGAACGTGATAGGTGTAAGTGTTCTGGAGCGCTTCAGCAGCCGCCTGATTACGCTCCACCTGGAGCAGGAGGTCGCGAATGGGTGGCAGAGGCTGCGATCCCGAAGCTGATGGCGAGCCGGAAGAGGTCTGAGCCGCGGCGGAAGGAGGAGCTGGCGGACGAGTTTGCGCTGGAGGTGTACCCGATTGCGGCGCGGGCCGGGGCAAGACTGTTGTGTGGCCGGTGAGAGTCTCCGCACGATAAGGCAGCACAGCAGCGCAGAGCGCGAGGGACAGCAGCATTCGGCCCATGGATCAATTTTACGTGCAGGCAAACTCAGACTCCAAAGGCGCTTTCTGCAGGAAAACGGCGCCTATACACTTTGTCCGCTGCACCTGGCGGATAAAGGCCTTGTGGGGTGTCATCATAAGCGGATGGGAGAGACGGGACACGTAGATTCAACCGACCTGGGAAGCCGGGGAGCGCTGGCGGTCGGGCCGGATTCGCCGGGCAGCGAAAATCCGCCTTCCGGGGGGGCAGGGCCGAAGGAAGACAACCTGGGCGCGGACACGTCCGCCTTCGCGCCCCTGCGCTTGCCGCTGTTCCGCGACCGCTGGATCGCATCGACCGTCTCCAGCGTGGGGACCTGGATGCAGGATACGGCCGGCACCTGGCTGATGACGGTGCTGACGACCTCGCCGCTGCTGATCGCGCTGATGCAGACCGCGGCCAGTCTCCCGGTGCTCTTTCTCGGTCTGCTAGCGGGGGCCACCGCCGATATCTACGAACGCCGCCGGCTGCTGATCTTCTGGCAGTACTGGATGCTGGCCAGCGTTGCCGTGATGGCGATTCTGACCCTGGCCGGCATCATCTCGCCGGTCACGCTGCTGCTTTTCACCTTCCTGTTGAATATCGGTTCGGCGATGAACAATCCGGCCTGGCAGGCTATCGTTCCGGAACTGGTGCCGCGGGAACAGATTCCCAGCGCGGTCACGTTGAACGCGGCCAGCAATAACATCGCCCGGGCGCTGGGACCGGCGCTGGGCGGCCTGATGGTGGCCGCATTCGTCAGCGCCGATAAGGGAGCCGGCTGGGTCTTCGCGCTGAACTCCGCCTCCTTTGCCGGTGTGATCTGGATCCTGTGGCGTTGGAGGCGCACGCCGATCTTCAGTAGCGCCCTGCCGGCCGAGCGGATTGCCGGATCGGTGCGCTCCGGTCTGCGCTACCTGCGCTATGCCCCCGACCTGCAGGGACCGCTGATCCGGGCGTTCACCTTCACGTTCTTCGTCAGCGCGGTTTGGTCGCTGCTGGCGCTGGTGGCCAAGCGCGACATGCGCGAGCAGGGCGCCATGGGGTATGGCATTCTGAATGGCTGCCTGGGTGCCGGCGCGGTCATCGGCGCCACAATGCTCTCCCGCATTCGACGGAAGATCGATGCGGATACACTGCTGGCGCTCACATCGCTGTACTACATCGGGACGCTCGTTGTTCTCGCGCTGGTGAGGAACCCCGCGGTCGCGATCGTGGTACTGCTGGGCGCGGGCTTCTGTTGGACCACGACCATGTCCACGCTGAATGTGAGCGTGCAGCTCTCGGTGCCGGCGTGGGTCTACGCCCGGGCGTTGGGGGCCTATCTGATGACCTTTCAGGGCGGCCTGGCGCTGGGCAGCGTGCTTTGGGGAGCGATCGCGCAGCGCAGTTCAACCCGGGTCGCGTTGCTCTGCGCGGCTGCCGGTCTGGCGGTCACGCTGCCCTTTACGCGGAAGATCCACATCCTGAAGGGCCGCCTCCCCAACCTGACGCCGTATCGCTGGAAAAATCCCGTGCCGGGGTTTGCCGCCATGCCCGGACCAAACGAAGGACCGGTGCGCGTCTCCATCGAGTACCGGATCCCGGCGGAGAACTATAGTGAGTTCCTGCGCGCCGTCCATGAGCTGAAAGGCGCGCGTCTGCGCGATGGAGCCATACGCTGGGGCATCTATCGGGCAGCCGCCGACTCGCAGCAGTTGAACGAGACGTTTCTGATGGAGAGCTGGCTGGAGTATCTGCGCTCGCGGGAGCGGACCACCGAGGCCGACCGCGCGATCCGCGATCGTGTCTTTGCGCTGCATCGCGGCGAGGATCCGCCCA
>CAXUIM010000320.1:0-4890 GCA_964250885.1 uncultured Acidobacteriaceae bacterium | reverse complement strand
TAGAGCAGTATTACTGCAGGTGTACCCAAGGCTCCAGGTGTCAACACCGGTTTTCCCCCAGAAAAACGGCACTCGTAAATTTCGAATCGGGCACAATACTGCTCTAGAAGGAGATTTCCACTGACTCCGAGCCGTTGAAGCCACAGCGCGCGAGCATAGTGGTAATTTCACCAGGTGTTGCGCCTAGCTTACGGGCTGAGGCCAGGAGGTCCGCGGCACATACGGGATACCAGTTATTCCGCGTGCGGTCGGAGAGCCCCGCAATATCGAAACGTTCAATGGCGCGGAGCACTCCCTTGGTGAACTGCTCTGTATCCTGTGGTGAACGCAGTTGGCGTGCTTCTTCATAAAGCGCAAGACATGCTGGTCCAAACTCGGGATGATCGTGCAGCAGGAATGACGGCGCAAGCTCCGGCCGGCCAACCCTTCTTGCGGTTTCGGCAAATGAGGCCGCTGCGAAATACAGCAGCGAGAGTGCTGTAAAGGCCTGGAAGTTGCCCGTGGTGGCATAGAGGCTGCCAATGAGGCGGCTTGTGGCGGCGAGCTCCGAGCGCGTGCTGGTGGCGTACTCGTGCAATGCCGAATCGAGGGATGGGGCGCCCCAATGATTCTCCAGGATGCGCGCCAGCCGCCCAACCCCGAGCAGTGCGAGCGGGAATCCAGTGGATAGCATAGGGTCAACGAAGCCCGCGGCCGATGGCAGCATCGCCCAACCCGAGCCGGCTATGGTTGCGCTGCTGAACGAGAGCCGGGGAACGTGCGTAAACGCCTGCCGCGGCGTTGCCGCCCTGAACTGCTCTTGCAACGCGGGGATCCGGCCAAGAATGCGGCTCCACGCTGCATCGTTCGCCTCATTGAGCGCCAGCGTCTCTGCCATGGCATCGGTAGCGACTAGGCCCGCGCTGGTGACGCCATTGTTGAAGCGCAACACCCAGACCCATCCCCCATCGAACACGTGGTGCACCGCTGCGTCATCCACGGGATACGGCGGCGGCTCAGGCGTACGGCTGTATGTCGTGTCCTCCAGCCGCTTCACATTCACAAAGTGGTTGTACAGTGCCTGGGTTGCGACGGCTCCGGGGAGCGCCGCTGCTTGGAGGTTCAGTGCTTGATGCAGAAAGCCGCGCGGGCCTGTTGCATCGACTACAAACCTGGCCTGGTATGCGACCTCTGTTGCCTCGCGGGTACCGCGAAGGAGCTGCACACCGGCTCCCGAGGAGAAACTTTCAAGCTGCACAGAATCCGCGTAGACCGCGCCCATTTTGCGCGCCTCCTGCATCAGGAATGCATCCACGCCGGCGCGATACCAGTGTGTATCGGCAATTCCGTCGTGCGGGCTTGCTGCGACCAACAGCTGATCCTGCCGGTCGCGCGCAGGGGGCCGCGGATGGCCAAGAACATGATGATGAAAGGTGAAACCGCGCTTGAGGCCACAGGCCAGCTCAGGGTAGTGTTCCTGCCATGTGCCCCACTTGGTGAGCGGTAACAGGCAGGGCAGGTCATAGCGCAATGCCAGCTCTTCCAGCAGAAGATTGGACAGCGGCGTCGAGGACTCACCAATGACAACGCGCGGATGCGTGCCGCGTTCCAGCAGAAGAACCGATAGCCCGAGCCGCCGCGCGATCATGGCCATCAATGAGCCCGCATAGCCCGAGCCCACTATCGCTATGTCATACGCATGCGGCAAAGGAGCGGTCAAGATGAGAGACCACACCACGCGCAAGTGAAAGGGTCGGCAAGGACCTGCCGCAGGTTGGTCGTGCGCAGCTTCTCGACACGGCGCGTATGGCACTGCGCGCACTCCCCCGCCTCCGAACAGGCCCATAGGTCTGCATATACGCGGCCACGTCGCAGTGAGAGGCCGTAGCGCACCGCACTCTCCAGCAGTGACAGCCTGGGCGGCACAAATTCCCCGCGCGTGGCGAGTATTTCCATGGCGCCGTTGCCGCCGCGGGTCGGAATCAGCGTGGCAGCGGCCGCCCCGCAGTCGAACGCGAAGTCAAGCGAGCGCTGCGCCCAATAGAGCGATTCCTCAGGTTGCATGTATGGGGGCTGTATCAGAATGAAAACGCGCAGATCGATCTCGTGTTGCCTCAGAAACGCGGCGGCCTGCTGAAAACGTTCGAGCGTGACACCTTTGTTCAACCGCTCCAGAACCGCGGGGTGCACCGTCTCGAGCCCCATCGCTACTTCCAGCCGGCCCTGCAGGAGATCGCGAAACCGCACGCAGTCTTTGCCAACCAGGGTGGGGTGGCATTCCACGATGACTCGCTCGAAGTTGCGAAGGCTATGCGCAATCGCGGGGTGGTCCGCAATGGGGATCGCCGCTCTGTCGAAGAAACTCCCGCTGTTATAGAGCTTGATGGTGCGTGCGGGCTGCATGCGGCTCAGCGCAAAATCGATCTGCCGCGGAATCATCCCCGGAGCCACGGATTGCTCCAGCGTGTTCTGCCACAGGTCGCACATCACGCAATGCCAGGGGCACTCGCGATTGGTAAGCAGAACCGTGCAGACAGGCGCGGGTTGACCATCCGGGGCGCACTCTTCTTCCTCAAAGAACAAGTACGGTCGCGACGGATCGAGGACGGCGCGGGCCGGCCGCTGCGCAATCACCCACGCATCCAGATCGAGGTCGCGCTTCGGAGCAGGCGAGGCCATGATGTCTCGCTAAAGGTACGCCGAGAGAAACTGCCGGCGGTACTCTGCTTCCCGCAACGGCAGGCGTTGCCGCATGGCCTCTTCCGGCAGCGCGCCATGCTGGAATCGCCGCTTGGGAAATGTGGGCATCCGCAAGCCGGCCAGGGCCAGAATGCCCCGAAATACAATCTCGCCTTTGAGCGAGTACAGCTTTTCCACGCTGTAGCCGGTCAGCTCGATGAAGGGAATCGCTTCTGCCGCAGCGATGACCTCCGGGCGAGTCAACGGGCTGAATCCGTGAAAGCCCAGCAGATGCGCCGGCGCGTAGGTTCGCGTGTAGGAACGGCTCAGGCCTCCGCTGTAGGTAAGCGAGTGCTTGATCTTACCGACGCCCCAGCCTTCCTGATACAGCATGGGATTGTTGATGACGCTGCGAATGGTAAGCTCCGGGTTCTCCTCGATGGGATAGTCCTTCAAGTTCTCGTCGCCGCCGTCGCCATCGACCAGATAGCGCCACTCAGGATAGCGCGCGCGGATACCGCGGCAAAGTGCGAGAGCCATCGTCGCTGACTGAATGTCGAGCGGTTTGTAATCCTCCACCACGCGGATGGTTTCCTCCGGCTTCAGGCTCGCTGGATCTACTTCGATTGGCTCGAGAAATAGACCGAGGCCGAGCGAATCGAGGAAGTGGCGTGCCTGCTTTAGATCCGGTCCATCACCCAGATCCAGCACGAACGCTTTGAGACGACCCAGATGCAGACCGCGCTTCATCATGATGTGGTACAGCGTCAGGAATACACAGCCGCTGTCAATGCCGCCGGAGAAGCAGACGCCGATTGGCTCCTGCTCGGGCACGTGATCCAGCCAGCGCGAGACCTCATGCGCGAGCGCTGTGATGTAGCGCTGCCCGAGTTCGTCAAGATCGGAAGACGCGGTACCCAGCTCCGGCGTAAAAAAGCGAGTGTATACGGGGTCAGGATCAGGGCAGCCGATGAGTTGGATCTCGACAATATGATGAGCCGGCACCATGCGTGTGTAGCTGGGATGGAACTGCGCCTCCAGCCCTTCGCTCTTAAGCCAGTTGTAGATGGTGTCGATGCGCGAGGCCACAACGAGCACCGGGCCAGCCTGGCGTTTGGCAAGGAAATAGCGCATGGGGCGATCAAGCGACCGCGCCATCCTGACTGTTTTCCCTTCGCGGGCCAGCAACGAGAACGAACCTTCGATGTGACGCACCGCATCGGGTGAGGCGCTTTTGACACGGTCCCGCGCTTCGTCGAGCGTGAGGTTGTAAAGCTGATTTGCGGCGTGCTCGGTAAGGTCGACGACTTGTTCGATGTATTGGTGCACAGCAACTCCCGGAATTCTGCTCACGTTTCATTTTATGCTTCTTGCCTCTGCAGTTTCATCCCGGCCGGCCAGCCCGTGCCAGGCTACTTCTTACCTGTGCCACGCCACTTCTTACCTGTGCCAGGCTACTTCTTAGAAGCGGAGCGAGTCCTGAATTGCCGGCGCAGGGGAATCAGGCGACGGTAAAGCCTGCATCGCGAATGCACTGCTTCAAAGTTTCTTCCGATACCAGATGGGGATGAAAGTCGATGTTCACAGCGCCGTCCGGATAGCTGGAATGAGAATGCATGACCCCGTGCAGGCGCGTGAGCATGGTATCCAGACCGAGAGCGCAGGTATTGCAGGTGAACCCTTCCACATGGTAGGAAACCGCACGCTTCTCGCCCGCCGCGGCCAGGCCCACGATACTAACGCTGCCGGCGCCGGCAGCGGCGATTATGCGAAGAAAGTTTCTACGAATCATTTCAACATTCCTCCCTATCTTGCGACGCATGCCCTACTGGGCTGTTGAAAGTCCCGGCTGGTATTTCCAGGGTGTTTCGATCGTGGCCTTATCGGAAAACCTGGTATCGGCATAATCGCTGAAAGGAATCCACCGCTTCAGCACCCCTGTCTGGATCATGAGCTGCTCCACCATATCGAAGTCGGCCTTTCGCGGCGCAAGGGGACTGTACGTGACGCGGCTCATGGGCTTGGTCAACGCCCAGCGCAGCAGCGACGGTTTCTGGTTGTAGTAAAAGCGCCCGACGAAATCAGCTGCATCCTCGCGCTGGCGCTTGCCTTCATCCAGCCAGAGCCCAGAACGCGCAATGCCGTCGACCAGGATCTGCACCGTATCCGGGCGTTTGTCGATGAGGTCCTGCCGCACCACGAGGATGCAGGACATATAGTCGGGCCAGTATT
>CAXUIM010000319.1:0-4908 GCA_964250885.1 uncultured Acidobacteriaceae bacterium | reverse complement strand
GTGCGCAAGCCGAAGAAGCTGCCCGCCCCGGTGGAACGGATCCAGTACGACCTGGAGTACGGCTCCGACACGCTGGAGGTTCATGCAGACGCTATTCTCCCGGGCCAGCGTGTCATCATCGTCGACGATCTGCTGGCTACGGGAGGCACCATGCAGGCCACCGTGCAGTTGGTTGAAAGACTGGGGGGTGACATCGTCGGCCTTACCGTGGCCATCGAGCTGGATTTCCTTAAAGGCCGTGACAAGTTCCCGGGAGTCGACGTGTTCAGTCTGCTGCACTACGACGAGTAGCGCAGCAATCCCGTTGTTGGAGAGGGACCGATCTCCTCAGCGGATCGGTGGCGAGTCTCGATCTAGGTCTGTCGCGCGCTTCGCGGGACGCTAACGGACCTACAGCCTGTACCTGCTGAACGGGAAGCCTGTGGAAGTAAAGACTGTATCCACGGGGAACAGCAACCTGAATCCATGATGCCGCCTTTGTTTGCATCCAACCTGAGCAGGAGATCAAAGCATGAAATCGTACGGCTATGCCGCCCAGAACAAGACTTCACCGCTCGCGCCCTTTCGCTTTGACCGCCGCGAGCCCCGTCCCGATGACGTAGTCGTGGCGATCGACTTCTGCGGCATCTGCCATTCCGACATCCACCAGGCGTGGGACGAGTGGGGTGGAGCCATGTATCCCATGGTGCCCGGTCATGAGATTGTCGGGCACGTGACCCAGGTCGGAAGTAACGTGACGCGATTCAAGCCGGGCGATCTGGCCGGCGTGGGCGTGACGGTTCAGACGTGCATGGCATGTGAGAATTGCCGGGCCGGTGAGGAGCCCTACTGCACCAAGGGGATGGTGGGAACCTACAACGCGAGAGACTACGAAGGCAACATCACGTTCGGGGGATATGCGGACAACATAGTCGCCCCGGAACACTACGTCCATACGATCTCGCCGAAGCTGGATCTGGCGGCAGTGGCGCCGCTGCTCTGTGCGGGCATCACCACCTATTCGCCGCTGCGGCATTGGGAAGTTGGGCCGAACAAAAAGGTGGGTGTGGTGGGGTTGGGTGGCCTGGGGCACATGGGACTCAAGTTCGCTCATTCGATGGGGGCCCACGTGGTGCAGTTCACCACCTCGGAGAGCAAGATCGACGACGCCAGGAAGCTGGGCGCTGATGAAGTTGTGATCAGCAAAGACCATGATGCGATGAAGTCGCACGCGGGCAGCTTCGACTTCATCCTGGATTGCGTTTCGGCGCCCCACGACATCAATGCGTACCTGTCACTGCTGCGGCTCAATGGCGCCATTTGCCTGGTTGGCTTGCCGGATCAGCCGGTAGCCACCTCGCCGTTCGCTCTAGTGACCAACCGGCGCTCGCTCTCGGGCTCGATGATCGGCGGCATGAAGGAGACGCAGGAGATGCTGGACTACTGCGCGGAGAAGAACATTGTCTCCGAGATCGAGTTGGTCGGCTATGACCAGCTTCCGGAGGCGTACGAGCGAGTCGTCAAGGGGGACGTGAAGTATCGCTTCGTGCTCGACGGCAAGACGCTGAAGAGCGAGTAGCGGCCCCGCCACGGGCCTCAGGTTGTCGGCCGGCCGGGGAAGGGCTCACACGAACTGAAAGAACATGGGCGTCGGGACGGCGAAGCTCTTCGCGGTTGCGTTAAGGCGTCCCGTGCGTGGATCGTGCGCAAAGACGGTTACGTTTCCGGAACCCTGGTTTGCGCATAGCAGCCAACGCCGGGACGGGTCGAGCGTGATGTAGCGCGGGATCGCGCCGCCACAACTCAGCCGCTGCTGCTCAGTGAGCAGACCGCTGGCGGCGTCGATGCGATAGACAATCAGCGAATTGGAGGTCTCGCCTCGCGTGCAGGTATAGAGAAAGCGCCCATCGTCGCTGACGACAACTTCACAGCCGGTGTTACCGCTGAGCGCTACACCCCGAGCCAGGGTTGAGACCACAGAGTTGGCGCGCAGCTTCATCGTGGCTTTTCCTGCTGACGCGCTCCAGTCGTATAGGTCGATGGTGGAGTCCAGCTCATGTACGCAGTAGACCCAGCGCTGGTTGGGATGAAATGCGACGTGTCGCGGACCAGAGCCGGTCCGTGCCGGGACACGCATGGGATCTCCCAACGGACGGGGTGTGCCGGGTGCGATGGGAAAGACCTCGATCGCGTCCTCGCCGAGATTGCACGCCAGCACAAAATGGTTCTCCGGCGAGACCGTAGCCGAGTGCATGTGAGCCGATTCCTGGCGAGCCTTGACCGGCCCGAGAGCACCGCAGGCGGGATTGTTGTTGCAAGCCAAGACCCCCGTGACTGCGCGGAGCTCGCCTGCCGAACCGAGACCCAAGGCCGCGAAGACTCCATTGCCGTAGTTTGCGACGAAGAGGTTATGGCCGGTGTGATCCACGGAGATGTAGCAGGGATCCATACCCTGTGAGCTCAGTTCGCTGCTCCGTGTCAGCGAACCGCGCTGTGGATCGAGGTGAAAGCCTTCCACCGTGTTCGAGGAATTTGCGCTGTAGAGAACAGGCAGCGTGGGATGCAGCGTGAGGAAGTTTGGGGCCTTGGCCGCCGCGGCCAGCTCGATGGCATCGAGCGCACCAGTGGTCGGATTCCACGCGGCGCGATAGATGCCGGCGTCGCTGCCGCTGCCGATGAAAATCCAACGCGGTGTGGAAGGAGCCGCCATAGCGCGTAGAGCGAATGGCAGGGTAGCGGAGCTGGCGAGAAAACTGCGGCGAGAGATCGGCATCGGGGTAAGCATACAACACGGTGCGCTCCTGGGGAACGCGCGGCGCTGTCGCGTTCTAGCGTTTTCGCTTCAGGTGTAACCGAGGCTACGGGTCTTTATGCCGTTCTTGCCCCAGAGTAACGGCACTCGCAGATCTCTTCCCGGCTCGCAGCCAGAACATGAGCGCTCTACCGCAGCATGTATGCCGGGATTCGACCTGGCACTTCGCGGCGCGACAATAGATTGCACTCAGGTTATTGCTGCACCGGCGAATCGTCTCCGCATCAAGCTCCGGACTCCAAAGTCATCGGGCCGCACCCACCTCTGGCACATGAGGCCGCACGAAAGAAGGTGGCTGGATCAGCCACCTTCCCGATGAATCGCTGTATAGCTATAACGTCGAGCCGCTCGCACTATCATCCGCTCACATCAACAGGAGAGATGCTCCAGACATGGAAGATTCCCGGTGCAGTGGTCTGTGCATCCGGAATAGATCCCTGCTGCTGCCTGTAAGTTCTTCCAGTGGAGGAGCTTCGAATCATGACGACGCTGTGTTCAGAAATTTTGCGGAGAGCACTCAGTAGCCTTCAGTTGAGAGTACTTCTACTCCGATCGCAAGGTACGGCGGAGAACCAGGATGCGGAGAACCAGGATGCGGAGACCAGGATGCGGAGAACCAGAATGCGGAGAACCAGAATGCGGAGAACCGGAATGCGGAGAACCGGAATGCGGAGAACCAGAATGCGGAGAATCAGGATGCTTCGCTGTCGCGAATCACGTTCTCATCTGGATTCCGCACAGCAGCAACGGTCAGACAGATCGCTCTCTCCTGTGGCTCGGCGATGGGCGGTGTGCCTTGCCGCCGGTGCGACATTGCCATCTGCGATGACGTGAACTGAGGTTTGAACAGAAATTTGATAGCAAAGCATTTTTTTTCGCTTGACTCTTCGGCGTAGTAAATCTATACCTTCGTTAGTTGCTTCATGCAGGTGAAGCAACTTCGATGCCCGACATCGATGGGAGCGCAGGCAAACGCAACCAGGCAAAGCATCAAACTAAGGCAACACACTCAGGGAACGCGCAGAGCGCGTTCCCTGAGGTGTTTAACCGTGCCGCATCGATTGCTTCGTAACGGCCCTGCGCTTCTGTTGTCTGCTGTACAACGAGAATGCGCCAGTGTTGTCTTCCGCACAACGGGTTTTGGCTGAGCGTACTCTCTCGTGACGCGATCCGAGAGCACCCCGTCCAGGGTGTGTGTTCGGTTCGCTTTGGCCAGGGTTCCGCCGATTCAGTTCGCATGCAGAACCAAGTATGCTGAAGGGGATGACACGGCGCCGATGGATTGCGGACACGTGGACCGAAACATCTGCAACCCTTACCGGCGAGCAGGCGCTGCATCTGTCGCGTGTGCTGCGCGCGCAACCAGGACAGATCTTCGATGTGGTCGCGAATGGATTTCTGCATCGCGCGGAGATCGTCTCCGCCGACGAACGCAGTGTGATCTTCGCCCTGCATGAGGAGTTGGAGACAGATGCCGCGCTTCCCGTGCATCTGCTGATGGCGGTATTCAAGTTCGACCACATGGAGTGGGGTATCGAGAAGGCTACCGAACTGGGTGCGGCGCGGATAACACCCGTGCTCGCGCGGCGCACCGAGAAGCACCTGGCGCAGGCGGCGGCCCGGCGGGTGGAGCGGTGGCGAAGGATCGTGCGCGAGGCAGCCCAGCAGTCGCGACGCAGTGATGTGCCCGAGGTGGACGAACCGACAAACCTGAAAGCGGCGTTGGCTCAGGTAAACGCGGAGACGAAGTTGCTGTTGGCGGAGACGGAGCAGGAAAATTCCTTGCTGTCCGCCTTGCGCGAGAGCCTGCCGCCCGCTCAGCCGGAGAGGACTCGCGTCGCGCTGGCTATCGGACCGGAGGGTGGATGGACGGCCGAGGAGATGACGCTGTTTGCGGAGAGTCGATGGAGGGCCGTCACACTCGGGCCCAGAATACTTCGGGCGGAGACGGCGGCCATCGCCGCTCTGGCGCTGGCCGCCGCGTTCCTTTAGCAATATTTGGGTTGCTGTACACAGGGCCGCGGACACCCAAGAAAGGCCACCCTGCACACCGCTTCTGAGGCACGGCACCCCTGTTATTGCTGTAGCAGAAAGAGTGCTCTAGGAGCTTGTTGAAA
>CAXUIM010000318.1:0-4917 GCA_964250885.1 uncultured Acidobacteriaceae bacterium | reverse complement strand
AAAAGCACCTCGGATGTCCGCGAGGCAAGTACGAACCCGCAATCAAAGCGGGTTTTGCGATGCTAGCGAAGCCACAAGAGCCGAGTTTCAACAAGCTCCCTAGAACTCCGACCGCCGTGCGAACTTGTATCCTGGACGCGCATGCCATTCAACTTCCCGGCTCCCGCCATCGAACCGCACGCCCTTCTCGCCACCGCCCTCGAAGAAGCCCGCCTGGGGCTGGCGGAAGGGGGTCTCCCTATCGGCGCGGCCATCTTCCGCGCGGACGGATCGCTGCTAAGCCGCGGGCGCAATCGCCGCATCCAGCAGAACGATCCCTCAATCCACGGCGAGACCGACGCCTTTCGGAAAGCCGGACGCCAGAAGTCCTATCGCGACCTCATCATGGTGACTACGCTGGCGCCCTGCTGGTACTGCAGCGGTCTGGTGCGGCAGTTCGGCTTCCAGACTGTCATTGTCGGGGAGAGCCGCAACTTCTCCGGCGGCGAAGAGTGGCTGCGCGGCCTGGGAGTCCACGTGATCGATCTGGCCGACCCGGACTGCATTGCCATGATGGGCGCTTACATCGCCGCCAATCCCAGCCTCTGGAATGAAGACATTGGCGCTGAATGAAGATCCCGCCATCGGCATCGAAGCGAGAGCGGGGCGTTCTGGTATCTTGCTGCCATGCTCGCGGCGGCCCACGGCTGCGGATGGGTTACCGGATGCAGCAGCGACGCGAGTTCGTATTGAACGGGTGCATGGCTTTGTTCGGCCGCCAAGTGCAGCAGGCAAGCGGCGAAACCGTGCACCATTCCTCCGAGGAACACACGGCATGGGTAGGACAGGTCTTGACACGCATGCAAACAATCAAACCGGGCAGGACGCGCAAGGCTCTTCTCTCCGTGTTCACGGCTGAAGATGGCTTATCGACCACCGGGCAACAGACCTACGTAAGTCAGGACTGCCCGTACTTCAAAATAAATGTGCGATTCTCTACCGTTGGATCCCCCGAACACGATAGCAATCAGAGGGTCACAGCCGTGGAGGACCCCCGGGACATCATTGTCTCCATCTCCGAACCCTTCCTGCAGTTCAGCGTCACGGATTGATCCCGGCCCTTGGTCCGCCAAGTGAGTCATTACCTTTAGGAGACCTGATGGATCGGCGAAGCTTCTTGATTCAATCTGCGCTGGCCACGGCAGCCACGTACCTGGAAGGCGTTCTGCCGGGTGGCGCGGCCCCGGTCGTCAAGACAACAACCGGCACGCTGCGCGGTGAGTCGGCTGAGACGGTGAACATCTTCCGCGGTGTGCCCTTCGCCCAGCCGCCGGTGGGTCCGTTGCGCTTCCGCGCGCCGCTGCCGGTGCAGCCCTGGAGTGGGGTCCGCGACGCCACCCAGTTTGCGGCCGCGGCAGCGCAGCCCGAAGCGGAGCAGATTCCGCAAAGCGAAGACTGTCTGTACCTGAACCTGTGGGCGCCGAAGGATCCCGGACCGCACCCCGTGTTTGTCTGGATCCACGGTGGAGGTTTCACCGGAGGCCATTCCTTCGATCCGCTCTTCGATGGCACAGGGTTCGCGCAGGCCGGCATCCTCTGCGTCACTGTGGCCTATCGTCTGGGAGTCTTCGGTTTTCTCGATCTGGAGCCGGTGCTGGGCGGGGCGTATGCCGGTTCGGCGAACAACGCCATGCGCGATCTTCTGCTCGCCCTGGAGTGGCTCCAGCGCAACGTCTCCGCCTTTGGCGGCGATCCGCGGCGGGTGACCGTGGGAGGCGAATCGGCCGGCGCCAAGCTCACCGACATGATCATGGGCGTGCCCTCGGCGAAGGGTCTATTCCACCAGATGATCTCGGAGAGCGGCGGCGCCGAGCGCATCTGGCCCAGGGCACGCGCCGGCGAGATCACCGCCACCTTTGCGCAGGTCTGGAGCCAGACCTCCGGGCAGGCCGCGGCGGCGCTGAAAACCGCACCGGCAGGCCAGATCATCGAGGCACAGCAAAGCTTCATCCGCGCATCCGCGGTGCACTTTCCGCTTCGGGCAGAGCTTGATGGAACGTTGCTGCCGGAGTTTCCGCTGGCCAGCATCCGGCAGGGAAGCACGCGGGGTAAACGTCTTCTGCTGGGCACCAATCGCGATGAGAGCGCGCTGTTCATCGGCCCGCATCCGTTGAAGGATCCCGGCCCGCGGGATCTGGGCAATCTCTCGGTGGATCAGTTTCGCAGCGTGGAAGAACGCTACCGGCAGCTCTACCCGGACATGAGCGACGAGTTACGCCGCATTCGCAGTCTCACGGCCGAGGAGTACTGGATTCCCTCGGTGCGGGTGGTCGATGCGCACCTGCAGGGAGGAGGCGGAGCGGCCTTTGTCTATCGCTTCGACTTCTCGGTTCCGGGAGGCCGTTATGCCGGCCTGGCCTTTCACGCCTCCGAGCTGCCGTACGTCTGGGACCATCTCGGCAAAGCTGTCCCTGCCGCCGCGGTCGCGGCCTTCGCCGATACGGTGCATGCAGCCTGGTGTTCCTTTCTGCGCGGCGAAGCTCCCGCGGCGGCGCAACTGCCGGCCTGGCCGCCGTACTCGACCAGCCAGCGCCCCACGATGCTGCTCAATCTGTCGAGCCACGTGGAAGACGCGCCTCAGAAGGCGGAGTTCGACGCCTGGTCCGGATTGCTGGAGCAGTGACGCGGAACAAATTCGCTTCAGCGATGGCTGAGCTTGCGAATCAGTTCCGCTTCCCGCGGCCACTGCCGCACCAGCTCTTCCGCGCGGGCATCCTTGTAGTCCACGAATTCAAAGCCCGGGCTGACGGTGCAGCCCAGCAGGGCCCAGCCCTCGGGCTGCAACAGCCGCGAGCCTTGCCACACGCCGCGCGGCGCCACGTGCTGCGGTCTCTGTCCGGCCTCGAGATCGGGGCCGATCACGACCCGCTCACTGCGCCCGTCCGGAAACAGCTGTAGCATCTCCACCGCGCCTCCGCTGTAGTGATGGAAGATCTCGTCGCTGGCCAGCACATGCATCTCGCTGAACGTCTCCGGCTCCAGCAGGTAGTAGATCGCCGTGGAGGTGCGCCGCGCGCCGTCATAGCGTTCGTCGGCGAACGAGGCAGCGGCCAGGAGCTCTGGCGACTCCCAGGTGCGCACAAACCAGCCGCCCTCGCGCGGATGCGGGGCCAGCCCCAGCAGTTTCTTGACCTCATCAGCCGTCATGGTTTGCGCGCCCTCCGTTCCTGCTGGTCAACGCTCTTCATGCAAATCAACGCTCATAGCGCCATTCGCTGATGAAGTGGAAGCCGCGCTCGAGAAGCGGATAATGCTCGGGCGTCGCGGTTCGGGTGAGGGTGAGGACGGCGGGGATGAAGGCCGCGGCCGGTTTGGCGGGCTTGTGCTTGGGGCCGGGTTTGGGTGGTTCGGGTGCGACCGAGGTGAGAATGAGGTGGTCGGGATCCGAGAGCTGCCAGGCGTAATTGGTGGGCGGTTTGATGAAGTAGCAGCCGATGCGGACGGTGCGTTTCTTGGGTCGGGATCAAAGATGGAAAGCCAGAGCTCGCCGTCGGTGGAGCGCGTGTAGGCGCGGTTGGAGGCAGCGACGTACAGGTCGGTTATGGGAACGCCTTCGGGGTCGATAAAGGCGCCGGAGGCTCGGTGGGCAGCGTCGAGACGCCAGGCGCCGACCATAGGAGAGGGCGTGCGCAGCGCGGCTTGAAGATGGCGCCAGCCGATAGTCATGAAGATGGGTTGGACGACGAGGAAGAGGACTGCGAAGACAATCTCGGTGACGAGAATCGCGATGCGCCCGGCGCGGCGGCCGGCGGGAGGAATCCAGGTGGCGGTGGGCGCGGCGGGTTTGTGGCTCCAAAGGAAGCGGCAGACGGAGTGAGCGTCGGGCAGGGCAAGAAAGATGCAGCCGAGCAGCAGGTCGACGGCGAAGAGCTTGACGGGCACGTCATAGCAGAAGTTGTAGAGGACCACGTTGGTGACGACGAAGGTGGAGAAGAGGGCTCCGGCGAGCGAGGTGCGGCGATACAGCAGCAGGACGCCGCCGAGGACCTCGGCTGAGCCGCAGATGATCTCGTAGACGGGGTTGAGGCCGATGAGATTCCAGAGAAAGGTCATGGGAGCCATGTTGCCGGCAGGCTCGTTGAGGACGGCGATGGAAGGAGGAGGCATCTGGAATGGGAAGACCTTGGCCAGCCCATAGCCGATCATGAACATGCCGCAGGTAAGGCGGAGGAAGAAGCGAAGCCAGGCATGGAGGGTGCGGTACTCCGTGCGAGGGTTGTTGCGGAGGAGGTCTATGAGGGTCCAAAGGATTCCGCCAGCCAGGGCGAAGGCGAGGAGGAGGCCGGTATGGATCCAGTTCATCGTGGTGTCGCCGGATTCGCTGGGATGCCAGTGGGCGGCGATGCCCGTGAGATGGAAGAGATGCTGCCCGGTAAACTCGGAGAGATGATTGAACGGCCACTTGAGCTTGTCCTGGATCCAGCCGCCGGCAACCGGTACGGCGCCAAGAAGGGTCCCATTGGCGCCGAGAAAGATGAAGCAGAAGAAGTAGAGGAAGGCAATGCGGAAGCCCATGCGGAGGGCGGGGCTCCAGGCCGCGGGAGGTGTCGCGGCGGAGACGGGCGTGCAGACTTCGGTGGGGGTCGTGATGCCGGGAAGCTCCAAACGGGACCTCGCGTGGGGACGATTTTGGATATTGGACGATTCTGACGCGGGGTGGGTGAGGGGTCAAGGAAGATATGTGGAATCAGAGCTGGGAGGACCGGCCGCGCTCGGGTTCGTGATCCCGATGGCGGGACTGTGTCATGCTGGGGGCGTGGCCTTGAGGCTGGAGAAGGATTGCGGAAAGTGCGCTTCCCGGTTGGGACGGGCGCAGGTTACCGCTAAATCGCCGCGGTAAGTTTCCGGCCAATCAAGCTTGAGGAGTGCATTGGCCTG
>CAXUIM010000317.1:0-4939 GCA_964250885.1 uncultured Acidobacteriaceae bacterium | reverse complement strand
TCGGGATGAAGTTCATGGACCGCCGCCGGTTTCTCCTTGCCGCTGCCGCCACGGCAGCTCTTCCCCAGATTCGGAGCTTTGGCCAGGCCGCTCCAGCGCCTGCCGCGCCAGAGCCCGTCACAGTTCTAAAGCTGCACCCTGACCGGCCCGGTCCCACCATCCCGGCCAACTTCATCGGCTTCTCCTACGAGATCCAGCAGCTCTCCGATCCAACGTTCTTCTCCGCAGCCAACACCGATCTCGTCCAGCAGTTCCGCGCGCTTTCGCCCAACGGTGTGCTCCGCCTGGGCGGCAACACCTCCGACGTCGGCTGGTGGAAGCCCACGCCCTCCACGCCGCAGCCCGCCATCACGGTGCGCGATATCGGCGGCGGCGAGCCCACGTCCAAATCAGCCTTTGCGATCACGCCGGAGTCCACCCACAACCTGCGCGAGTTCCTGGACACCACCGGCTGGACCTGCCTCTACGGCATCAATCTCGGCACCAACACTCCGGCGCGCGCGGCCGAGCAGGCCGTGCAGGTGGCCAACACCCTGGGCGACAAGCTGCAGTACTTCCAGCTGGGCAACGAGCCCGACCTGTTCCGCAACCACTTGCGCGACCCCAAGACCTGGACCGCGGACGCCTACTTTGACGAATGGCTGGCGGAGGCCAATGCCATCCGCGCCAAGGTGCCCTCCGCGCGCTTCGGCCTGCCCGATACGTCGGGCAATCCGGATTGGTATGCGGTCGTGGTCAACCGCCTGCTCGCCCTCCCCGACCCCCCGGCCGTGGCCGCGCTCACACACCACTACTACTTTGGAGGCCCGCCCTCAAATCCGAATGTCAACATCGACCGCCTGCTGCAGCCCGACCCGCACGTGCTGCAGCTCGCCTCCGACATCCAGACCGCGGCCGCCCGCCTCAGCAACGGCGAACACCGCATCGTCCCCTACCGCATGACCGAGGGAAACACCTGTTACCGGGGCGGCAAACCCGGCGTCTCCGATGTCTTCGCCGCCGCGCTCTGGGCCGCCGACTACCTGCTGCTCCTGGCCTCTCTGGGCTACGCCGGCGTGAACCTGCATGGGGGCACCGCCCAGGTGATTGCGAACGGGCTGGGCGGCAAACTGTTCGGCGACGCGCTGGTGAAGGACCCGGCCGCATCCCATCCCCGCCCCTTCTATACACCCATCGCCGAGATCAACGGTCACTCTGTGGCCGAGCCGGTCTGGTACGGCATGAAGTTCGCCCAGAACTTCGCCGGCGGCGCCATCGTCCCGCTCGACTTCTCGCCCCGGAACGGGACCAGTCCGGTGGACGCGACGGCTTATGCGGCCCAGATGCCGGACGGCCAGAAGATCGTCGCCATCATCAACAAGGACAGCACCCAGCGGCTGCACATAGATGTGGCAGGCTACAGCCTCGGCGCGACACTCTCCGCGGATTCGCTGACCTCCACGAAGGTTACAATCACCGAACCCCAGACCTACCGCGAAGCGTCCGTCGTTCCCCCCGCCACCGCGGTCCTCCTGTACGCCTCGCGCTGAGATATAGAAAGAATGCTGACTTCTGACTCCATGCCGCATCGCAGTGAAGGCCTCTCCGCCAGTGTGCTCGCGGAGTTAAAAGCTGTTGTCGGCGCCGATGGAATTATCGTCGAGCGAAACCGGTTGCAAACCTATGAGTGTGACGGGGCGCCGGCCTTCCGGACAGTGCCCGCCGCGGTCCTGCTGCCGCGGTCCCGCTCCGAGACGCAGGCGATCCTGCGCGTCTGCGCGCAGCACCGCATCCCGTTCGTTGCCCGCGGCGCCGGGACCGGCCTGTCAGGAGGGGCGATGCCGGCGGCCGGTGGGGTCGTTCTGGGTTTCGCCCGCATGAACCGTATTCTCTCGGTCGACATCCCGAATCAGCGCATCACGGTGGAGCCCGGTGTGATTAACGAGCACGTTACGCAGCGCGTCGCCGCGGCCGGGTACTTCTACGCTCCCGACCCCTCATCGCAGAGCGTCTGCACCATCGGCGGCAACGTAGCCGAGAATGCCGGCGGAGCCCATTGCCTCAAATACGGCTTCACCACCACCCATGTCCTCGGCCTCGAGGTCGTTCTTCCCTCCGGAGAGCTGGTCCACTTCGGCGCACCTTCGGTGGATGCGCCCGGTTACGACCTGACCGGCGTCTTCGTCGGCTCGGAGGGAACGCTGGGCGTCGCTACCGCGATTACGCTGCGCCTCGTAAAGCGCCCCGAAACCGTGCAGGTTCTGCTCGCCGCCTATGACACCATCGCGGCGGCCGGGCAGACCGTATCGGACATCATCGCCGCGGCCATCCTTCCCTCCGCCATGGAGATCATGGATCGTCTCTCCATCCAGGCGGCTGAAGCCGCGGTTCATCCCCACTATCCCGACGCCAATGCCCTGCTCCTGGTAGAGCTGGACGGGCCCGCGGCCGAGGTGGACCTGCACATGCAGGAAGTGCGCGAGATCTGCCGGAAGAACGGCGCGTGGGAGACCCGGCTGGCGCAGAGCGCGGGAGAACGTCTGCTGGTGTGGAAGGGCCGCAAGGCGGCCTTCGCCGCGGCCGGGCGCATTGCCACGAACTACATCGTTCAGGATGGAGTGATTCCCCGGACCAAGCTGCCCATCATCCTCGAACAGATAGACCTCATGGCCCGCGACGCTGGCTTGCGCGTCTCGAATGTATTCCATGCCGGCGATGGCAACCTGCATCCGATTGTGCTCTATGACGCCGCGATCCCGGGGCAGGAGTTCCGTGCCCTCGACCTGGCGGAGCGGATTCTGCACCTTTGCGTCGATCACGGAGGCTCCATCACGGGGGAGCACGGCGTGGGCAAGGAGAAGCAGCAGGCCATGGGCTACATGTACAGCGAACCCGATCTTGAGACCATGCAGCGTGTGCGCTTCGCCTTCGATCCGCATTCGCTGGCCAACCCCGATAAGCTCTTTCCCAGACCGCGCCTGTGCGGTGAGAAGACGGGACCGCATTCTCCTCATCCGCTGGAGCTGGCGGGAATCGCCGAGTACTTTTGAGATTCTCTTACTGGAGTCACGAAATCCAGGGCACAGAACGAGTCCGCACATGATTCAGCCGCAATCGCTTCGGCGCCAGGAAATCCCGTACCAGGAACTCCGGGACCAATTTGCCTCCATCGTCGGCGCCGGCTTCGTTCAGGTGCAGGAAGACGTCGTGATCGCGGCTCCCGCCAACCTGGACGAGCTCGCCCGGACGCTGCGCACAGCCCATGCCCGGGGAGTGACCGTCTCTCCGTACGGCGGGGGCACCAAACAGCGCTGGGGATATCCGGACCGCAGCGCGCTGCGGCTGGAGACGCGGCGCCTGAACGCACTTCGCGAGCACACCTGGCAGGATATGACCTGCACGGTGGCGGCGGGCTGCACCTGGAGCGAGCTGCAGGCCCAGCTCGCCGCGCATGGCCAGTTCGTCGCGCTGGACCCACTCTGGCCCGATCGCGCCACCGTTGGCGGCATCATCGCCAGCAACGACTCAGGCAGTCTCCGTCACCGCTACGGCGGCCTGCGCGACCTTGTTATTGGCATGACCTTGGTGCTGGCCGACGGCACGATTGCGCGCACCGGCGGCAAGGTGGTCAAAAACGTGGCCGGATACGATCTGCACAAGCTCATGACCGGAGCCTTCGGAACGCTTGGCCTGATCGCCGAGGTCAGCTTCCGTCTGCACGCACTCCCACAAAATACTCGCACGCTGAGCGTTGCGGCGCCGGACGCATCTCCCCTGTGCGAGCTCATGCGCCGGCTGCTCGATTCGCAGCTCAGCATCCAGGCGCTGCAACTGGCCTCCGGCAGTGGGAGATTCCATCTGAACGTTCAACTGACTTCGCTGCCCGAGGTATTGGAGAAACAAGCCGCGGCACTCGGCACGCTCGCCCAGGAGCTCGGCCTGGACACTGTGGCTGCGAACGCTGTGGCTGCGAACGCTCTGGCTGCGGATGCCGCGGCTGCGGACGCCACAGTCTGGAACCTACGCCAGGAACTCTTCGAGACCGCCGACTCGATCGTGATGAAGGCCACCCTGCTCGCTTCGGATATCGAGTCCTTCGTCACAGCCGTTCACACGCTGGGTGGGCGCTCGGTGGTGCAGGCGGCCGGGGTCGCAACAGCCGCGATTCCCGCCGGCGCTTCCGCCGCTGTCGCGACTCTGCGCCAGCGGCTGGAAGCCGGTCACGGCTCGCTGACCGTCCTGCAACAGCCGGCTCCTGCAGAGCTGGACCCCTGGGGCACAGCCCCGGACAGCCTTCCCTTGATGCGCGAGCTCAAGCGGCGCTTCGATCCCACGTGCATCCTCAACGCGGGCCGTTTCCTGGGTGGAATCTGACATGACCGAGCTGACGCAACTCGAAACCGCAAAGCCATCGAATCCATCAAATTTTGACGCGCACCATCCTCCCGATCGTGGGCTGATCAGCGACTGCGTTCATTGCGGCTTCTGTCTGCCCGCCTGCCCAACCTATGTGCTTTGGGGCGATGAGATGGATTCGCCCCGCGGCCGCATCTACATGATGAACAAATCGGCTCAGGGCGAGGCTCCGCTGGACCAAAGCTTTCGCGTGCACATGGATAACTGCCTCGGCTGCATGGCCTGTGTGACCGCATGCCCCTCCGGTGTGCAATACAACAAGCTGATCGAAGATACCCGGGCCCAGGTGGAGCGTAATATTCCTCGAGCGCCCGGCGACTCTCTCTTTCGCAGGCTCCTCTTCCTTACTTTCCCGTACGCGCGGCGTCTGCGCGTGCTCGCTCTTCCCATGCTCTTGTATCAGCGCGGCGGCCTGCAGAAGCTGGTTCGCGCCAGTGGCCTTCTGCGCCTGCTGCCCAAGCGGCTGGCCGCCATGGAAGCGCTGCTCCCCCGCGTCCCGAACAGCCTCTTCCACCGTCTTCCCAGCCGCATAGCGGCCGGGAAA
>CAXUIM010000316.1:0-5000 GCA_964250885.1 uncultured Acidobacteriaceae bacterium | reverse complement strand
CTAGAGAGCAGAGTCGCTCTAGGAGTGTGTCGGGCATAAGCTTTTGGAAAACCGTAAACCTTTACTTTTCAATAACATACCAGACCATGTAGATTTTGTAAGTCGTTCATTCGAAACACCAAAAATTCTATCCCCGACAGACTCCTAGAGCTTGGGTAGAACGATTCCCTGCTGCTTCTGATACTTGCCCTGCCGATCGCCATAGCTGACCTCGCACATCTCGTCACTCTGGAAGAAGAGTATCTGGCAAAGACCCTCATTGGCATAAATACGCGCCGGAAGCGGAGTCGTGTTCGATATCTCCAGCGTCACAAATCCCTCCCACTCCGGCTCGAATGGCGTCACATTCACGATGATTCCGCAACGTGCGTATGTGCTCTTGCCGACACAGATCGTCAACACATCACGTGGAATTCGGAAGTACTCGATGGAGCGGGCCAGCGCGAACGAGTTGGGCGGCACGATCACGCTGTCGGCTTCGACCGAGACGAACGAGCGCTCATCGAAGGCCTTCGGATCAATGATAGCGCTGTTGACGTTGGTGAAGATCTTGAACTCGTTGGAGACGCGCAAATCATAGCCGTAGGACGAAAGGCCGTAGGAGATCACACCGTCGCGGACCTGCTTCTCGCTGAACGGTTCGATCATCTTCTTCTCGATCGCCTGCTGGCGGATCCACTTGTCGCTCTTGATCGCCATCGCATTCCAGCGCTGCAACGAACTCGCCGCGCCCTCTCCTCGTCGATTTATTGTGTTCTCAGCCTACCGCAAACTCCTGTGGGCGTTCACAACTCGCCAGGCTCCTTTTCACATCCCATAAAGCGTTGACAACAGGAACAGTGATTCCTACCATTTAGCTGATATTGGGGGTGAGATTCGTCCGATTTATGGAGCGAATGACACCCGAAGCACGGAAGGTGGCCGAAGTTGATCAAGCAGGACCTCACGCACCGGGTGGTCGAGCGCACCGGGCTTCCGCGCATCAAGGCTGAGTCCGCCGTGGACGCCATCTTCAATGCGATGAAAGAGGCTCTGGCCTCCAGCGACCGTATCGAGCTGCGCGGTTTCGGCGTCTTTACGGTCAAGCCGCGGAAAACCGGCGTGGGCCGCAATCCTCGGACCGGCACAGAGGTCAGCATCTCGCCGGGTAAAGCCGTACGCTTCAAGCCCGGCAAAGAGCTGCAGCTGCTTGATTGAACACTCGCGACGTTTCTTCATGGCGAACCCGCGTCGAGTGTGCCGACCCGCTCATTTTGCCCGCACCCTTCACACCTACATCAGATGGATCGGATCTACGTCCACGACCACCGCGCGGCGCGGGATCTCCTCGCGCTCCATCACGGCGATCAGATCGCGCAGCGCCGTCGCCAGCACGCCGCGGCGATCCGACTTCAGCACCATGTGATAGCGGTAGATGCGCTTGAGCCGTACGTTCGGCGCCGCGGCCGGCCCCAGCACCTGCACTCCATCCCCTCTCCTCTGCGCCAGCCACCGGCCCAGTCGCCCGCACCAATCCAGCACCTCTTCCAGGCGCTCGCTCTGGACGATCACATTGGCCAGAACGCTGAACGGGGGATACCGCAGCGCGCGGCGGAAGTACATCTCCCTGGCTACGAAACCCGTGTAGTTGTGCTCGCGCGCAAATTGGTTGACGTAATGGTCGGGCTGGTAGGTCTGCACCAGCACCCGGCCGGGAAGCTCACCGCGCCCGGCCCGTCCGCTCACCTGCGTGAGCAGTTGAAACACCCTCTCGGCGGCGCGAAAGTCCGGCAGTCCCAGGGCGAAGTCCGCGCCCACCACACCCACCAGCGTTACCCCGTGAAAATCATGACCCTTGGCGATCATCTGCGTGCCCACCAGCAGGTTGATCTCACCCGAATCGAGCTTTCCCAGCAAACGCTCGAGGTCGCCCCGGGTTCGCACCGTATCGCGGTCCATGCGCCCGATCCGCGCCCCCGGAAACAGCTCCTGCAAGCGCTCCTCTCCCTGTTGCGAGCCCGCGCCCATGTAGTACAGGTGCTCGCTCCCACACTTAGGACAGCTCTTGGGCACGCCGCGCCGATAACCGCAGTAGTGACACTCCAGCCGCTGCCCCGTGCGGGCTTGCCCTTGACTTCCGGCTTGCCCCCGATTTTCGGCTTGCTGCTGGCCTGCACTCGAAGCAGCGCCCAGCGCGGTCTCATCGGCGGCTTTGTGATACGTCAAGGAAATGGCGCAGTTCTCACATTCCAGCTTTTCCCCGCAGCTTCGGCACATCACCACAAAACTGTATCCACGGCGGTTCAACAGGATAATCACCTGTTCTCCGCGATCGAGTGCAGCGCGCGTGTCCTCCAGCAGCCGGCGTGAAAAGAGTTGCTCCGTGCCCGTCTCCCGGAACTCCTGCCGCATGTCGATCATCTCGACCGCGGGCAGCGAGCGTGACTGAACGCGGGCCAGCATCTCGACCCGTGCATACCGTCCGCGCTCGGCATTGTTCCAGCTCTCCAGCGACGGTGTCGCCGAGCCCAGCACCACCGTGCAGCCCTGCAGCTTGGCTCGCATCACCGCCACGTCACGGCCATGGTAGCGCGGCGTCTCTTCCTGCTTGTAGCTGGAGTCATGCTCCTCATCGACCAGGATCAGCCCCAACGCCTGCAGCGGCGCGAACACCGCCGAACGGGTCCCGATGACCACCCGTGCCTTGCCGCTCCGGATCCGGCGCCACTGCTCCGCCCGCTCATCCGGCGTCAATTGCGAATGCAGAAGTGCCACCTCGGCGCCGAAGGCGGCTACCATCTGGGCGGCAGTACCCGGCGTCAAACCGATCTCCGGAACCAGCAGCAGCGCGCTCTTGCCCGCCGCCAGGGCGTGCTGCACGGCAGCCACATAGACCGCCGTCTTTCCCGACCCGGTCACACCGTAGAGCAGAATCGGCTGAAAACCAGCCGCCGTCCGCCCGCTGCCGGTCTCGGTCTGCTGGTCCTCGAACCGGATCAACCCGCTCATCCCGGCGGCATCCAGCTGTTCGGCGGCCGGCTGTTTGTCCATCGCGGCTATGATACAGCGGACGGCCTCCATCTGCTCCTGGTTCAGCGCATGCTCATGAGCGAACTTCTTGCTGCCGCTGCCCAAACCCGTCACGTGAAACGCCTGGGCCGTCTGCTCGAGCCGCACCAATTGCCGTTTGACCAGCGTTCCCAGGGTTGATTCGGCGACTCCCAGCTGGGCCAGACGCTCTTTGAGCTCCCGCACCCGCACCCGGCCGCCGGCGCCCGCCAGCTCCGCCATCACGGCCAGCTGATTGGCGTTCAGCCTGGGCAGTCGCCGTCCTGCCAGTGGCTGCGGCTCCTCTGCCGCGGCTTCCCACGGCCCCTCGGCGGTCACCAGCACAGCCGCAAGCTCCAATCGCCGCGCGTCTCTCACTTCGGCCAGCGGCTCCCGGAACAGCCACCGCTTGCGGGCCATTGCATCGAGCAGCGCCTTGTTGGCGCCCGTCGCGCTGCGGATGGTCGCGGGCCGAACCGCATCCCCAGCCTCGAGGTAGTTGAGCACCGCGTACTCGCGGTTCTGGTCTTCCACGCTCTGCCGGGATCTCCGGGACGATCCCTTTGCCGCACCCTGGTACAGGACCCTGCGGCCCGGCTCCGCGATGCGGTACATCCAGTGCCGCCGCACTTCAGCCATCAACGGCACCATGCCGCGCAGGACCTCGCCCAGCGGAGCGCCGTAGTATGCCGCGACCCAGCGGCCCAGCTCCATCAGGTCTGCGGACAGCAGCGGCGCTTCGTCCATCACCCGCTCAATGCGCTTGAGCGCGACGCTCGGGTCCGGCCGCTGCTCATGCAGCCGCACCACGACACCCACCAGCCGCTGCCCGCCGAAGGGAGCCAGCACCCGCGCCCCCACCAGCGCCTCCAGCGCACCCAGTTCGTAGGTAAATACCTGCTCCAGCGGGACCGGCAGCGCGACATCGCAGTATAGGCTCACGCCATAAGCTTAAAGCGGTTCCGTGATGTTCGCGGAGTGAGGGCCTGCGACATGAACCTGCGCGAACGGTCTCACACCTCATTCATGCGCAAAAACGCGCATTAATCAGACAACCGGCTGGATCGGGCCCTCGCTCTTGTTCCCGCTCCTACCGGCCCAGTTCCGCAGCCAGCTGCGTCATCGCAGATTGCAGCTGGTCCGCAGGGCAGATTCCCTGGGCCACCTCCGCCGCACCCCCGCCGCGGCCTCCGGCGGCGCTCAGGACCTCGCGCAGCCGATTGCCGCAGTGGATCGTCGATCCGGCCCATCTGGCAATCGCAAGCGCCCCTTCCCCTTGCTTCCCCGATCCGGTCGGGCCGCTCGTCGCGCTAGCCCCCACGACGGCAGCACGGCCCAGCTCCGCAACCTTGGCCGCAACCCGCTTGACGAACTCGAGGTCCTTGCCGGCAAACGTGGCCGTCACAACTCCGCCAACCTCTACGCCCGCCACCAGGAGGGACGCCTCCGACCGCGCCAGATCCTCGAGCAGCGCCTTGCGTTCCTTAGCCGCCGCTTTAGCCTCCTCCAGCAGCCCGGCAAGGCGCTCCGGGACCTCCGCCAGGCCGGTGCTGAGCTTCGCCGCCGCCAGGCTGAGCTGCGCAAAATCCCGGCCCGCGATGCGCACCGCACGCAGCCCGCAGCAGAACTCTACGCGCCACCCCTGTTTCACCTTCTCGACACGGCGAATCCACACCGCGCCGATGGCCCCGGTGGAGCGGACATGCGTTCCCCCGCAGGCGTTATACTCCACCCCCTCGATCTCCACAACGCGTACCCGGCCTCCCGCGCGGTAGTCATCGAACTCCGGAAGCTTGCGCAGTTCCCCGCGCTGCAGCATCGCTTCAGCCTCCGGGCGCGAGACCCAGCGGGAGCGCAGCGCGCGATCTTCATACACCGCGCGATTGGCCGCGGCTTCAACTCGTCTCAGGTCGTCACCGCGGAGCGTCTCCACACCCGCGAGATCGATGGTGACCGACTCGGTCCCCGAAGAC
>CAXUIM010000315.1:0-5018 GCA_964250885.1 uncultured Acidobacteriaceae bacterium | reverse complement strand
GCTGGCCATCGGGGTTCCCTCGATGCAGTTTCCCTTCCTCATTCTTTGCTTCCGGTTTCTCGGCAGCATGTCCCATGCCAACACGCGAGTTGGCTATGGATGGCTCGGGGAACACATATTCGTTTCCCCGCAATTCCATCGTACCCACCACGCCTTGCGTGCCGCCGGAAGGCGCAGCTGCAACTTCGGAACGACCTTATCCTTGTGGGACATTTCTTTTGGGACCGCCCGGTTCCACGACAATACCGTCCAGACTGGCGATGCCGGAGCCGAACCGGCTTTAGTCAACGGCTCATGGGGAGAACAGCAGCTCGCGGGCTTTCGTCGTATGGTCCGCTTAGCACGGCGAGGGAAAAAGGCGCCGGCGGTGAGGGCGGCATGATCCTGACCGCTCCCCAGGACTGGACCGGCCGTGTTCTTGATCAAGGCAGGCTGGGAATTCCGGTCGAAGATAGCTGGAAGCTGGAGGCGTTTGAACAATATAGAGCCAGGCTTCGCGCCCCTGAGTATCCATGCTTCTTCGGCCAAGGTGGCGAGGCGCGCGGAGAAATGCTCTACACCTTCATTGCGGAGGGCGGCCTCGATGAATTCGTGACTAACATGCGGCAGTTTGTCCGGCTCATCGCTGCTCCTCCCCATGAACGCTCGAGTCTGGTCGCATTCCTGGAGCCCGATCCATCGATTACGGACCACGCGTCCTTTATCGCGCGCTTTTGGCAGGTACTGCAGTTCCTTCACGAGCACGACAGCGATCCGGCCACAGAAAGAACACCCGATCATCCGCTTTGGGAGTTCATGTTTGAGGATTGCGAGATGTTCGTGGTTGGAGCGTCTCCCACCTACCAGCACCGCCGTAGCAGAAACCTGGGTCCGAGCACCGTGCTCGTATTCCAACCCAGGTCTCTGTTCATCGATCCGGCAACGTCGCAGCCGATAGCCGCATCGGTCCGGCAACGCATTCACAAGCGCATGCTGGCCTATGACGGAATGACGGTACATCCCGACATAGGGTTCTACGGGAACCTCGGTAATCACGAATGGAAGCAGTACGCGCTTCCCGACGACAACGAACCGGAAACCGGCGCCTGCCCATTCCATTCGTTTACGAAGACGTGCGTTTGACAAAGCGTCCTCTCTCGTGAAGGAATCAGCGATTTTACAATCCACCCTAAGCGTCCATAGCGGCCACGATTCAAGCGGCCACGATTCAAGCCGCCACGATTCAAGCGGCCACGATTCAAGCGGCCACGATTCGGCTGGTCACGCACTGAGAGCCAATCTTCGATCCCCTTTAGGATGTTCGTCTCCGACATCAGCTTTCTAGACCATCACCCCACCTCCCCCAAATCACTTCACTACCTTTGGTGAGAAATCCGGGCTAAAGCGGTATTGCTGTAGGTGTACCCAGGGCTTCAGGTCTCAACGCCGCTTTTTCTCTCAAGAAAAACGGCACTCCTACACTGCAGGCTGGGCGCAATGACAGCCATACTGCTCTAGGAGCTTGTTGAAAATCGGCTTTTGTGGCTTCGCTAGCTTCGCGAAACCCGCTTTGATTGCGGGTTTCGTACTTGCCTCGCGGACATCCGGGGTGCTTTTTCAACAAGCTTCTAGACTCGTGACAGTCCCACTGCGCTCAACTCCGCACGGAAGCTTCAGGAGCATCGCCATGCACCTAAATCGCTTGTCCTTCTGGTGTATCGCGAAGCCATAGCACAGCGGTGGCCATGCGGTAGGAGCGTGTCGGCTGTTAGGTTTTGAAAACGATAGCCTTCTTTTGGGTCAGGCCGTCACCGGGTCGTAAGCAGAGGCTGAACGGGGAATACAGGTGCAGAGCGATCATAGGTCCTGCTCCTCTGTTTACTGGACCTGGGTCGTTAAGCGATGCCATCGCTCTCGACGCACAATGTCGCGGAATGAGCATAGTTCCGCTGACCTCGACGGGAACCACTCAGCCTCTTCTGGGAACACTCCCCTGGCGCCGGCGCTCCGAACTGCAACTCTTCGGTCGCAGCATCCAACAGCTTCCGCACGGTGATCTCCAAGGCAACTTTCGATGCTTACGGCGGCAGTATCGGACCTCAACATCCCGCTTTAGATATCATGTTCGACAAAGAGATTCCCATCGGAGTTTCGAGGTGCTGTGGAAGGAACCCGTGGATGAACTCTGATGTTCTTGGAACGCCTGTGGATGTACGCCACAAGCTGCCGCCCCTTCCAGCCTTGACGTCGGTTCGTTTCTTTGCGGCACTGTATTCAAGCTCAACATGTTTGTTGTCGGCATGTACTTAGCGCTTCTGTGCGCCGCCGTCGGCAGAACGGGACAGACGCTCTAGGCGGCAAGGATGTAAACCGGTGGGCGCTCTTGCTCGGCGCCGGTGGATCTGTGACGCTCTTATGCATGTCCCCCACACTGCCCCTGATCCCTGCCCGATCTGCCTTGCTCACGTAGACCTTCGGACTTGACTTCCGCCCTGGCGGATAGCAACTCGCGCGTGCTGACAAGCAGATGGCTACAAATCGCCGGAGAGATCAGCTACAGCTTTTATCTTTTCCAGTCCGTTGGCGCGAAGCCAGCGCAGCATCAGGGCCAGCAGGGTGCAGGCGAGAAGGCCCAGCATCGCGTCGGCAAGAAAGCTGCCGGTGACGCCGCGCCACTGGTATCCGCGGCCATCGACCAACTCCATGTAAACGATCGGAAAGTTGCAGGCCGCGCCGAGCACGCTGAAGGTGGTGGCAGCGAGCGGGTTGTTCTGCCCGATCGTCTCGAACGCAATGGCGAAACTGCCGGTAACCGCGAGAGACTGGAAGACGTTCTCACCCATCATGGAGAAGGCGAAGACCCACGGACTCCGTGGTAACAGCAGAAGACTCAAAGTGAAGAGCGCTCCCACAACCCCGATTGTCAGGTAAAGTGGGCGCAGCCGCATGCGCCTGGCGAACACGGGAAAGATAAGGCTGCCGAAGACTCCGGCGGCGATCACGCCGGCGCCGCCGGACAGGGCTATCAAATGTACTGAGGCGTGAAAGTCCTGTCCCAGGCCGCCGAGAACGTTGGTCAAGGCGAAGGAGCCCGACGGGGCGAGGAACAGCGCCAGCGCCACCAGGACTTCGCGGCGTTTGAGCAGCGCCACGATGTCGCCGAAGAACGCGCGAAAGCTCTCCCGGGCCAGGCGGCTATCCGGCTGCGTCACGGGAATGAAGGGATAGATCGCCAGGGGAACCAGCAGTAAAACGCCGAGTAGAACCGCGGCTGCGATGAGCGGAATGTGATCGATCAGCGTGACGGCAAAGGCCGCCATGAAGCCGGCGCCGCCGATGTTGGCAACGTTGAACCAGGCGCTGAGTCGGCTCTCCTCTTCATAGCTGACTACCGTCGAAAGCCATCCGCCCAGGGCATTCTGAGTGATGGCCGCGGCGGCGAAGCCAAACATCAGCAGAACTTCGAGAAGCGCCAGGGTCCGCAGGTTCAGCAGAGCCGCGCCCATCAGCACCGCAGCCAAAAGCGTGGATGCGGTTGCGTACCAGCGGCGGGTAAACCGCACATCGAGCATGGGGCAGACAAGAAAAGCCCAGAAAGCCGGGGACATGGCAGTCGCTGCGATCACCGCGATCCGCGCTTCGGGAACGTGCTGCTCGGCGAGGAGCTCAGGAAGCGAGATGGACAGCATGCCGCCATACATGCCAAACGTCGCGTTGGTCAGCCCCATCAGCCAGATGGGTGGAGTACGACGGCGAGTCTTCAAGAAGGCTCCATGGGCGTGGAGGCGCCTTTGAGTGTGCTTCCAGGGCATTCCTCCGCCGGGCTGTGGGCGGAGGAGAGCGGGCGAGCCGTGGACTCGCCTGCTCTCCCTCGCTGCAGCAGGATCTTACTTGGCCGCCAACTCTGCCTGGGCTCCACTCTTCAACGCGTCCGCTTTATCGGTCATCTCCCAGGTAAAGCCGTCTCCTGACCGTCCGAAGTGCCCGTAGGCTGCGGTCTTCCTGAAGATGGGACGGCGCAGGTTGAGACTCTCGATGATGCCCCTGGGTGTCAGCCGGAAGTTTTCCCGCACCAGCTCAATGAGGCGCTGCTCACTCACCTTTCCCGTGCCAAAGGTATCGATCCGCACACTCACGGGATCGGCTACACCGATTGCGTATGCGAGTTGGACTTCACAGCGGTCCGCCAATCCCGAGGCAACAACGTTCTTGGCGATGTAGCGCGCCATGTAGGCCGCACTGCGATCCACCTTGGAGGGATCCTTACCCGAGAACGCGCCGCCGCCATGCCGGCCCATGCCCCCATAGGTGTCGACGATGATCTTGCGGCCGGTCAGCCCGGTGTCGCCCATGGGACCGCCTATCACAAAGCGCCCGGTCGGGTTGATGTGATATTTGGTGTTTTCGTCGAGCAGTTCGGCTGGAATCACGGCCTCAATGACATGCTCCTGAATTTCAGCGCGAAGCTGATCGTTATGGATCTCCTCCGCATGCTGGCTCGAGATAACGACCGCGTTCACGCGTATCGGGCGCTGCTGTGCGTCATACTCGACGGTCACCTGGCTCTTGCCATCCGGCCGCAGATACGCCATCTTTCCGGACTTGCGCACCGCGCTCAACCTCTCCGCCAACCGGTGGGCCAGGGAGATCGGCGTGGGCATCAGCTCCGGCGTCTCGTTGGTGGCGTACCCGAACATCATGCCCTGGTCGCCGGCCCCACCGGTATCCACACCCTGCGCGATGTCGGGGCTTTGCGTGTTGATGGTCGAGATCACGGCGCAGGTGTTGCAGTCAAAGCCTTTCAACGCATCGTCATAACCGATATCCCGTACCGTGCTGCGCACCAGCTTCTGCACATCCAGATGCGCCTTGGTGGTGATCTCGCCCGCGACCACCACCAGCCCTGTACAGGTCAGCGTCTCGCAGGCGACGCGGCTGGCCGGGTCCTGCTCCAGGCAGGCGTCGAGAATTGCGTCTGAGATCTGGTCTGCGATCTTGTCCGGGTGACCTTCGGTCACAGACTCACTGGTGAAAAGAAA
>CAXUIM010000314.1:2045-5041 GCA_964250885.1 uncultured Acidobacteriaceae bacterium | reverse complement strand
CGGTGAAGGCCGTGACTAATGGCGCATCGAAGCGGATCAAGGTCTGCACCAGCTGCATCAAGGCCGGTAAGGTCGTTAAGAGCTAGGGTAAGTTCCTGGCGCTAGGTCACCGGGTCGCCCTAACAAACTTGAACGGAAGCCAGAATCACACAGAAGCGGATCTCACCGTCCGTGATGGAACCTTCACACCTTCGAGAGATTTCCGGGGCTGCGCTTCAGCCCCGGAAAAAATGAGGAGCCCCGGTCTGCTTATGCAGCCGGGGCTCTCTGCCTGGGTTCTGGACTGTTTACTTGTTCTCGAAGGCCAGCGAGGCCGAGTTGATGCAGTAGCGCTGACCGCTGGGCCCGGGACCATCGGGGAAGACATGCCCCAGGTGTGAACCGCAGCTGGCGCAGGTCACTTCAACCCGCTTCATGCCGTACGCGCGGTCCTCGTGCAGATCTACGGCATGATTGTGAATCGGATCGAAGAAGCTGGGCCAACCGGAACCGGACTCGAATTTGGTGTCGCTCTTGAACAGGGGCGCATTGCAGGCGGCGCAGTGATAGTAGCCGTCCGCGTGGTTGTTCACCAGGGCGCCGGTGAAGGGCCGCTCGGTGCCTTTCTCGCGCAGCACGTGGTACTGCTCCGGGGTAAGCTGCTGACGCCACTCGGCGTCGGTTTTTTGAAGCTTTTGCGGCTGCGAAGCCGCGGCGTCTGACTTGGGGTTAGAGCCGGTGTCCTTGGCGACGGCGGCGTCACTGAGCGGACCCGCGGTGGGAATGGTAGGCATAGGCGATCTCCTCCTCCACATTGGATGCCACCGGCGAGCCCTGCGGTCCGTAAACCGCCGTCCGCAACCCATGCGGTCCGTGGCCAGGTGTCAGTCCGGATGTCTCGCGCTTCAGTCTCTCGCGATGCACTCGATCTCAACCAGGGCATCCTTGGGCAGCGCGGCGACCTGTACCGTAGAGCGGGCCGGGGCCGTCACGCCTTGCGGCGCAAGATACCGGGCATAGATCTCGTTCATCGCACCGAAGTCGGACATGCGCTTGAGGAACACCGTTGTCTTGATGACGTGGGCGAAGTCCAGACCGGCGGCTGACAGCACCGCCTTGAGGTTCTCGAAGACGCGCGTGGTCTGTTCAGCGATGCCGCCGGGTACCAGGTTGCCGTCGGCCGGGTCGAGGGCCACTTGGCCGGAGGTGAAGAGCAGGTCCCCCGAGCGGATCGCCTGGCTATAGGGGCCGATCGCGGCGGGAGCGTCGGCGGTGGAAATGGCGGTCTTGTCGAGAGGCATAGCCCGATTGTGCCCTGCGGCAGAGCCCTCACGCAAGGATTCAGCAGCTCACAGACCTGGCGGAGGTCTCTCGCTCTAGACGCAGAGGATATCGCACACCTCTTCCGATCCCTGTTGAAGCGCGTTCAAAGAGCTCAAAACCCGTACGCCGACAGGCTCGGAGTCAGCGACATCACGGGTTATGACTGTCATGCAATGCACCAAGGCTGTCCCCGCGATGAATGGCAGCACGTCGTGATCCATCCACCTGCGGAACCTGGCTCCTTGAACCGGATCGCGCCAGTCGATCCAGAGGAGCCAGGTTCAATCTCCAGGAGGGTGACGGCGGAGACGTAGACATGATCCCTTGCTGTGGAGCCATGGACGCTAGACCGAACGCTCCGCCGCGTCCGCTGCTTCGGCGAGCTTCATCGCTGCGTCGAGGAACTCGTTCGACTGGCCTTTGAAGAGATTTGAGGCAGTCAGCTTGTTGACGAGAGCCACGGCGCCAACGTTCGGCGAGTTCACTGGACGAATAACAGAGATCATCGGGAGGGTTGTGCTTACAAAGGGGCAGAGTTGCGGGAAGATGCCTTGCGCGTAGTTTGGGTCTCCGCGAAGGTTGGGAAACGTAATTCCATCGGCAACGACGCCTGGCATTCCTTCGAGTGCTTTGTTGAAGCCTGTGAAGTGAATTGCTTCAACCGGGAGAATGCACGCCAGGACGTTGATCGCGCGAATATCGCTGGCCTTCGACAAGAAGTGCGCATAGAGGCTGGTTCCGGCCTCATCGATACTGGGAGAGTGGAATGTCGCCGCGTTGGCGGAGACCTGGTACTGCTCTTCGGTAAGGTCGTCCCGGGTCGGGATTGCGGCGACGCCATTCAGCTCCACAAACTGGGCGGGTTTGCTTCCGAAGTCTGGGTTGTCGTGGGAGCGCAGCTTCGTGTACCAGCTGGTATCCACGTTCAGGTCGGTGAGGTTGGTCAGATATCCAGCACCGTTCGAGCCCTGTACCTGCGGCATCCGCAAGGTACGGTACTTATCCAGATTCGTTGCGGCTTGTCCGGCCGCCTGGAGTGCGGCGTTGATGAAATCGGCGTGGCTGGTCTCATCACGACGAATATCGTGGTTGTAGCGAACCAGAGCCGGATCGATGTTGGTCAAGGCCCGCTGGAAGCCAGGATTACCCTCCGCGAGCAGCGTGTACTGTGTCCAAAGATCCGATTCCACAAGTTCAACGGCTGCCAGAAATTTGAAGATTGCGATATCGCTCGCCGGGACCGCGGCGCTCGATTCGGTTGCTTGCGCCATAGCGGGGGTTGAAAGCATTGCGGGTGCGAGAGTGGCAGCGCCCATGGCTGCTAATCCACCCTTAAGGAAGTTACGGCGATCGGACGCTTGCTTTTGCGATGTCATTGAATGCTCCAGACGGAGTGTGGCGTAGCCCTTTCCGGGCCCGCGAGGGTTGTTTCGGCTTCGTTCCCTGGTTCATGGTTGTTCCGCCAATCGGCAACCGTTCACCGCAGCACAGGCGATCTCGCGCACTTTCACTATTGTCTCTATCGCGAACTGCACTTTACGATGCCGGATCCCTCCATCGAAGATGGCGAGCTTTGTGAAAGTTGTGGGGCATGCAGGTTTGATCGAAGTATTGAACCAGCTGTCAGACATGCAGAAGGGGGGGGGCCGGGTAGCGGACGCCGCTGGCGGTGGGGGGGACGAGAGCATATTGAA
>CAXUIM010000314.1:0-2035 GCA_964250885.1 uncultured Acidobacteriaceae bacterium | reverse complement strand
GTTCTTTCCGGTTTGGGGGCCGCGGGGGGGGCCCCCCCCCTTCTGCCGTTGCTGGAACCTAGTGCATTGTCAACGGAGGCGGTGCCCGAAGGGTCCGTGTGCAGGGTGGCCTGTCCTTAACGAAAAGCCACTTGACTGCGCTGCCCTGGGTCCGGGAACCCGAGTTACGCTTAGCGCCCGGAGCGGCGCCGGCCCGGGTTCCGCCCCCCGCTGTGAGAGCCGTTCTGTGAGCGGCCCCCGCTGGAACGGCCGCCGGCGTGGGAGCGGCCATGGTTCGAACCGGCGCTGCTGCGGGCACGGGGTGCTCCCGCCGCACGATCCGGTCCATCGGAAGAGGCGCCTTCCTCGGTCTTCCAGCTGCGCGTCTCCATCTGCAGCAGGTTGTCGAGGCCGCCGGCCGGCTTGGTCAGGTCGATGGGCTTGTTGCGTTCTTCCTTGGCCAGGTTCTTATCCGCCTCGTGCCAGTCGAACTTGATCTTGAGCTCGCGCTCCAGCTTGCGGGCGTCGCCCTTTTCGAGCGGCGTTACGAAGGTGGTCGCGACGCCATTGGCGCCGGCGCGGCCAGTGCGGCCGATACGGTGCACAAAGTCGTCCGAGCCGTTGGGCAGATCGTAGTTGACGACGTGGGCGATGTGCGAGACGTCGATGCCGCGGGCGGCAACGTCGGTGGCAACCAGGATGCGGCTCTTGCCGGTGGAGAAGCTACGCAGGGCGGCTGTTCGCTGCGACTGCGAGCGATCTCCGTGGATGGTCTCCACGGCGTGGCCGAGGCGCTCCAGCTTACGGCCGATGCGATCGGCGCCGTGCTTGGTGCGCGAGAAGACGAGATAGGTGCCCTCTTCCTCCTGAAGCATCTTGTCCAGCTGGGCGAGCTTCTGGTCCTGCATCACGGTATACACGCGCAGCGTGACGCGGTCCGAAGGCCGCGAGGTTTGGCCGATCTCGACGCGGACCGGGTTGTGCACATAGTCCTTGACGATCTCCCGGATGTTCGTGTCCAGGGTGGCCGAGTAGCACATGGTCTGGCGATCCTTGGGCAGCGCGGCGACGATGCGCTTGATGGCCGGGAGAAATCCCATGTCCAGCATGCGATCCACTTCGTCGAGCACCAGCATGTCGACGTCCCGCAGGTTGACGGCCTTGCGGCGCAGAAAGTCCTCGAGCCGGCCGGGAGTCGCGACGATCAGGCGTGGTCCCTTCCCGATCTGCTCAATCTGGGTGTTTTCGGAGAGGCCGCCGCAGACCAGAACAGCGTCCGTCTTGAGGGTTGGGCAGATCTTGTGGAAGGCTTCCAGGACCTGCATGGCCAGCTCCCGCGTGGGCAGCAGGATCAGCGCCAGAATGGGGCTGCGTTTGCCCCGGGTCGACGGCACGGAGATCTCTTCCAGCCGCTCGATCATCGGGACCAGGAAGCTGAGCGTCTTGCCGGTTCCCGTGGAGGCCGTGGCCAGGATATCGTCGCCTTCCAGCGCCGGTGGAATCGCCCCGGCCTGTACGGGCGTGGGTGTGATGAAACCCGCGGCGGTGAGGCGCGCCTTAAGAGAATCGGAGATATCGAAGTTGGTGAAGTGGAGAGCAGGATCCGCCGTGGCGGTGATGTGACGAGCAATCTGGAGTGGTTCAGGATTCAGAATTGATTCAAGAGTAAGCGTGGACAAGGTTTTCCTTTGTGGTGGGTGAGGCGGCGGACGAATGCAGAGGCGCGGGACAGCGCGAGGCGCTGAGTTTGCGTCATGGATTCCGATTCAGCATTGCTTGCGGCATCATCCGAAAGAGCATTGCTGCTGCACGGCGAGGACAGTTCCATTGAACTTACCTGCTAGCCAGAGCAACCAACGCGCAAGATTCCGGCGGTGGAGGTATTGGCGCTTACGGTCTCTGGCCAGACTCGTATCCATTCGGAGTCATCTGCCCGCGGCGCCTGCGTAGAAAGTTCTCTATGCCAGATCAGTGTAGCACGCAAAGCGTATCGAGGGTTACCTTGCTGGGTTACCGGATGCCATCGCGACTGAATCCAGACCTGCCTGTCCTCGAA
>CAXUIM010000313.1:0-5052 GCA_964250885.1 uncultured Acidobacteriaceae bacterium | reverse complement strand
GGTTGCCATGTCGCGAGCCCATCGACATAACGGTTGTACATGCAGAATGCGGCCGCGATCAGGACGGTGTCATGGATCTCCAGGTCGGTGGCCCCCTGTGTGCGAGCAGCCTCGACCAGCTCCGCGGTGACGGTCTTGGCGTCCGCCTGCACACGCCCTGCAAGGGCCAGCAGCGCTTTGAGTTTGGCCGAGATCTCCGCACTCTCCGGGTCCACGCAAACGGCGCGGACCAGTTCCTGGCTGCCACCCTGGTGGTGCGCCGCGGCGGCGCCATGGCTGGTGTGGCAAAAATAACAGTCGTTGCGAGCCGAAACGTAACTGGCGATCAACTCGCGGTCGCGCGAGCTCAGACCGTCATTATTTCCGGGCTGGAAGAGAAGCACGTCGGCCAGCTCGCGCATAGGAGCGGCAGCCTCAGGCCGGTATGCGAAACCGGAGGCAATGCCCGGAACGCCTTCAGGAAGGTTGATATGCGGCATGCTTATCGTGCTCCTGCCATCTCGGGTTGTGGGTTCACGCGGTTGGTGAGGTTGGCGGCAACATATCCATCGCGGGCGACCATGGCTCCGCGCTCGCGGTAGAGGTTCGGGTCCTGTGGCTGCCAGGTTGCAAGCCCGTCGACATAGCGGTTGTACATGCAGAAAGCGGCTGCAATCAGGACGGTGTCGTGGATCTCGAGATCGGTTGCGCCTTCAGTCCTCGCCTTTTCAACGTCCTCGGTGGTGACGTTCTTTCCACCTTGCTGCACCTTGCCCGCAATCGCGAGCAGCGCCTTCAGCTTGGGGGAGATCTCGGCCGATCTGAAGTCGCACTTCACAGCCCGCACCAGGTCTTCATCGCCGTTCAGGTGCGCCGCCGCGATGACGCCGTGGATGGATTGGCAGTAATGGCAATTGTTCTGCGAGGAGACGTAGGTGGCGATAAGCTCACGCTCGCCGGGTGAGAGCGTGCCCGGGCGCCGCAGGAGCACCTCGACGAGTTCATTGAGCGGCTTCGAGGTCTCCGGGCGGAAGGCCATGGGACCGCGGATTCCAGGAAGGTCGGGCAGTGCGATATGCGGCATGAGGTTCTTCTCCAGCGTGACGTTCAGGTAGACAGCGCTGGCAGCGGAAGCCGCAGCGAGTTTAGTTACTGACACGGGCCTCGCGAAAAATTGGAATGCCCGTGCTGGTTGGCAGTGACTACACGGAGGCCCGCGTCAGGTACGCTTGCGGTACGAGCGGCTTTGCGGCAGGACGATCCTCCCGACATGGCGGCGCCCCCGTGCAGCTTAAGAAAAAGACCCGCTTTTCCGAATAGCTCAGGCCGCCTGTGGGAGGCTAGCGGAACTGATCTGGTCGGCGGCTTGACGGTCGGAGAAAAACAATCCCGTGTGTCCGGATGATCGTTGCGGAAGACGTTTTGTGAGTCGATTCGCATCGGTTTCGTAAGAGAATGCCGGACGAGCAAACAATAGACGTCCCAATGCGCTCCTGTCTTCGCGAATTGGATTGAACTTCGAATCAATCGGAAGTTGGAGCTGCGATCCCGGCATCTTTCGCATGCCGTTGAAGATTGATACGCTTTCCCTACGGGAAGAATCACCCGCTTCATGCATCAGGGAAGACGATTGCGATTTCCAGCACGTAGGAATGCGATGGGTCCGCGGAGCCTGTCAGGACGACGCTCCTCTTTTTTGCTGGTTTGCGCCTGCCTTACGGTGGTCTTGTCCGGGTCCTGCGCGGCCGTTCGCGCACTGGCCCAGAGCGACGGTTTTCTCAGTCACCAGGCGTGGTCTACGGAAGAGGGCCTGCCGCAGGCGAGCGTTCACCAGATATTTCAGTCCCATGATGGATATCTTTGGCTGGCTACGGAGGGCGGCGTAGCCCGGTTTGACGCAGCCGGCTTCAAAACCTACACCCATGCAGACTATCCCGCGTTCATCAGCGACGATGTGAGCTCCATCGCCGAGGCTCCCGCGGGTATGCTCTGGTTCGGAACCTCAGACGGACTGATTCGAAGCGACGGAGCGCACCTGCGCCGATTCACCGCGAGCGATGGGTTGCCCTCTGCGTCCATCTTGTCCCTTGCGAAAGCGCCCGATGGCACACTGCTCGTTCTGACCGCGGCGGGTCTGGTGCGTTTCAATGGTTCACGCTTCGTGGCGCCGGATAGTATCAGCTCCCCCGTCACGTCCCTGGAGCGCAGCCCGGATGGAACGGTGTGGTTATTCGGAAATGGAGTTCCACTCCGTTACGATTCGAGAGGGATTGTTCCGGTCCCGATTGCAAGCCCCGCTGGCGAACCGGTCATCGGTGTGCAGACCGGCCCTGGAGGAGCGCTGTGGGCGTGGACAGCACGCACGATCACAGTCAGGTCAGGGGCGCTTCACCGCGTCTTCACTGCCGGGAAGGATTTCGCCGGCAGCCGTGTTCAGTCCCTGTTGGTGGATCGCGAGGGGAGCGCCTGGATTGGCACAAATCGAGGGCTGTTTACGGTTGCGGCCCTGCCTTCCGCACGCGTCCAAAGCGTCGACTATCTTGGCGCCGATTCGATCCTTTCCATCTTTCAGGATCGTGAGAGCGATATCTGGGTCGGTACAGAAGATTCAGGCCTGGATGCCCTGCGGCCGCGCAAGTTCCGGGCCGAGCCCACCGCGGCCGGCGAGGGGGTCACCACGGTCGTCCAGGCCAGTGATGGGGCAATGTGCTACGGAACCCGCGACGAAGGCGTTCGCTGCTTACGCGACGGCCGCGCTCAATCGCCCGTGCCCGCGGCCGCTTTGACCAGCCCTGTAATCCTCTCGCTCGCCCCCGGAACGCACGGCGACCTATGGGCGGGGACGCCCGACGGATTGAATCATATCGAGCATGGGAGCGTACGCAAGTACACCTCGGCCGATGGACTGCCGGACGATTTCGTTCGCTCCGTCGTGGTGGATCGTGATGGTTCTGTATGGTTGGGAACGCGATCCGGGCTTGGGCGCCTCGATCGAGGCAGGATCTCTTCCATTACCAGGGCAGACGGTCTGGCGAGCAACTCGATCGGACCGCTGTTTGAGGCCACTAAGGCGCTGCCGGAAAGCAGCACCGATGACCATCAGCTTGCAATTGGAACAGCCGCGGGCCTTACGCTGCTGAGCGGAGGCAGGCCGCGGAACTTCTTCGGCCAGGATCTTTCCGAAAGCATCGTCACCGCCATCACGCAGGATCAAACGGGTGAACTCTGGGTAGGTTTTTATAATGGTGGTCTGAGCCGGTTCGCGCGCGGACGCTTTCAAAGGATCGATGCGCCTGGCCTGCCCGCGGAGATCGACGGCATGGCGGTCGATAGTACGGGTTATCTCTGGCTTCGCGGTAAACGCGGAGTTTATCGAGCTTCGCTTCAGGCTCTTGACGGTTGTGCCGCCACGAACCTGCCCTGCAAGCCATCCATCGATCGCTACGGTGTAGCAGACGGGCTGCCAAGCGATGAGTTGACCGCGGAGGGCTCGCCTTCGATCTGGCAGACGGAAGACGGCGATCTGTGGTTTGCAACGCGCAAGGGCCTGGGCCTGACGGAGCCCTCGCATCTGCCGCTCAACGCGGTTCCACCTCCTGTGGTTGTTCAACGCTTCACGGTGGATGATGTCGAGCAGCCGCTCACAGCAGCTCCTTTGCGCATCGCTTCGGGTCACCGCAGCTTCACCTTTGACTACGCCGCGCTCAGCTACACGATGCCGTTGAAGACCCGCTACCGTTACAGGCTCGAAGGCTTCGACCGCGACTGGATCGATGCGGGAGCGCGGCGCACCGCGTACTACACCAGCCTTCCCGGGCGCCGGTACCGCTTCCAGGTGATCGCCGAAAACAACGACGGGGTATGGAATAAGGTTGGCGCTGAAGTGCGCTTTTCCGTCTTGCCGCCGTTTTATCTGCGCTGGTGGTTCTTCGTCCTCTTGCTCGCGGTGATCGCTGCGCTCGCCGCGCTCGCCGTTCAGATTCGGTTACATGGGATTCGCAGGCAGTTTGCGCTGGTCCTGAACGAGAGGAATCGGGTCGCTCGCGAGATACACGATACCCTGGCGCAGGATCTGGTGAGCGTCTCACTGCAGCTTGAGCTGGTTTCGCAGTTGGTCCGCGCCAACAAGCTCCCGCAGGCCTCCGAGCAGATTCAGGACGCTCGGGCCCTCGTCAAACGGGGGCTGGCTGCCGCTCGGCAGAGCATCTGGAACCTTCGGGCGAACGTGGCACAGAACAGCCTTCCCGCAAGGCTCAGCAAAGCGGTGGAGGAGTTCGCCCGCAACCATCCTGCATCCCAGGTGAAGATCGGGGGAGCCTACCGCAAACTGAGTGAGCATACCGAAAACGAAGTTCTCCGCATCGCGCAGGAGAGCTTATCGAATGTCGATCGGCATGCCGCGGCGACTGAAGTGCTGGTCGACCTGCGCTATGAAGCCGGCGGACTCGCCCTCACGGTGCAGGATAATGGACGAGGATTCTCCTGTGCCGCGGTGCAGAGCATGGACGGGCACTACGGCGTACGCGGCATGGAGGAACGAGCCGATGCGCTGGGCGGAAGCCTTACAATTACCAGCAACCCCGGCGAAGGCACAACAGTGATACTCAACGTGCCGTTGCGCGGCAGCGAAGGATCGTAGACAGGATGAAGCGAATTCGAATCATGATCGTGGAAGATCATCATGTGGTTCGGCAAGGTCTGATGGCCCTTCTCTCGGCAGCTCCCGAGGTCGAGGTCATCGGCTCGGCTACCGACGGACGCGAGGCGGTAGAAGCTTACCCGTCGCTTCAACCCGATGTGACCTTGATGGACCTGCAGATGCCGCGTATGGGTGGCGTGGAAGCAATTCAACGGATCCGTATGGAGTTCCCGGCGGCGCGTTTCATCGTGCTCACTACCTTTGATGGCGATGAGGATATCTTTCGCGCTATGCAGGCCGGCGCCAAGGCCTATCTGCTCAAAGGCATAGATCTGGATGAATTGTTGGAGACAGTGCGCGCCGTGCATTCGGGCCGTAGCCGCATCCCGGCCACGATCGCCGAGAAGCTGGCCCTGAGAGTCAGCGGGCAGGAG
>CAXUIM010000312.1:0-5057 GCA_964250885.1 uncultured Acidobacteriaceae bacterium | reverse complement strand
CCGAGATCTCGCCGGAGGTGCAGGGCGAAAGACCCGCGGCCAGCTTGAGCAGGGTTGACTTGCCGCAGCCCGAGGGGCCGATGAGGGAGACGAACTCGCCCGGCTCGACAGCGAGGTCGATGCCCTGCAGCACCGGCGGTGAGGCGGCCGTGAAGCGCTTCGTCACATCGCGGAAGAGGACTTCGGGCGCGCTCATAGCGGCTCCTCATCAGGCATGGAAGCGACAGCGGACACAAACGGAAGATCCAGCCGAGAGAGGCGCCCGCCTTCGTGCCCTGCCGGGTTATGCCCCGCCGCTTGATGAAAGACGCTGTGAGTCGAGCGCTGCCAGTTCCATGGCGTCATCTGGCTGGGCGGGATTGCGTTCGAGGGGTTGCGGTCGTAGAGCGGGAAGGCGCAGCCGGCTACCTCCAGCCGCACGCGGTCGCCGGCAGCGAACACAAAGGAGGTGGGCTCCAGCGTGAACTCCCACCGATGCACGATGTCCGGGCGATACTCCGCGCCAAAGAGGTGCGTGGAACGCGCGATGCCGATGCAGCAGAATACCGCGCGGCCCCGCGGCGTGACGCACACCAGCTTGGCCGTAAGGTCCGCGCAGGGGGCTGACGTGGCTGCGAACAGCGACACGCTGGGGCGGCCAAACACGTGCAGCGGCTGCGCGAGCGGAGCCCCGGTGTAGACGAGAAGGTTATTGCCCAGCTCCAGCGTGGCCTGGTCGACGGCCCCGCCCGGAGCCGCCACCGGCGCCTCGGGATCGTAGACGAAGAGGTCGGGAGGCTCGTCGCCGGGGAGCTCCGGCGAGAGCCAGCCATCGCCTTTGCGCGATTCGGCGCGGCCTCTGCTGTGCAGGTAGAGGGTGCGCACGGCATCGCCACGGCAATCATCGGCGTGGAACCAGCGCCTTGTCCGCGTGCTGTTCGGCTGCTCGGCCAGCGGCTCCGGTTCCGCATGCGCGCTCAGGGCGAAGTGGCGCACGCGCGGCTCCTCGCGGAAGCTCTGCGCATCTTTGAGCCAGCAATCGAACCAGCGCAGCAGCAGGTCGTCGGTATCGAGCAGGGCGTCCGGCCCCAGCTCCAGATCGCCGGCGCGATCGCCCCAGGGAATGTGAATCCACGGACCGGCAAGCAGGTACTGGTGCGCGCGCGCCTGGGCCGTCCCGGCATGGGCGCGCAGCAGCTCAAAGCCGCTCACGCTGCCTTCAAGATAGGTGTCGTACCAGCCGGAGATGTGCAATGCCGGGACCACAATCTTCTGGGCACGCTGGCTTACATCCATTGCGGTCCAGAACTCTCCCGCGCTGTCGTGCGCGAACCAGTCGCGCACGTAGGACGGCAGCGCCGGATCCACGATGGCCGGATGCTCGGCGTAGGGCAGCCACGAACTCTGCGCCCGCACATTGGTCCAGGCCGCCTCAAGCTTCGCACTGGCGTCGCGCAGCCCGAGCCGGCGCGCATCCTCCTTGAGCATCTGCAGGCCCCAGCCCAGCGAAGACCCCAGGCGCAGCGCTCCATGGTGATAAAACCAGCCGGCGTAGAGGTCGCAGGCCGTCATCGCGGGAGCGATGCACTGGAGTCCCTCGGGCTGCTCCGCGGCGGCCAGCAACTGGGTCGCTCCCTGGTACGAGAAGCCATACATGCCGATGCGCCCGTTGCACTCGGGCCGCGCGCGCAGCCAGGCGATGGTTTCGGCGCCATCGCGGCCTTCATGCCGAAAGGGATAGAACGCGCCTTCGGAGCCTCCGCGGCCGCGCACGTCCTGGATGACGACGTTGTAGCCGCGCCGTGCAAACCAGACCGGGTGCGCGTACACCACGGTTGAAGCGATATCACGCCCATACGGCTGGCGCAGGAGCAGAGTCGGGTGGGGACCGGCGGCAGCGGGATAGTAATGGTCTGAGCGCAGCGCGGTTCCATCGGACAGGCGAAAAGCCACGCCGCGCTCCAGAGTCACTCCATCGCCACAGTCCACTCGCGAAGCTTCCGTCATGCGCCGCTGCCTGTCTCCGTTCTGATCGGGTCTCCGTTCCTATCCAGTCCCCGTTACTGTCTAAGGCCGGTAGAGATTCTCGTATCGATACGCGGCCTCCAGCGCGGCGGCCGCCTTGGCTGCACACGCCGCGATCCACTTCTCGCCCTTCTCCGCGGTGGCCGGCCGTGGATCGCCCAGCACGCCGCTGGCGGCGATGTCGCGCGTAAGCCAGGCAAAGTTCACCGCGCCGCGTTCCGGTGAGAGGATGCTCTCGTCCTCGAGGCGCGCGATGTAGTTGGCTGTGTAGGCACTGGTGTCGACCAGCTCGGGCGCCGCGGCCAGCAGCCAGGCCGTCTCCACCTCACCGGCGTGGAAGCCATACTTCGCCTCCTGAGCGCTCAGGCCCTCGTAGCCGGCTCCGGCGCTGCCTCCCATGTGAAAGGTGCGCAGGCCGAACTCGGCGCGGAGGTCGCGGGCCATCACGTCGTTCAGCGCGGAGTTGCCGCCATGCGTGTTGAACAGCAGAAGCTTCTTGAATCCCGCCGCGGCCACGCTGGCGCCAATATCGTGCAGCACCGCCATGTAGGTTGCGGCAGACATCGACAACGTGCCCGGGAAGCCGACATGCTCGTTGCTCTTGCCGTAGCAGACCGTCTCCAGGGCATAGATGTGCAGCGCGGCCGGCAGCAGCTCCAGCGCGCGGCCGAGCAGCAGGTTGGATGTCAGGGTGTCGGTGGCCAGCGGCAGATGCGGGCCGTGCTGTTCGATTGCTCCGGTGGGCAGTACCAGCAGCGTCTCGTCGCGAGGCAGCGCGTCCACCTGCTTCCAGTTCAGGTAGGCGAAGATGCGCGCATCGGGGATCCAGGTCTTCATGCGGGCCGCACCTCTGCCGGCTCCGCTGTCGCCTGCGGAACGCCCGCCTGTGCGGCGCCAGCTCGGGGAACGAAGGTCGCCATCTTGCCCGGGTTCAGCAGGCCCTTGGGGTCATATTTGTACTTTGCCAGCAGCTGCACGTTGTCCTCGCGATAGCGGCCGCCGCCTTCCACATGGTTCACGTGCGGATTGGCGACGCTGATGCCGATCTCCCGGCAGAAGTCGATCATCTCGTTGAGCCGTTCCGCGGTGGTGAAGCGGACGACGGGGATAGCGACAGGAAAGATAATGCCCCCGCCGCTCTTGAACCACTCGATGTGGTGCAGGAAGTCTTCGCCGTAGCGGCCCTTGAGCGCCGCAAGCTGTTCGCGGGCGCGCTCCGCGTCAAAGCCGCACTGCAGGTAGGTGTACGCGGGGTCGGCCTTCATGGCCCACAGAGTGGTGTGGTTCCAGGTGTAGTCCGAGAGCAGCGGTTGCGAGCGAAGACCCCTGTACGGCGCCGCAAACTGCACCCTGCCACCGGCGGCCTGCGCCGCCGCTGCGAGCGACTGCTGCTGCTCTTCAGCAATCATCAGGAAGATGGAGGCATGGCCCGCCGGGGCAAGCTGTTTGACCGGCGCGAAGAAAGACGGAATGGGCCATTCGAAGACCGTGATCAGCCGCTTGGTCCAGCCGGGGTCCGTGGCCACGCTCTCGCTGAAGTCGAAGGCCGCGGCGAAGTCGGGAAACGTAAGCGCCACCTGCGCCCAGGCCACCGCCGGCGTCAACGCCAACCAGATCCGGGTGATGACGCCGTTGGTGCCCCAGGCGTGCAGGATTTCGTGCACCGCCGCGCCCTCGTGCCGAACCACACGCGGCTCCGGCTCCATGGTGACGACCTCCAGGGCGCGCACGGTGTTGAATTCGCGCAGCGCGCCGTGCGCCACCGAGCCGATGCCGCCCGAGCCGCCTCCCAGGAAGCCGCCCACCGAAGCCTTGGCAATCGTGGAAGGATAGCAACGCAGCTCCCATCCCTGCTCGCGCGCTGTCGTTTCCAGCGCGCCCAGCCGGACACCGGGTTCGCAAACCGCGACGCCGTCCTCGCCAATGGATTCGATCCGATCCATCTTCTGCAGATCCAGAACCACACCGCCGCGCAGGGGAACGGCCTGGCCGTAGTTCCCTGTTCCCGCGCCGCGCAGCGTTACCGGCACGTCGCGGGCATTGCAGTGGCGCAACACGGCAACGATCTCTTCCCGGCTCACCGGCTGCACCACGACATCGGCGTGCTTGTCATCTAGCAGCGGCTTGAGGATCGGGGAGTACCAATAAAAGTCACGCGAGAGGCGTTCCACCACTTGCGGCTGGGTCAGCACACGCGCTGCGTCGCCGATCAGGTTGCTTAGATCTTCTGCCAGCTCGCTCATGAATTCCCTTGATCGTTTTGAGGGTTCGCTCGGCTCAACTCCTGCCTGCGACACTGCGTCTGCTTCCGGCAAATCCGCACAGCCTTGGTCAGGGCTTCGGTTGTGCGCGCCGCGTCGTAGCGCTGCGGGTGCTGCGGGTGTTACGGTTTACAAAGTTGCGCGAGCTGGACGGGCAGCCCGAGTCGTGATTCTTCGATTCGTGCGCCAGGTCTGGAAGACCCGGTGCATGTTGGGGTTTGTGAAAAGTGTAAGGCAGAGTTCCTGCTCTACGGGGCCATCGAGCAAACATTTGATGTCGGAACGTAAAATTACCTCGCCCGCCGGGATGTGTATCTGCTGGCAGAAGCGACTGGCATCGGCGATGGTGGCGCCGTAGACCACGCGATCAAGCCCCGCCCAGAGCGCGTTGGCCATGCACATCGGGCAGGGCTCGCAGGTGGTGTACAGCGTGTATCCCCGCAGCGAAAAGGACTTCAGCTTGCGGCACGCCAGGCGCACGGCGCGGACTTCGGCGTGCGCGCTGGGATCGTTTTGCGGGGCCACGGCGTTCAACGCCCGCATCAGCCGCTCGCCGGTCCGGGTATGCACGATCTCCGCTCCGAAGGGCACGGGGCTGTCGGTCTCGAGAGTGCGCGCCGTCCAGTGTGCCAGGGCGCGCATGCGCTCGGCGTCGCTCGCGAGCGTCTGGCTTGGCGAACTCGCGGCGGCGCGCAGGGATTTGCCAGCCATGGAGCGGTCTCTCCTTTGGGCGCACTAAATTTCAGGGACATTCATACTCTATCGCGCAGAGCGCTGGCGTTGCCTTGCGGA
>CAXUIM010000311.1:317-5065 GCA_964250885.1 uncultured Acidobacteriaceae bacterium | reverse complement strand
GCGGCAGCAGATCCTTGGAGTCATCCATGATGAAGACGCGCTTCACATAGAGCTTCACACCACCCTTGTACTCAGCCTGGTACAGGTCGAGCGGAGCCTTGGCCGGCACGAAGAAGAGCGTCGTGTACTCCAGGTTGCCTTCCGCCCGGGTGTGGAACCAGAAGAGGGGATCTTCGGGATCCCCGGAGATGGACTTGTAGAACTCCTTGTAGTCCTCGTCGGTGAGCTCGCTCTTGGAGCGCCGCCACATCGCGCTGGCAGAGTTCACCTGCTCTGTCGTACGGACCTTGTCCGACTTCTTTTCTTCCGCGTTCCACTCGCTCTTGTCGTAGGTGAGGAAGATCGGGAATGCAATGTGATTGGAGTACTTGCGGACGACCTCCTGCAGACGCCAGCTGTTGGCGTACTGCTTGCCCTCCTCGTTGAGGTGCACCAGCACGGTCGTTCCGGCCACCAGGCGCTCCGCCGGCTCAATCGAGAAGCCCGTCTTCCCGTCGCTGGTCCAGCGCCACGCCGTCTCCTCACCGGCCTTGCGCGAGATCACCTCCACGCGGTCGGCCACCATGAAGACGCTGTAAAAGCCGACGCCGAACTGCCCAATCAGGTTGGAGTCCTTGCGTGCATCGCCGGAGAGCTGGGACAGGAAGTTCTTTGTACCGGAGCGGGCGATGGTGCCCAGATGCGATATCAAGTCGTCTTCGTTCATGCCGATGCCGGTATCGGCCAGGGTGAGCGTGTGGTTCGTTTCGTCGAGCTCCAGGTCGATGCGCGGATCGAACGGGAAGCTTCTGAACCCCTCGTCGGTAAGCGTCAGATGGCGCAGTTTGTCCAGCGCGTCGGAGGAGTTCGAGATGAGCTCGCGGAGAAAGATCTCGGGGTGCGAGTAGAGCGAATGGATGATCAGCTGCAGCAGCTGACTGACTTCCGTCTGAAATTCGAGTTGCGGCATAGTTCCTTTTAGCGACCTCTATACGTTCAAGTGTAAGACGTCCATTCTGGTGAACTCTGTTGTCAGAACCGGGCCGGTCAAGCCCGTTCGGCCAGCGCGACGCGGGGAATGCCAGCGTAGTCGTCGAGGAAACGCACGTTCCGCCAGGCGGGCCTGTTCTTCGTGCTCCCGACGCTGTCGGCAGCCCCGACGCTCTCGGCAGCCCCGGCAATCTGGGCAGCCTCGCCCAGCAGAGTGCACATTGCCGCCCGCTGGCCGAAGCCGAATTCCAGCGCCAGCAACCCTCCGGGGCGTAACGCCGCATGGGCCTGCGGGATGAGCCGGCGGTAGACAGCGAGACCGTCCTCTCCGCCGAACAGCGCCGCGTGCGGCTCGAAGCCAGCGACCTCCGGCTGCAGACCGGGAAGGTCAGACAGCGGCACATAGGGCGGATTCGACACCACCGCGTCCAGCGGGGCGGCGGCGCCGTCTTCGGCGCCCATTTCCGCCAGCACCACCTCCAGAAGGTCGGACCGAACGAAACGGATCCGGTCAAGGCAGCTGTGCGCGCGGGCATTCTCCTCGGCGAGGCTCAGGGCGGCGGCAGAGCTGTCGATGGCCAGAAACCCGGCTCCAGCCAGATGGGTCGCCAGGGCAATCGCGATCGCGCCGCTGCCCGTCCCCACATCCGCGATCCGCAACATCTGTTCCGCGTGAGATTGCGTCGCCCAGAGCAGAACCGCCTCCACCAGATGCTCGGTCTCGGGCCGCGGAATGAGCGTGTCCCGGGTCACGCGCAGAGCCAGACCGAAGAACTCCTGCACCCCGGTCAGGTGCTGCAGCGGCTCATGCGCGGCGCGGCGCGCTATGAGTGCACAAAACCGGAGGTGGTCCGGCGGGTCCAGCGGCTCCTCCGCATGCGCCAACAGCCAGGCGCGGTCCGCCGCCGGAAGATGCTGTCGCAGAACGTGCAGCAGCAGGACCTCGGCGTCGCGTCGCGCCACCTCGCCGGACGCCTCGACGACCGCCTGGCGGAGCGTCAGGACAGCCTCCTGAGCGGCCCTGCAGCCGCCAGGACGCACCCTACCGCAGCAGTGATCGTCTGTCGAATCTCCAGTCGAATCTCCATAGGAGTGCGGTTAACCTATCGCTTCTCGAAGATCAGGAAGTAGTCCTGACCGTCGGCCTTGGTAAAGTCGTACCGGCCCACCTGCCGGAAGCCGGCGCGCTCCACCTCGGCGCGCACAATCGCCTCATCCAGGCCGTGATTTGCGCCGTTGCCGTTGCGATCGATGATGCCGAACCGTGCGCCGGGCTTCAGCGCCGCGCGAAGATGGCCCAGCAGGACCTCCGGGTGCGCGATCTCGTGATACACCTTCAACATCAGCGCGGCGTCCAGCGAGTCGGGAGCCAGCTTCGGATCGTCGGGCGTGCCCAGCACCTCCTCAATATTGCCGAGGTGTTCGGTCTGCGCGCGCTCGCGAATGGCGTCAATCGCCTTGGGGTTGATATCCTCCGCAATCACCTGCCCGGTTGACCCGACACGCCGCGCCGCCCTCACGGTAAACCAGCCTCCCCCGGCGCCGATGTCGGCGACGGTGGTCCCGGGACGGATGTGCAGCAGGTCCATCACCCGGTCGATCTGCAGGCGCTGGTCGCGGCCGGGCTCCTCAAAGATATTCAGGTTGCCGGTGTAGGGGGTGCTGGTCGGGTGCTGTGGCGGCGGCGCGGGGGTCTGCGCGCGCCCCCCCAACAGAAGTCCAGACCAAAGTGCCGTGACGAAAAGGGCTGCGGCGAGGAACAAAACACGTACCGGCGAGCGTTGACGCATACTCGGGTTAGACGCCCGCGGGGAGCCCGGCGACGCGGCCGCCGGCCAGCGCTGGCGCCGGTATTGTGACGTCACTCAATACTTCGGGGCCAGAACCTGCATCTTAAGAGGTACCTGCCCTTCTCGGCTGCCGAGGTTTATGCCCCCAACGTACGCCGGTTGCATGTCTGCACGAGCCGTAACAATACCCTCGGTGTCTCTGCTCCTTGGGGCCATCTTTTTCTTCTCTCATCATCTGGCCGCTCAGCAGCCTCCTTCCACGCCCCTGGCGCTGGTGCAGGGCATGGTCGCGCATGAGGACGACAGCGCGGCGCACCATGACTTGTTCGAGTTTCTCTCCACCGAGCGCTCCGACCGGACCGGCGGCCATATGTGGACCGAGCGCGTGGTGGAGATCCCCGCCGGCCGCATCCGTCTGCTGCTGGCCGAGGACGGAAAGCCTCTTTCTCCCGAGCGCCAGCAGCTGGAACGCGCACGCCTGGCCGCCATCGTGGCCAACCCTGACGCTTTTCTCGCCCGCGAACAGGCGGAGAAGCACGACGAGGCCACGGACCGGGAGATGCTCGATCTGCTGCCGCGTGGCTTCTTCTTCGATAATGCGCACCTGGCGAATGGGGTGTGGCGAATGGATTTTCATCCCAATCCCAGCTTCGACCCCTCCGGCATGCAGCAGCGGGTGTTGCACGGCATGAGCGGCTGGGTCTCCGTCGATGCCCAGCAGCAGCGGCTCGTCCACATTGAAGGCCACCTGGAGCATGACGTCTCCATCGGGTTCGGGTTTCTGGCGACGATCCGTGCGGGCAGCCAGTTCAGCAGCGACCGCCAAGACGTCCTTAGCCACTGGCGGACCACTCACGTTGCTACCGACATTCGCGGCAAAGCCATCCTGTTCAAGAATGTCGGCCGGGACAGTGAGGTAACCCGCTCGGAGTTCCACTACCTCCCCGCCGGGATCACGCTGGCCCAGGCTGTCGCCCTGGTGGAGCAGCCCCCCGCCAGCTAGGGCTTGCGGCAGCGGCGAAACGGACTCCATTGCTTGCAGACCCGGCCACCCGTGTCCGTGGTCATTCTCACACGAGATTTTGCATCCCGACCCGCGAAGCGCAGCGTATAGACAAGTGAGCGCGCGCATGGCGGTGGAATCAACCGAGTTTCGCAGGCTGGTGGAGACGCACCAACGTATGGTGTTCTCGCTGGCGCTGCGCGTCACCGGCGAGTATGGCGCCGCCGAGGAGGTCGCCCAGGACGCGTTTCTCCAGCTCTTCGGGGTTCTCAAACAGGACACCGAACGCCTGGAGAGCGAGGAGCACGTGCGCTTCTGGCTGCGCCGGGTAACCGTGCATCGCGCCACCGACGCGGTGCGCCGGCGGTCGCGGCAACCCGAAGCCGGGGCCGGCGAATGGGGCGAGTGGGTGGAGGCTGGGTCCGTCGATGGCCAGGCCGGACCTCCCCTTCTTCCCGACTCCGGCATGCCCGGCGGCGGCCCCCTGAGCTCCGGAATGGAAGCCCGGCTGGAGGAGCTGCTGCGCGCCCTGCCGGAGCCGCTGCGGGTGGCCGTGGTGCTGCGCTACCAGGAAGAGATGTTGCCGGAGGAGATCGCCGCTCTGCTCGGTCACCCTGTGGCGACGGTGAAGAGCCATCTGCAGCGAGGTCTGCAACTGCTGCGGCGCAAGGCCGCGATCACCATGAAGGAGTATGTGCGATGAACGAGCCGAAGTTGATGGACCCCTTCGAAGAGGAGCTGACCCGGGCTCTACGCCGCGTGGAGGCGCCCGAGACCCTGGCGGATTCCGTGATGCGCGCCCTCGAAGAGGGCGCGGAGCGGCAGCAGCCGAACACAAAACCTAAGACCCGGCTGTTGGCGCTCCTGGAGCCACACCGCCGGCTGGGCGGGCAGCTGGGCGGCCAGACACGGGCCTGGATGGGCGCAGCCGTTGCCGCCATGCTGGTGCGGACCGCCCTGGGGGGCGCGCACGTGGATCAGGAGGG
>CAXUIM010000311.1:0-307 GCA_964250885.1 uncultured Acidobacteriaceae bacterium | reverse complement strand
AACCAGCGCCCCCGACCGCTGCGCCGCGTCCACGCGCCTACGGGCCGGACGGATCCCGAAATGCGCGCCCTTGAAGAGGGCGCGGAGCGGCAGCAGCCGGGGCCAAAGCCCAGGCCCGGGCTTTTGGCCTTCCTGAAGCCGCCCCCCCGGCACGGCGCACGGATGGGCGCACAGAGGGGCGCGCCGGCCCGGGCCCCGGCCCGGGCCTGGATGGGCGCAGCCGTTGCCGCCATGCTGGTGCTGACGGCCATCGGCGGCGAGCACGTGCATCAGCAGCGGGAGCGCGCCGCCCTGGCCCAGCGCGAGT
>CAXUIM010000310.1:2345-5083 GCA_964250885.1 uncultured Acidobacteriaceae bacterium | reverse complement strand
TCGGTTGACGCATCGTCGACGACGATCAACTCCCAGTCCCGGCCGAGCTGGAAGAGATCCTCACTCTGCGCGAGCAGCGATGCAAGGCAAGCTGCCAGGTTGTGTTCCTCATTGCGCGCGGGAATGATGACCGTGAGCCGTGGACCCTCACCTGAGGGCTCCTCTTCCTCAAATGCGGATGCAGCCGCCGCCTCGGGCTCCTCCGCTATAGGCAGGCCCAAAATGGGGCTGTACTTCGGTGCCGTGCCGGGGCTGGACTTCGGCGCGGCGCCGGAGGCCGGCCGGGGTATTGTCTGCTCCGCGGCTGCGGGCGCTTTAGGATCTCGAGTCACAACTTCGTATTATAAGAAGCGTGCGCTGGACAAAGGTTCGTCTGATCTCCGTGGGGTTGCTGAATGTCCTGCTGGCAGCGGGCTGCGACCGCGGCACTCACCCCAGGAATGTCGGCCGGCCGGCGCCCCAGTTCACCATCTCCGACGGCACTCATTCGGTCGATCTCGCCAGACTGCGCGGTCACGTGGTGCTTCTGAACCTCTGGGCCAGCTGGTGCCCGCCCTGCGTGGAGGAGCTGCCCAGCCTGCTGGCGCTACAGCACGAGATGCCCGGCCTGATCGTGGTGGCCGTGAGCATCGATGAGGACGATGCGGCCTATCGCAGCTTTCTGAAGCGCAACCATGTCGATCTGCTGACCATTCGCGATCCGTCGGCCCGCATCAACGCGCTCTACGGCACGGTGCAGATTCCGGAGACCTACGTGATCGACAAGGATGGCATTCTGCGGCGCAAGTTCGTCAGCGCGCAGGAGTGGACCAGCCCTGACATCGAGCACTACCTGCACCAGCTGGGCGCCTGAGGATCCAGGCGCCGCCTGAGGATCAGAACCCACGGCGCGGTGCTGATAGAATCGAGCCGATGACGCAGCTTGACGTAATGTATCGCTTCGACGCGCCGCCTTCCGAGGCCGCGATGATGGCTCTGAGCCGTGTTCGCGAGGTCTACGGGATCCGGCGCATGCATGTGGATGAGGGAGCCAGAACCGTGCGCGTGGAGTACGATGCGACCCGGCTGACCGAGGCCATCGTACATCAGCTGCTGCGGAGATCGGGTCTGGACGTCGTGGAGAGAGTCTCGCTGGTGCCGCCGCCTCCCCCGCCCGAGACGGCGCCCACACCCGCAGCGTAAAAGTACCCGGGGCGCCGGACCGCGCCGCGCGCTTGCCGCACATTGGGCACAGCGACCGCGTGAAGGCTCACCTCAGCATTGCGAGCACCATCGATGATCCTTCCCAAATGGCGGAGAGTCCTTGAGAACGCAATCGTTCTAATCTGAAAAGGCGTAAGTTGTGGTTTTTTGGTGCGCCCGGAAGGATTCGAACCTCCGACCTACTGGTTCGTAGCCAGGCGCTCTATCCAGCTGAGCTACGGGCGCACATTGCAGGGTTGCAACTGCCTAAGGATAACCGAACCGAGACTGCGGGAGCAACCCTGCTCCGAAGCCAACAGAACGAACCGGATCCGACCCGCCGGCCTTGAACAGCAGGCCTTTCGCGTAGTCCCAGTTTGGAAACCCGGGCTTGCCTCCAGCGCCCGTTTCAAGCGCAGAACCGGTTCTGCTGAAACAACACCTTGTATGATGAGGCGTTGTAGAAAGGGATAAAACCTTACTACCCGATCCATCCGCGGCATGGCAACCGGAGTGATGTTCCAAGGAGAGGGACGAGCGCGAACACTATGGGCTACCTGTTCACCCTCCTGTACATTGCAGCCTCCTACGTGACACCGCCGGTCCTGTTCGGCCCCCTGGCTGGTTATCACATTGAGATTGTGTTCGCGGTTCTGGCGATCGCCTTTTCTGCCCCATCCCTCAAGGGCTCCGGCCTGCTGCGCGCGGCGCAGACCCTCGCCATCGTCGGCATGGCCATCGCCATCGTAATGTCCGTTCTGGATAAGGGCTGGCTCGGCGGCGCGATCTCCGCGTTCTACGGCTTTCTACAGCCGGTTTTCACCTTCTACCTGGTCGCGCTCAACTGCAAGACCAAGCGGCACTTCGAGTGGATCATCGCGGCCCTGCTGCTGGGCAGCACCTACTTCATGGTGAACGGCCTCCTCGATCTGCACAACAATGTCATTCCGAGCCAGTTTCTCTACGGAGATGGCACACTGCGCCGGCTGAGAGGTCTGGGGTTTGTGAACGATCCGAACGACCTGTCCCAGGTGATGGTCAGCCTGATCCCCTGCGTCTTTCTCTGGCGCAGGAAGAGCCTGCTCGCCGATATCTTCGTGATCGGTATTCCCGTGGGCGTTTTGCTGACCGGCATGTACTTCACCCACTCCCGCGGAGCTATCCTGGCTCTGCTGGCCGTCATTATCGTCTCGGCACGGCGAAAGATCGGGACGGTACCGGCGCTCCTCATGGCGGCCGCCTTGTTCGCCGGCTCGTTCGCGGTCAACTGGTCCGGGGGCCGGGACATCTCCATGGAGGGCGGTGCGGATCGGCTGGACCTTTGGTCCGAGGGTCTGGAGCTGATCAAGAGCCACCCATTGTTCGGCATCGGCATGGACGCCTTCAGCGACTACACCGGGCATACGGCGCACAACTCGGTTGTGGTCTGCGCCGCGGAGACGGGAATCATCGGCCTGTATTTCTGGGTACTTTACGTTCTCTCCACAATCCGCCTCGGCGTGCTGCTGGGCTTTGCATCGGCTGCGAAGAAGGAAGAGAGGCTCGTGGCCGCCGAG
>CAXUIM010000310.1:0-2245 GCA_964250885.1 uncultured Acidobacteriaceae bacterium | reverse complement strand
TTCAGGGTTCAGGCGCCCTCGGAAGCCATGTGCGGGGCGGCCTCCTCTTGCAAAAAGGACCGCTCCAGGGCGGCCGCCCTGGGTACGGCAAACCTGAGACAGCCTTGGCAGCCAGCCATACCCTGGCCCGGCCGGGATGGCATCCCCGCGAGCAGCCCCGTACGCCGGCAGCCTGGGCAAAAGGTCCTGCTGCGGATGAAACAGCCGTTCCTCAGATGTCATTCGAGGAGATTCAAGAAACTGCCCGGATCTTGATCTTTGCGCTCACGGGGATGCTGGTGGCGGGCTGGTTCTTGTCACGCGCCTTCTCGCAGTGGCTGTTTCTCTTGTGCGGCATGATCTACGCCACCTCACGCATGAAATCCCGGGAAGGCCACACCGTAACGCAGGACAAGACATCCGTGCTGTTGCGCTGGACGGCACTGATCGCTGTCGGCTTGCTCATCGGCATCTATGTCCTGCTCAAGTTCCGGATCCCGGGCGCCGGGTAGAGCGGTATTGCTGTAGGTGTACCCAGGGCTTCAGGTCTCAACGCCGCTTTTCTCCAAGAAAACGACACTCCTACACTGCAGGTTGGGCGCACACTGCAGGTTGGGCGCAATGACAGCAATACACCTCTAGCAGGATTTCTGCTCTGAAGCGGTCTTGCGACCAGATTCGTGGTCCTGCCCGGCGGTGTTTGCCATGCGGAGCGAGGCGGCAGCAGACCGCTCTTGTAACAGCCTCAGAAGCGATCAGACCGTTTTTGCGGACTTGCAGATGTCACTCGGCACTCGCGCTGGCTGAACCGCAGGAGGCGAACGAGCATCGGCGCGACAAGGTTTCGCCTGCAGCAGCGAGAGCCTCTTCCTCTTCAGGGGATTTCGTACACCTTCAGGTCGCCGTAGTATGCGCTTGGGAATTCGGCGATCATCCGGCCTCGAGACTCGATCTGCAACAGACTGCGGTTGAGGTCCGCGTAGTAGGCGGCGTCCCAGACCGACCCGTTGGACAACATGGGATCCCCAACGATGAAGTACCGGGCGTGGAACTCGTTCGCCGCCATCTGGGGATCGGTTCGCTCGTAGGCAATGTAGTTTCGGTCCCGCAACGCCAGCCAGAACGTGATCGTGCCGTAGGCTGTGGCTCCCAGTGGGATGACGCTCCGCAGATCTTCTCCCACCTTCTTGTAATTGGCCTTTCTGGCCGCATTCAGAAGGAAGAAATTGGCTCCCAGCTGCGCCACGATTACCAGGCTTGCGATCACGGTCATTGCCTGGGCGGCGCGCGGACGGCGGCGCAGGCTGGCCACGGACGCCGCAATCACCATCGCGAACAGGGGCGCCAGCAGCACGAGGTACCGGGAGCTTTTATTGGCCGTGTAGACCAGCCACAACACCGTGGGGATCAGCAGCACCAGTTCCACATAGAACCAGCGGCGGCGGAATCTCCACAACAGAACGCTTGCTGCCAGAAACACCAGCGGAATGGGCAAACGAACGGGCAGCGAGGCCAGTCCGTGACCGTGCAGCATGCCGAAGCCGAAAAGATCGGAGTAGCGGGAAAACTCGCGGTCCAGCCGTGTGAGCAACGACGTGCTCTCGGCCCTGCCTAGAAACTCTTCTTTGAAGCTGATAACGCCGGCCTGGCCCGCCGTGCGAATCCAGACGATATAGGGAACCAGCCCAACCGCGTATCCCAGCGTGTAGGCCGCAACGCCACGAAGGGGGAATCTTCTGTTCCTGAAGTCGAGGCCGATCATCAGCAGACCGAACGACACGATGAAGCCCAGCAGCGTGATGTGGAACATGGTTCCCAGCGCCATCAGCAGACCGCAGGCCAGGGCCCTGCCCAGTGTCCCCCGCTGCGCGTATCGCTTCAGCGCCCAGAGGCCCAACAGAACGCACAGGGTGGTTAGCGCCTCGGGACGCGCCGTGCGCGCGGTGAGCACAATCAGGTTATCGGTGGCCGCGATCAGGGCCGCCAGAGCCGCAGCCTTTTCGCCGAACAGATCGCGCAGCAAAAAGAAGATCAGCAGAACGGTGCCCAGTCCCGCGAACAGAGAGCCCAGCCGCGCCGTGACCGGGCTGACACCGAACAACCGGAAAAAGCCGGCCATGACCAGCGCCGTGCCGGGCGGTCGCGAGTCGAAGGTGTGCTCCGAGTCATTGGGTCCTATACCCGGATCGCTCACGCCGCTCCCCTGCGAGATCGTAACTCCCGGTCCGGCGTACCAGCTCTCATCCGTGAGCCAGCGGTAGGAGAA
>CAXUIM010000309.1:0-5110 GCA_964250885.1 uncultured Acidobacteriaceae bacterium | reverse complement strand
TGCCGCGCTCGACCAGCTTGGCGTTCTTCATGTGCACGTTGACCATCAGGTTGTCGTAGACATAGCCCAGCCGCGTCATGGCGCCCGTGGTGATCATGTTCAGGATCATCTTCTGGGCGGTGGAAGCCTTCATGCGGGTGGAGCCGGAGATCGTCTCCGGTCCGACCTCGGCGCAGATGGTGATGTCGGCCACCTGGGAGAGGTCGGAGTTGGGATTGCAGGTGATGGCGGCCGTCTTGGCTCCCCGGGCCCGCGCGTACTCGGTGGCCCCGATGACGTACGGCGTGCGGCCGGAAGCGGAGATGCCGATGACGATGTCTTTGCGGGTAGGCCGCCGGCGAGCGATATCGCGCTGACCAATCTCAGGAGAATCCTCGTTGACGTCCGAGGCCGAGGCGAGCGCCTTGGGTCCGCCGGCCATAACGTATTGAACCTGCTGGGGTGCGGTGGAGAAGGTGGGGGGGCACTCGGAGGCGTCCAGGGCGGCAATGCGGCCGGAGGAGCCGGCGCCGACATAGATCAGGCGGCCCCCGTCGCGCAGCGACCGGGCCACGGTGTCAATGATCATGGCGATCTCCGGGAGCGTCTTTCTGACCGCTGCCGCGACCTTGGAGTCCTCATGATTGATGATGCGGGCTATTTCGATGGCGGACTTGGTGTCCAGATCCTGCGACGCCTCGTTAGGCCGTTCGGTGGGAAGGCTCTGGAGGTCGGAGGTAATTCGCCCCAACGAAGAATCGATCGGCGAAGCAGGCAGCATAGTCAGCGTGGACATGGAAGTGACCTACACGATTGTACTGCAAGATGTGCAAATTCGTGTGCTGGCGAGCGGCCCAGCACCGCAGCCGTCCCGAAGCAGTACACTCTCAGCCAAGGCTCGCCGCCAGGATGCGACTCCGGGAATAGATTGGACCGGCCGCTGCGTTCAGGTGTCACAGAACGGCGAGTTTCGTCTAAGCTAACGAGGCAGGAGAAACGAAAGGTTCATGGACCAGAATACCGACGACGGCCAGAACGGCCATACAGAACGGGAAGAGCCGATCGAAACCGGCAGTGGATGGCGGTCCTGGACCCGTGACCTGCTGATCTCGGTGGCGATCTCGGTATTCATCATTCTCTTTCTCTATCAACCGGTGCGCGTGGAGGGAACGAGCATGCTCCCCATGCTCGAGGACCAGGACCGGCTCTTCATCAACAAGTTCGCCTACCATTTTGAAGACATTCATCGCGGGGATGTGGTGGTGTTTCTCTATCCCAACGACCAGACCAAGAGCTACATCAAGCGTGTGATTGCTCTCCCCGGAGACGATCTGCGCATCGTGCACGGTTCCGTGTGGGTAAACGGCAGAAAGCTGCAGGAGAGCTACGTGCCGCTGAAGTACGAGGACGACCGGTCGCAACCGGAGATGACGGTTCCGCACGGCGAGTACTTCGTGATGGGGGATCACCGGTCTATTTCCAGCGACAGCCGCGACTTCGGGCCGGTGCCGCGACGGCTGATCTATGGCAAGGCGGCTTTTGTGTACTGGCCGATGGACCAGGCTGGGGTGGTGCACTAGGAACTTGTTGAAAAAGCACCTCGGATGTCCGCGAGGCAAGTACGAAACCCGCAATCAAAGCGGGTTTCGCGAAGCTGGCGAAGCCACAAAAGCCAATTTTCAACAAGCTCCCATAGCAGTATTGCTGTCACTGCTTTCAACTCGAAGTGGGTGTACGAGTGCGTTTTTCTTGGGAAAAGACGGCGTTGAGACTTGGAGCCTTGGGTACACCTGCAGCAAACCTGCTCTGAACGGGACTGGATCGATTGCCCGCTGGTGGAGATCAACCCGCACAAGCGTGCCTGCGCCGTTACTTGGCCGGCCATGAAGCTTGGATGATGGCTTAATTGCAGGAAAGCACGGTGGTGGGTAAGCACGGCGCTTCCGATGGGCTGGGATCTGCCTGCGCCATCTCCAGGCGGTCGCCCGCCCCGCCGGTCTGACCCGCAACCCTGATTGAAAGCCAACCGCCAACAAGCTGCAGGCTCGGAGCCCTCTTCGCATGCCGCGTCAGTGGCGGCAAGGGCGTATGCGCCCAGATCAAAGTTTTGCTGAGCCTCGTGCGCGGAAAGCCATTGGCCGCCTTGGAGTGACGTGGCTATTATGTTTGGTGTGATACGCGACCTTCTGGAGTCCACTGCCGCTGCAGGCGCCGCGGCCGATGTCTGCATTGTGGGTGCGGGCGCGGCGGGCATCGCGCTGGCCGTGGAGTTGCGGCGGCTGGGCAAGAGCGTTCTGCTTCTGGAAGGCGGAGGGCCGACCATAGAAGAGGGGGCGCAGGAACCATACGTTAGCGAGATTGCGGGCCTGGCGCACCGGGGAATCCATGGAGGGCGGTTCCGTGCGCACGGCGGTACGACCACTCGCTGGGGCGGACAGATCCTGGAGCTCGACGAGATCGATTTTCGGCAGCGTCCCTGGATTCCTGGAAGCGGCTGGCCGTTAGGCAAAGCCGAGTTGCGGCCGTTTTACCAGCGGGCGATCGAGCTGGAGGGCCTGGAGAGAGCGATCGCGTGCGACAGCGATGTCTGGCGGAAGCTCAATATTGCGGAGCCGAGCCTGAAAGCGATGCAGGTGTATCTCTCCCGCTGGTGTCCGGAGCCCAACTTCGCCCGGCTGCACCGCGCCGCGCTCGCGGACGACGATGGCCTGCAGGTCTGGCTGCATGCCAACGCGACCGGGCTGGAGTGCCGGGCGGAGACCGCCGTGCAGCTTCGGGTGCAGACTCAGACCGGACGATCCGCTGTCTTTCAGGCGGAGGAGTTTGTCTTCTGCATGGGCGCTATCGAGAGCTCGCGCTTCTTTCTGCAGCCGCGGGAGGGCGGTCTGCCGTGGAACCAATCCAATCTTCTCGGCCGCAACTTCCAAGATCACATCGATTGCAACACCGCCGTGCTGCGGCCGCAGTCCCGGCGAAAACTGAATCGATGTTTCGATGGCATCTTCCTGCACGGGTACAAGTATCAGCCCAAGCTCAGACTGGATCCCGCGCTGCAGCAGGGCGCCGGCATTTTGAACGTCGCCGCCAGCCTGGCCTTTGAGAGCGACGCCGATGCGGTGATGACGGAGATTCGTTCCATCGCGAAACGGATCCTGCGCGGCCGGCTGGGGGAGATTGAACCGCGTCATGCCCGTCACATGCTGACCCATGGGCCCGCGCTGTTTCGCCAGACCTACCGCTATGCGGTGCAGCGCAGATCGTTTCAGCCAGCCTCGGCTGAGATCTCGTTGCGCGTTCATTGCGAACAGGAGCCGTGCTCCGCAAGCTTCATCACGCTTGGCGGCGAGCGGGACTCGCTGGGCTTGTACCGGACACGCCTGTCCTGGAAAATCTCTGCGCTGGAGCTCAGGACGATACGGTGCTTCACGCAGGCTGCCGCGGCCGCACTGGCGCCGTTTGCGGAAGTGAAACCGCGCGCCGGTCTGGAAGACGATGCGCTGCTGACGGCCGCCTGCGAGGATGGATACCACCACATGGGCGGCATGCGCATGCATGACTCTCCACTGCAGGGGGTGGTGGACACCAACCTGAAACTGCATGGAACGCGGAACGCGTTTGTATGCAGCAGCGCGGTTTTTCCCACCGCCGGCGCTTCCAACCCGACTCACACCCTGTTGGCGCTGGCGGTGCGCCTGGCCCGTCATCTGGGACGATCCTGACGGCGGGAGGAGGATGTCATCGAGAGCATCGAACTGGCGGCGACGGGACGAAGCACATCCCGGCTGGGGTACGGCTGCTCCAGCCTGATGGGCGCGATCGGTCGCAAGCAGTCCCTCGCGCTTCTTGAAGCCGCTTTCGATGCCGGCATACGCCACTTCGATGTAGCCCGGGCTTATGGCTTCGGGGAGGCGGAGAGTTGCCTGGGAGACTTCCTGGCGAAGCATCGCGGAGACGTGACCGTTACCACCAAGTTCGGATTGGCCGCGGCGAAGAACCAGCCATTGCTGAGAGCGGCGCGGGGTCTGGCTGGCCCCATTCTGCGGCGTCTACCGGGGCTCAAGCGCGGGCTGGCGCGGGGCGCGGACAAACTAGCCGGCTCGGGTACGCGGGTTCAGTTTTCGGTGGAGGAGGCCCGGCGCTCCCTTGACGACAGCCTGAGCGCCTTGCGAACGGATCGGATCGACGTCTGGCTGCTGCATGAGGCCCAGGCCAGCGAGCTTACCGACGATCGCCTGCGGCGCTTCCTCGAGGATGCCGTCGCGGGTGGCAAGATCGGCAGCTTCGGCGTGGGCAGCGAAGCGATCCGGATCCCGGCGCTGCTGGCAGAGCGGCGGGAGTATTGCCGCGTGCTGCAGTTCGAGTGGAACGTTCTGAGTGCGGCGATTCCCGCGGATACGGCTTCATGGCAAGGCATCTTCCGCATTCATCATCGCGCCCTGACGCCGAACCTGCGGCCAATGCATCAGGCGCTGGTGGCGGAGCCGGAGCGTACGGCGCGCTGGTCCCGGATCGTCGGCATGGATCTGCGCAAAACTTCAGTGTTGGCGGCTCTGATGCTGGGAGCGTCCCTGCAGCGCAATCCTGGCAGCGTGGTTCTCTTCTCCTCCAAGCGGGCGGAGCACATCAGGGACAACGTCCGGATCGCAGAGGATACGACGCTGCGGGAACCCGCTCTGCGGTTTCATGAACTGATGCAGGCGGAAGGAACGCCCGAAGCCGGAGCGAAATAGAGAGCTCACACCATGCCGCGATCGCTCGCTGAACTCCGCAGAGACGCCGAAAGCATCTTCCGTGCCGCTCTACAGGCTGTGGATGCGAGGTCTGCGGTGCATCGGCACCTGCGTCTGAACCTGGACGGAACAAAGCTTGTGGTGGGAGAGGGCAGCGAGCTTCCGCTGGCCGGGTTTCGGCGCTGCTTTGTGGTGGGCGCCGGCAAAGCAGCCGCCCCCATGGCTGCCGCGGTGGAAGATGTGCTGGGTGAGCAGCTTCCGCTGCGCGGAAGTGTGAATGTGAAGCACGGGCATACCACGCCACGCCCCCACTGGGTCGACGTGGTGGAGTGTGCGCATCCCACGCCGGATGCCGCGGGCGAACGCGGCGCGCGCGCGATCGAGGCGATTGTGGATGAGCT
>CAXUIM010000308.1:3345-5135 GCA_964250885.1 uncultured Acidobacteriaceae bacterium | reverse complement strand
GAATCACGAACCAGGGCGCATGCTGCGGGCTGGTGCGGCGAAGAATGTCCTCATAGGCGTCGGTGTACCGCGGCCATAGCTTGCGTTCCGCGAAGTCCGCCGCGGAGAGCTTCCAATGCTTGTCAGGCGTATCAATGCGGGCCTGCAACCGATTCGTCTGCTCCTGCTGTGAGATGTGCAGGAAGAATTTGAGGATGACGACGTCGTTGTCCACCAGCGTCTGCTCCCAGGCGTTAATGTCCTCCATGCAGCGGTGGGCGACCTTACCGGCGATCAGACCGTGGACGCGCGGCGAGAGGACCTGTTCATAGTGCGACCGGTTGAAAATGCCGATCATGCCCCGAGGTGGTGTCTGTGCCTGGCAGCGCCAAAGGAAATCATGGCGCGCTTCGAGCGGTGTGGGGACTTTGAAGGAAGCGACCTGGCAGCCCTGCGGGTTTATGCCGGCAAAGATGTGCCGAATGACGCCGTCCTTCCCGGCCGTGTCCATTCCCTGCAGCACAATCAGCAGCGCCTTGGCCTGCGAAGCGTAGAAGACCTCCTGCAACGCGTCCAGCTCCTCCCGCTTCTTATCCAGAACCCTTTTAGCCGCTTTTTCGTCGTGAACGCCATGGTGACTGCTGGGGGAAAGGTGCGACAGCTTGAGTTTGCTGTGCGGCTTGACCAGGTAGGGCGATTTCAGCTTCATGGAATTGAGACCTCAAAAGCAAAAGGCGACGTTGCGAGAGCAACGTCGCTGCTGTTCATCATCGCCACCGGCCGACGTGGCTACCGTCTCAAAACGGGAGAACTTCACGCGGGCTATAGGTCCGGTTGAAACCGCTGCTGCTTCCGGCTCGTGTCAGCGAGACCGGGAGGTGAGGTGCGGCCGTGAGGCTGGACTGAGACCCGCGAAACACGATCCGCAGGCACGAGCTCAGGTGAGGTCATTAGGGCTTGGGAGCCTCATCCGCGGCCTTGGGTGTAACGATGTGGGCGGTTTCGCCCGGTTTGGTGTTGGCGTTCGGCTCGTCGTTGATGCCCTTCATGCCTTCCTTGAAGCCGCGCAGGCCCTCGCCCAGGCCTTTGCCAAGCTCCGGCAGCTTCTTGCCGCCAAAGAGCACCACAGCCACGACCGCCAGAACGATCAGGTGTGTTGGTGTAAATAATTCACCCATACGATCTCTCCCTGCCGCCATCCGCGTCTCATCGGGCAGCCATCTATCATTGTCGCACGATGCGTGCTGCGCCATCGACAAAGCTGATAGCAGGGTTGCTGTACCCAGGGCTGTGGACTTCAAGTGGCTTCTTTCAAGAGAAGCCACCCTGCACATTGCTCCCGAGGGCACGGTGACCCCTGTCATTGCTCCAGCGCGGTGGGGCTTACAAGAGGGATACGCCGGCGAGGCCGCAATGGATGGATGCTCCCGAAAGCGACACAGGCTGGAACCGTGAGCTACAGCAGCGGATTGGACCAGCGGACCGGACCAGCAGATGGAACCAGCATGAGCAGACCGGACCAGCATAGCCGGAACGGCCGGGGAGAGCGGGCCCGGTATATCCTTGAACAGACGCTCCCGAGAAGGCGCGCAATCTGAAGAACCGCGCGCTGCTTGAGCCCGCATACGAGGAAGATGCTGCACACGATCAAGAAGAACGTACACTCCCCTGCTCTGAAGTTTGTCTGTACTGTGGCCTTGATGCTGCCGGCGATGTGGAGTCTTGGCGCGGCCACCGCCTGGGCGCAGGACACGCCTTCGGCGCAGAACACGCCTCCACCTCAGAACACGCCTCCACCTCAGAACACGCCT
>CAXUIM010000308.1:0-3245 GCA_964250885.1 uncultured Acidobacteriaceae bacterium | reverse complement strand
CAGAACACGCCTCCACCTCAGAACACGCCTCCACCTCAGAACACGCCTGCGGCGCAAGACACGCCTCCGCCTCAGACCGCGACCGCAGCGCCCGGAACCGCGGCCCTGCCCAAGGCCACAGCCGCGGCCCTGGCTCCCTACACCGGACCGAAGTACGACAATCGCTGGGAGGTATACGGCGGCCTGGAGTTCATGAATGGGCAGGCCGGTCAGAATCTGCCCAAGCGCTACAACATGGGTGGCGTTGAGGCGATGGGGACCTACTGGCTAGGGGGACCAAAGGATGGCTTCTGGCGCCAACACCTCGGCGTGGCCGCGGACTACCGTTTTGGCGCGGGCACCACTCCCGTGATCAGCCCCTATTACAACCGCGTGGTCGCCATACAAAGCATCATTGCCGGAGGAGTGCAATATCGCGGACCGAAGAATCGCTACGTCGCGATCGACTTTAACGCCCTGGCCGGCGGCACCCAGGGAATCTTCAACTACGCGACCAACCACTACCCTGGCGGCAGCCCGGTTTCAAGCTGTCCGGCCAACCAGCAACCCGGCCAACAAAACAATCTGGGACTGTACTGCAATCACGTGGCGCCCTGGGCCGCGGCGGGGGGCAGCATCGAGTTTAATGAGAGCGCGAAGCTGGCCATTCGCCTGCAGCCCGACCTCATCTTCGAGCACTTCGGCACAGAGACACGCGAGTTCGTCGCGATCTCATTGGGCGCGGTTTATCGGTTCGGAAAGAAATAATCGGACTTCCGGACTTAAGGGAGCGGCTCATCTGGTAGACGTTCCCGGATTGCAGGTGCGGGTGCCATCCTGCGCCGTGGCCATTCGGTCAGAGCAGCGGTCCGGCAGATCTGGCCCGTCTGCCCCTCAGCTTTGCAGGAAGTCCGGTGAGACGGGGTTCTCGTAGGGAGAATAATCCCGGGTCACCACGGTGAGGCCATCGGGCGTCACCAGGTAATTCCGCTTGTCCTCGGCCGGATCGTAGCCAATCACCGTCCCGTCCGGAATATGAACGTCGCGGTCGATTATGGCGTGGCGAACGCGGCAATGACGGCCGACATTCACATGCGAAAAGATGATGCTGGAATCGACGTCGGCGTAGCTATTGACGCGTACATCGTGTGAGAGCACGGAGTTACGCACCACCGAACCGGACACGATGCACCCTGCGCTTACGATCGAGTTGATGGCCATACCGGTGCGTCCCGGTTCGCCGAACACGAACTTAGCCGGAGGATACTGGAAGGCGCGCGTGCGCATGGGCCACGCCTTGTCGTAAAGGTTGAAGGTCGGCGCGACCGAAGCGATATCCATATTGGCTTCGTAGTACGCCTCCAGCGTCCCCACATCGCGCCAGTAGAGGGCACGCTGCTTATTCTCATCGACGAAATTGTAGGCGCAGACCTTATAGCGGCCCAGCAGCTTGGGTAGAATGTCGTGTCCGAAGTCATGCCGGGAGTCTGGATCTTCGGCATCCCTAATTAGCTCCGGAACCAGGACGTCGGTGTTGAACAGATAAATGCCCATGGAGACGTCGACCATCTCGGGATTGAACGGCGAGCGCACATGAGTTTGGGAAGGCTTCTCAATGAACCCCGTGACCTCGCCGCCATGGGCGACCTCAACCACGCCGAACGCTGAGACCTGGTCGGGCGTAACCGGAAGGGTGGCTAAGGTGACGTCGGCGCCCGAGTCGCAGTGCTGCTGCTTCATCAGAGCGTAATTCATCTTGTAGATGTGATCGCCGGACAGAATGAGGACGTGGTGGGGCTCCTCGGATCCGATGGAGTACAGGTTCTGGAACACGGCATCGGCGGTACCCTGATACCAGGATTTGGATACCCGCTGCATTGGGGGCAGAATCTCGATGAACTCACCCAACTCGCTGGCGACCACCGACCCCCAGCCCTCGCGGATGTGGCGGTTCAGGGAGAGCGCCTTGTACTGGGTCAGGATGTAGACATGACGCAGGTCAGAGTTGATGCAGTTGGAGAGCGTGAAATCGATGATGCGGTACTGGCCGGCAAAGGGAACCGCCGGCTTGGCACGATCTCTGGTCAATGGAAATAGCCGCTCGCCCGCTCCGCCAGCCAGCAAAACTCCCAGGGTGTCTCTCATATCCTGCTACCTCGAACCCGTGCACTCTGCTCCGATGCAGATATGCCACATAAGGACGCCCGAGTTTAGCAGGAAGGAGGGGATTTGAACAGCTATTGCGCGCCGGGATATTACGCTTCCGGGAGAGCCGCGCCACCCGCCGCGTCATGCTCCTCCGTACTGATGCGTAGCGATTTGAGGAACGTCAGGTCATGGCGAGTGAACGGTCCCCCGGTCGATTCAGCCTCTTCTGCGGCTTCTGCTTCCTCGGCCTCGTCCTCAACCTCGTTGAGGCCGATGGTGGCCTCCAGCATCAGCAGAACGTCGAAACCCTGTTTGCGGATCTCCTGCACAACACCGGAGATCTGCTCGGATTCACTAACTGACTCGTGTATCGCTTCGCCCAGCTTCTGGATAAGGTTTTTTACCTGCTGATTCAACGCCACCTCCCAAACCTTCGGAATCGGATCAACGAAATTCGCTGTAGTGCCTGGATCCCATTCACCACGCATTGGGTATTCCCGGCCATGGCGGGAACGGCAGCTGCGGGGCTTGCACGTACAGATTACCTCCAGACGGCAAATCTCGCCAGCCGTTGAAGACTCCAACTTGCAGGAAAACGTTCCTGAAGCGAACAACGCGCGGCACCTGTAATCGAGGCAATACGGCGATACAAATCTTTGCTCGACGCGGTTTCCAACCGGAGCATCCCCCTCACCCAGAGGCCCAAACCCGGGAGCTGGGCTACACCACGGTGTGGTGATCGGCCCAGGCGTCTTCCAGGCGATGGGCCAGTTCCTGGACATCCTGCGCGCGGCGCGGTCCCCAGACCAGAAAGCCTGCTGCAGCGGCGCACAGGCCGCCCACGATCCACACCATCTTCTTCATCGCCCCACCCACTTTCGTTTTGTTATGAAAGTTGGATGCGCCAAGGCGTCGTGACGTTTCGCCAGCGGTTTGTAGCAGATGGGAGCCGGAATTCGCGGCGACAGTACACTAAAGAAGTATGGACAGGGTTCGTTTCGGTCGCGCTCTTGGGTACGGAGCACGCCACGCCGCAAAGGCGCTGGCGAAGGCGGCAGACGCCGCGACCACTCACACCACGCCAGCACACCATACAGCGCAGTCCACCACAGAACACA
>CAXUIM010000307.1:0-5135 GCA_964250885.1 uncultured Acidobacteriaceae bacterium | reverse complement strand
TTCCTCACCACGCCGATTTACTACGTCAACGCGCGTCCGCACATCGGCCACGCCTACACGACCCTGGTCGCCGACGTGCTGGCGCGCCGCCATCGCCTGCTGGGGGAAGACACGCTCTTCCTTACCGGCACCGACGAGCACGGCCAGAAGATCGAGCGCAGCGCGGCCGCCGCCGGCGTCCCGCCCCAGCAATTCGCGGATCAGGTCTCAGCGGAGTTTCGCAGGCTCTGGGACCGCATGGGTCTGACCTACGACCGCTACATCCGCACCACCGATCCGCAGCACAAGCGCGGGGCGCAGAAGCTCTTCGCCGATCTGTACGCACGCGGGCAGATCTATCTCAGCTCCTACACCGGCCAATACTCAATCGGCGAAGAGATGTTCGTCGACGGCCCCCCGGGCGCCATCGGACCGGATGGCAAACCCACCGAGACGGTCACCGAGGAGAACTTCTTCTTCCGGCTGAGTGAATATCAGCGGCTTTTGATCGACCGCATTGCTTCGAACGAGCTGGCGATCACTCCGGACGCGAGCCGCAACGAGGTGCTCCGCTTTCTCTGCGGAGATGTGAATGCGGAAGGCGCCGATGTGCTGGTGTCGGAACAGACCGGCGTTCGTTATGTACCCGGCGCGCTGCGCGATCTTTCGGTCTCCCGCTCCAGTTTTACCTGGGGCATTCCCGTGCCCGAGCCCGCCGCCAGCGAAAGCCGGCAGAAGCACGTCATCTACGTGTGGCTGGATGCGCTGGCGAACTACATGACGGCCATCGGCTACGGCTCTGATAATCCTGCAATGCAGCAGGAGTTCGCTCGCTTGTGGCCTGCCGACCTGCATCTGGTGGGCAAAGAAATCACGCGCTTCCACTGCGTCTACTGGCCGGCATTCCTGCTCGCGGCGGGGCTCGCGCTACCCGGGGCCATCGCGGCGAACGGCTGGATTCTTTTCGACAACAGCAAGATGTCCAAGTCGAAGGGCAACATCGTTCGCACCGAGACCATCCTCGACGGCTTCGGCGACCACGTGTATGCGAAGCAGTTCCCTGACAGCCGCAAGCCGGAGCGCGACCTCTTCGCCTCCGACGTGCTGCGCTACTATCTTCTGCGTGAGATCCCGTTTGGGCAGGATGGAAGCTTCAGCTTCGATGCCCTGGTCACGCGCTACAACGCCGAGCTTGCCAACGGCTATGCCAATCTGGTCAGCCGCACGCTCGCCATGGTGGTGAAGAGCTTTGGCGGAGAACTCGGCGACGAACTGGGCGCGCAGGCGGCGCGCGGAGCTGAGTTGCCGCAGGCGACTCCTGCTTTTACAGCGGCTCGCGAGACGATCAACGACACACTGCGGATGGTCGACCAGGCGTATGCCGCAAACGACTTCGCAGGCTTGCTGGCCGCGCTCGCTGCCTGCATCACCAGCGTGGACAAGTTCTTCTCCGATGAAAAGCCATGGAAGCTGGCTGCTTCGCCATCTCACCCGGATCGAGAGCGGCTGGCAGAAGTTCTCTGCCTCGCTTGCGATTCCATCCGGATCATCACCGCCCTGCTCTTTCCGTTTCTTCCCTTCGCCACCGCCAGGGCCTGGGCGCAACTGGGCCGGGGCGACATCGAAACCGCCGCGCGCCGCGGCGAGTTCAAGAACCTGCACTGGGGCGGTCTAGAGCCTGGCACGAAGCTCGGGCCGCTCGCTCCTCTGTTTCCTCGCGCCGACAAAGGACTTATATCGATCATGAATGACATGGAAGATCAGACCACATTGACTGCTCGCGGCGCCAGGCCCGCAACCCCCAACGAAACCGCGCCGGCGCCTGTGCGCGACAGCACCGCACCCACCGCCGGTCCGCGGACCGCATCGCTCGATGAGCCCTCCGGAACTCTGCCGGTCGGCGGCAGCACCGCGCTCAGCACCGGGCCGTACGGCGCCCCGGTTCACTCCGAGAGCCCTGCCAGTGCGCCGTTCGATACCACCGCCTCGCAGACCCCCATCACCTCCGGCCCCAACGACGCCGCGTCCCAGATCAGCATCGATGACTTCGCGAAGATCGAACTGCGTGTGGCTCAGGTGCTGGTGGCCGAGCGTATTCCCAAGGCCGACAAGCTGCTTCGTCTCGAGGTCGATCTGGGCTATGAGCGCCGCCAGATCCTTTCCGGCATCGCCGAATGGTACACGCCTGAGGATCTGATCGGCCGCCGGATCGTGGTCATCAGCAATCTCGCGCCCCGCAGGATGCGCGGCCTGGAGTCGCACGGCATGCTGCTCGCGGCCAGCAACGGCGAAGGCGGCAAGCCTGTGCTCGCCACCATGGCGGAAGAGATCGCCCTCGGCTCACGCCTGAAGTAGTGGGAGAAATGCTCCATGATGCTCATCGACTCCCACTGTCATCTTGACGGCTATGACGATCTGCCTGCCATCCTGGCCAATGCACAGGTGGCTGGTGTTGGCGCCCTGCTGGCCATCGGCATCGGCGACGGGCCGGCCACCATGCACCGGGCGCTCGAAATCGCGCAGGCGCAGGTTGGGGCTGCTGCTGAACCCAGGATCTTCGCCACTGTGGGCATTCATCCGCAGGAGGCGCACCAGGCCACGGAAGACAATCTGGCGACTCTCGCCCGGCTGGCCGCGGATCCCCGCTGCATCGCCGTCGGTGAGATCGGCCTGGATTACTACCACCTGTCCAACCCGGACGTTCCCACCCAGCAGGCGGCCTTGATCGCGCAGATGAAGATTGCCGCGGCCTTGCGCAAACCGGTCACGATCCACTGCCGCACCGCGCAGCTGGCCAGCTCCGCGGCCAAGGAGAAGTACGAGCCCTTCGGCGGTCCCCAGGCTGCCTGGGACGACCTTCTGCGCCTGATCGCGGAGCACTGGACTCCCAGCGGGCTGCCCGGCATCATGCACTGCTTCTCCGGCGATGCGGAGCAGGCGGAGCGCTCGCTGGCGGCCGGGTTCTATCTCTCCTTCGCCGGCAATCTCACCTATCCCCGGTCCACCGTCCTACAGGCGGTCGCGGCCTCCGCCCCCGGCGACCGCATCCTGGTCGAGACCGATGCGCCGTTCCTCACGCCCATACCGTTGCGCGGCCAGGTCAACCAGCCAGCTCATGTGGCGCTCACCGCAAAGTTTTTGGCCGGGCTGCGCGGCATCACTCTGGCTTCCGTGGCCGAACTGACGACGCGGAACTTCCACACTCTGTTCCCGGAAACGCTCCTCGCGCCGGCTTGAGGCAATATCAGGTTGCTGTACCAGGGCCGCGGACTTCAAGAGGCTTTTTCCCGACAGGGTACCGTGCCCTCGGGAGCGTTGCTCTAAGATTTCTCTGGCACAATGGACAGCGGTTCAGAAACAGGCGACTCCCAGCGTGTCGCCGCATCAGATGGCATGAGGAATTGAAATGGCAGCCGATAACAGCTTCGACATTGTCAGCAAGGTAGAGATTCAGGAAGTCAAGAACGCCATTGACCAGGCGACAAAAGAGGTCAACGCACGCTTCGACCTGAAGAGCTCGAAGTCCAGCATCGCGCTGGAGGGCACCGAAACCGTACAGCTCGCCAGCCAGGACGAGTACACGCTCAAGGCGGTCATCGAGATCCTTTCGCAAAAGCTGGTGAAGCGCAGCGTCTCACTCAAGAACCTGGAGTACGAGAAGATCGAGGCGGCCGCGAATTCTTCGGTGCGGCAGAAGATCAAGCTCAAGCAGGGTATTGCCTCCGAGCCCGCGAAGAAGATCGTTGCGCTCATCAAGGATTCAAAGAAGAAGGCACAGGCCAGCATTCAGGGAGACACAGTGCGCGTTACATCGAAAGATCGCGACACACTCCAGGAAGTCATGGCGCTGCTGCGGGGCAAGGATTTCGGTATCGATCTGCAGTTCACGAACTTCCGCTCCAACTGAAGCAATATCAGGGTTGCTGTACCCCGGGCCACGGACCTCAAGGCGCTTTTCTTCCAACAGAAAGCCACCTTGCATACTGCTCCCGATGGCACGTTACCCTGTTTTGCTCTCAGCCAATGCGCCATCGCAGCACCGTCGAATCGCATAACAAGAGACCTGCCGGAACTTCCGTGCAACCAACATCCAGCGCGCAGGGGCAGGTCTCTGTCCGGCCCTGGCCGGCAGCCACCTGCTACTCTTGAATCAACGTGAGTCCCCTCTCCATCGCGACGGCTAGCGAGGTTTTCGACCTCTTGCACGACGACCTCGCCGCGATCGAACGCGAGTTTGCGCGGCAGTCCGAGTCTCCCGTCACGGTGGTGACGGACATCGCGCGATACCTCATTGCAGGGGGCGGCAAGCGTATCCGGCCGCTGCTTCTTCTGCTCTCGTCCAAAGCGCTGGGCTGCGGCAGCGACTGCCGTATCCGGCTGGGAGCGGTGGTCGAGATGCTGCACACCGCCACCCTGGTTCACGACGACATCATCGATGAAGCCAGCACTCGCCGGGGGCGCCCTTCATCAAACACCACCTGGGGTAACGCCAAATGCGTTCTGGCCGGAGACTGGCTCTACATGCAGGCCTTCCAGATCGCGCTGAACGAGCGCAACCTCCGCATCCTGGACCTGCTCATCTCATTAACCCAGGAGATGGTTGAAGGCGAACTTCTGCAGATGGAGAAGCTCGGAAGGCTGATCAATGAAGAAGAGTACATCGACTTGATCTATCGCAAGACGGCCTGCCTTTTCAAGGTGTCCATGCAGCTCGGCGCCGTAATCTCGTCGCCGGTTTCGGCCAGGGATGAACCACCTTTCGAACAGGCGCTCGGCGAATACGGCCGGAATCTGGGGCTGGCCTTTCAGATCGTGGACGACGTGCTCGATCTCACCGCCAAGGACGATGTGTTGGGCAAGCCTTCGGCCTCGGATCTGCGTGAGGGCAAGGCTACCCTGGCTGTAATCCATGCGTTGGAGCGTGGCACCGGAGCCGACCGCGAAGCTATCCGCACCGTGCTCGCCGATCGCAGCTTCGCTCGCATCGCCCATGCGGATATCCTCGAGATCCTGCAGCGCCATGGATCGCTGGCCTACGCCATGGACACCGCCTGCGCCTATGCCGAAGCGGCCCGGCAGTCCATCGGCGATTTGCCAGATACCGAGTACAAGCGCGCCTTGCTGTGGGTGCCGGGCTTCGTCACCACACGAGACCG
>CAXUIM010000306.1:0-5156 GCA_964250885.1 uncultured Acidobacteriaceae bacterium | reverse complement strand
GCTGCGGAGGACATGATGGTGCGGCAGGGCACCGCGTGCGCGGTGAAGAGGACGGGGACGGCCGTGCCGGTGAGGCCGCAGGCCTGAGCCCAGACTGGCCAGAGGCGCTCCGCGAAGGCTTGGGCGAGCAGCGGCTCGTCCGCCCAGCCCGCAATAAAGTCGAACGTGAACGCGTCCCCAGGGCAGTCGGCGTACACATCCTTGAGTGCGGCCTCCAACGCGCGGCGATAGAGGCCCGTCGAGGTGCGAGAGTTCTGGGGCGCCAGGCAGAGAACACGCGCATGACGGATTCCATCCGCCTTCATTCGCGCTACGGTCTCGGCGATCAACGGATTCCAGTTGCGCATGCCGACGTAGACCCAAGTGCCGGGGGCGGTTTGCAGCAAGTGGGTCTGCAGCAGTTGAGCCTGACGCAGTGTCCAGCGGGTGAGTGGAGGACCGCCGGGCAGTGGATCTTCGCCCAGCCCGATCTGGGCGTAGCGGTGCTGCAGTTCCTCGACCACGGCTGCCGGCATGGGGCGGCCGCCGGTGACCTTGTCCAGGTACGCCGCCATCTCGCTGAGGCGGTCGGGTGTGCCGTGGGCGAGCAGAAGGATGGCGCTGTGAGCGGAGTCAGACATCGGCTCTTCCATGGTATATCCGGGTGCGTCCGTCTTCTCCAGGGACTTAGCTGGCCGGAAGTCTCATGAAACTCGGACCGAAGCACGGTGCATCCTGCCGCGGGATGCACCGTGCATGATTGTTAGGGAACGGTCTCCCGAGCCGGAGGGGCCGGGAGTCAGTGCACCAGGTCCATGACCACATCGATGTCCAGGTGGCGCGTGCTGCCGGGAATGTCGATCGACCCCAGCAGGAGCGGCTTGCCCGGAGTAAGGAACGACGTGCCCTGCAGGATGCTTTGCCGGACGATCGGATCCTGGGGAACGAAGCCGGACTTCTCCTCTGCGATGCTGGATTGCTCCACCTTGGAGCGCAGACGTACTCCGTTGGCAAAGTCCTCCAGCGTCGCGTCGAAAATCATGCCCACGTCCAGATAGGTGTACTGGGTCTGTACGCCCATGCCCTGGCTGGAGGCGGAGGTGCTGGGACTAAAGCTTCCGGTGAGCACCGGAACCTTGCTGCCTTCCTTCAGACTTGTCTCTTGCCCGGAGACCACGATCAACGAGAAGTGCTGCGTACCGACCGGCTTACCGGCGTCTGTTTCCGCCACGGTGTAGGTGAGGCGATAGGTCTTCCTGGGGCGGTCCAGCTCGCCCAGCAGCTTCTGAGCCAGCGCGAGCTGTTCGGGTGGCGCCTCGACGAGAATGGCATTCTGCGACTCTACGAAAAAGATTTTGTCGCCGGGGAGGAGCACATTGCGCAGGGCGGTAATGATGTCATTGCTCTCGTTGCCCTTGATCGAGTTGGCCAGATAGATCGTATGGACCGGACAGGCGCCGCTTCTCAGGCAGGAGTCAGCGGGAGATGTGGCGGCGCTGTCTCCGCCTTGAGCGTGGGCCGTGGCGGCGCCAAGCCCCAGAGCCAGAGTCATCGCGAAGGATCCAAGTGCCAGGGTGTGCCGCAGTCGGGCGTTTGTGCCGTGTTTTGATTTCATTGCTTCTCTCCATCCATGGGACGATCGAAAAATTTGTGGAACTGTGCATTGTCATCGGCGAAGAGCGCGGCTCGCACCGCGGGATCCAGTGCGGCCAGCTCCACTGGATCGCCGCGGTGAATGAGGCGCAGCAGGAGCTGCTCCTGCGCCGTCAGCGGCATCTCCGGAGCGGGTTGACTGGGAGCTTGGGTTTCACGCCGCGCGATGGCGTCCGGATCGTTTGCTTCGGAGTCAGGGCTATGCTCCGCACCGCGCCGCAATCTGCTGGCGCGAGAGGGGACCCGCTTCGCCGGTGTGGCGGGCTCTATTGCGGCGGGCTCTGTTGCTGGTTCCCTCGCGGCTGGGTTCATTGCAGCAGGTGTTTTCGCGAGCAAGGAGAGGGGCCCGGCAGGAAGCGGCTGCTGATCTCGCGCGGAGGCAGGACCGGGATGGGGATGGATGGCGAAGCCGATCGCAACCGCCACCAGCAAAAGTGCGGCAAGGGTGGCCATCGCAGCCTGCCGCCGCCAAGGCCGGGGAAGCCAGGCTGCTGCGGAGGAGTTGCGAGCCTGCAGGGCCGTGAGGACGCGGCGCTCCAGTCCTGCGGATGCTTCGGCGTCACGCAAGCCGGCAAGAACGCGACCCAGCAGTTCATCGGCGGCGAAGTCGTCCGGATGCATCTTCTCCGGTTTTTCTTCCAAATCCCGGTTGTATCTCACAGATGGCCTCCCTCGATCAACTGCGCGCGAAGACGGGTTCGAGCTCGGAAGAGCAGCGCTCGAACCGCCGACTCGCTCTTGCGCATCACCTGCGCGATCTCCGCCGTGCCGAGTTCCTCCAGCGCGGAGAGCAGCAGGACCTGGCGCTCGGCCCGGGGCAGTCTCTCAATCTTGTCGAGAGCGGCCCGGATACGCTGCGCTTCGTTCAACACCTGATCGGCGGCCAGATTGGGAGCGATCAGACCGGCTGCGAAGCTGTCGTCCATCTGCTCGGGCCGGATGCGGCGGCGGCGATCGAGCGCCAGGTTCCAGGCGATGCGGACCAGCCAGACCCGCGTGTCTCGTATCGCGGGCAACGCCGAGCGATGCTCCAGAACGCGAACGAAGACGTCCTGAACAACGTCCTCCGCCTCGGCGCGGCTACGCACGACCGAGAAGGCCACCCGGAAGAGCAGAGCGGAGTAGGTCTCGACCAGAGATCCAAGATCAACCTCCGATCTGCCGCTCTGCGCTGAAGCCACGGCCAAGCTGTATCCCTCGAACGAACCCATGGGTCCTTTCCAGAGCCGTCCTCCGGGTACGCGAGACACACCGTTCGCCGGGAGCCCTCGCCCCCTCCGGGGACGCGATGCTCTCAGGCTGGGTCCGGGCATGCAGGAAAACCGGGCATGCAGGAAACCGGGCATGCAGGAGAACCAGGCATGCAGGAGAACCGGGCGTGCAGGAAACCGGGCGTGCAGGAAACCGGGCGTGCAGGAGAACTCTCTATGGGGACAGACGGGTGAGTCGGGGGATCGCTCGGTAAAGTTTTGGGCGGCCCGGCAGGAGCCTCTTAGCCGGCCGTCAGGCCCGAGCCTGCCGGGTGGGCAAACTCCTTGACCATCCGCACCACGTCGAGAACGGCTTCAACGGGCGTGCCGGGAACGATGCCGTGGCCGAGATTGAAGATGTGCCCCGGACGGTTGCCGGCGAGAGCCAGGATTTCGCGAACGCGCGTCTCGAGAACGTCGGGTGGTGCGAACAGTGTGATGGGGTCCAGGTTCCCCTGCACGGCAGTCGGCGCCCCTTCAGTCGTCAGTCCGGCGGCGCGCCAGCCTTCGTCGAGCGGAATGCGCCAGTCCAGGCCCAGAACGTCGGCGCCCGTCTCCCGGAAGGTGGGCAGGAGCGAAGCGGTATCGACGCCGAAGTAGATGACGGGAACGCCCAGCGCGCGAATCCGCTGGACCAGTTCGGTGGTGGAAGCGAGGCAGTACCGGCGGTAGTCGGGGACGGAGAGCGCGCCGGCCCAGGAGTCGAAGACCTGGATCACATCCGCGCCGGCCCGCACCTGCTGCGACGCGTAGGCGACCAGCACCGTGACCAGCTTTTGCATCAGCAGCGGCCAGGCCTCGGAGTTCGCATACATCAGCTTCTTGGTCTCGACGTAGTTCCTCGAACTGCCGCCCTCGATCATGTAGCTGGCCAGGGTGAAGGGCGCGCCGCAGAAACCAATGATGCCGAGCCGGTCCCCGCCGGCTTCGGCTGCCGGACCTTCCGGCGGGCGAGGCGCGGCGAAGTGCCGGGCTACCCTTTCGATGGCCCGCGAGACGTACAGCAGGTCATCGGCGCGGTCGGTACGCAAGCAGCGAATGTGATCGAGGGAGCGGACCGGAGTGTGGACCACCGGCCCCTCGCCGGCGACAAACTCGAAGTCCAGGCCCATGGGCGTGAACGGGAGCAGAAGGTCGGCGAAGATGATGGCGGCATCCACCCCCAGCCGCTCGGCGGCGGTGATAGTGACCTCGGCGGCGATCTCCGGTGTGCGGCAGATGTCGAGCAGGGTGTGGTGGCGGCGCACGGCCATGTACTCCGGCATATAGCGGCCGGCCTGACGAAGGAACCAGACGGGGGTGCGGTCTACGGGCTGGCGCAGACAGGCGCGCAGAAAGCGGCTGCCGACCGGCTTTGGCGGGCGATCGAATTGCGGAGGGGGTGCGGAGGCAGAAGCGGGCACTGCGGTCATGCGGGGCAACCTGGGTATGTGGTGCGGGGATCGTGAGAGCTGTCCCACAGCCGCTGTGAGACGGAGAGAGTGTGGAGCGAGGCTCTGCTTTTGAGGCTACAGCATGATTCCCGCGGGTGTGTCCCCGAGCGAAGGGTCAACCGAGAACTGGAGCCTTGGCTTGAAGCAGTGGAACCCGGCGAAGGCGCAACGTCCCGTCTATGGGGTCCGCTGGGAGCGGAAGTGGTAGGCCACCCCGAAGAGGAAGAGGGTCGGCGTAATGGTGTCGGTTCCGCCGAAGTTCCAGTGCTGAAATTGAAAATCGCCCAGGATCTGAAAGTTGTGGGAGACATCGACGCCCACACCGCCCCCGAAGTCGTACACCACGGAGTTGTCGCCGGTATAGCCACCGTTGGGAAAGTTGAAGTGGATCGTTCCGGGTCCGATCAGGAAATCCGCATAAGGATGCAGCACGTGCAGGAAGTTGACCGTGGCGCGAAAACCCGGCAGGTACGTGTGTTCCTGCACTGCGGGGCCGTTGGTCAGGTTGATGCGGGTCTCCAGCGACGGAACGATGGGGAAGCGGAAGCGGTGCGCGAAATTGACCCCAAAGGCCTCACCAGTGTTGCGGTAGGGAGCGTAATCGGGGTTGCCGTTGAGGTAACCGGCATAGACGCCGATATCCAGCGGTTGGGTAGCCGCGGGTAGAGCCTGGGCCGCGAGCCGGCCGGAACAGGCCAGAGCCCCCAGAAGGATCAGCGCCAGCAGTACCGGACTGGGAACAGCGAAGCGGGCGCGTTCCTCTCCTGCGGGAGTAGAGGGAAGTGTTGCAGCTACGCGTTGCGCCGCAGAGGATGGACGACCGGGAGAGTAGCAGGGGACG
>CAXUIM010000305.1:0-5177 GCA_964250885.1 uncultured Acidobacteriaceae bacterium | reverse complement strand
GAGTTGTACGGGAAGATGCGCTCGACGCCCTGGCCGAAGCTCATCTTGCGGACGGTAAAGGTGCCCTGCGGCCCTTTGCGGCAGGCGATCACCATGCCTTCAAATGCCTGCAGACGCTCTTTGTCGCCCTCTTTGATTTTCACCTGCACGCGCACGGTGTCGCCCGGAGCGAAATCGGGGAGGTCGGTCCGCTCGAGCTTGGCGGCCAATTTCTGCATTATCGGATGAATAGACATGACGGGTTTCCTTGCGTAATTTCGAATCTTTAGTTTACATGACAAGGCGAGGTTCTGCAGAGAATCTGCACAGGAAACGGTTCGCTGGTCGCTGGTAAATCCGGGTTTCCAATCCAGACGCGGACTCGCCGATGCAAGCCGCGTTCGCTTGCCCGACGTGTCTTCACTGTGAGCCCCTCACCCAGCGTACCGCCGGTCTGCATGGAGCACCGTCAAACACACCGCTGGGGTAGTGCCGCAGTCGCGGTCAGTCCGAGTCTAAGGGCGCATTCGGGCCCTTTCCTGGCTTGAGGGGCGGCCGAATTCAGCGGGTATGCCGCGAAGAGGCCGTCCAGGTCACACGAAAACCTCCGTTGCGCGGCTTGCTGGAGCTGGCTCATCTCAGCAGCCGCACAAGCTGTTCCATCGTCCAGACGTGTGTTGCAAGTTCCGCCTCCGTCGCCGGGGTGCAAACTGCACCACTAGCAACGCCGACAACGGAGCTGCAACCGCGTTAAGATTAAACAATGACCGATCCAAACCGTGAGAGCGCGAGCGCTGAACGCACGCACGCACTCCCCTCCCGCAGGCGGGATGTACTGGAATTGCTGATGGGCTATGGGCTCATTCTGCTGGTGATCTGGAGCTGGCGGCCGTGGCAGCGCGGTCTGTACTACCTAGCGGCGGTGTTTCTGGTGGCGGTCCTCTGGATGTCTTTCGACAGCTGGGGCGTCATGGGTCTTCGTACGGCCAACTTCTGGCGCTCTCTCTGGGTGGTGGGAGTGGCCCTGGCGCTCAGCGCGGTTGCGGTTCTGGTGGCGCGCGAGAAGCACGTCCTGCATCCCGTGGGCGGGACAGTTCCGTTTCTGAAGCGCTATTGGGGCTACATGATCTGGTCGCTCATGCAGCAGATTCTGCTGGTCGATTTCTTCCTGCGCCGGCTGCTGCGGCTCATCCCCAGGCCGCGCTATGCCGTGCTGGCTACGGCGGCTATCTTTGCCGCGGCACACCTGCCGAACCCGGTATTGACCGTGGTGACCCTGGTCTTCGGGACCGCCGCCTGCCTGATCTTCCTGCGCTATCGCAATTTGTATCCCCTGGCCATGGCGCACGCGATTCTAGGCATCACAATCGCCCTCACGGTGCCCGGGCCCATTATCCGCAACATGCGGGTGGGGCTGGGATATCTCACCTATCATGCACACCACGGGCCGCACGCCGGCCATCATCGCAGCCAGAGAGACCAGACGGTATCCACGCAGCTGTGAGTGAGCGCGGAGGCGCCGACGCGCCGATCCTGCCGCCACGCCCGGCCGTAGAAGATTCCGGCCACCGCGGCCAGCAGCACGTAGCGCCAGTTGAAGTGGATAGCCCGTTTGTTGAAGTGGGAAAGCCCGAAGAGCACGGCCGTTACCAGCAGGGCCGGGGTGCGCCCCAGACGGCGTTCGAGCAGGTTCTGCAGCCAGCCGCGAAAGAAGAGCTCTTCCGGAATGGCGATTAGAAGATAGGTGAACACGAACGCGACGAGCGCCTGCAATGGGCTGGGCCAATGAGCATGCCAATGCAGGAAGCCGAGGCCCAAACCCGCGGCAATGGCCAAAGGAGCATAGAAAGCAAACTCCCGCAGGCCGATCCGGACATCGCGCAAGCGCAGCCGCAGATCGAAGCCAACGTCCCCAAGCCGGCGCAGGAAGAGGAAGCCGTAGATTCCAGCGTCGAGCAAAAGAATCTTGTTGAAGGCGCTCAGGTGCGGCGGCCAGGCCCGCTCGAACCAGCGCAGATCCACGGCCAGACCGAGGGTGGCTAACACCAGGAAGTCGCGCCACGTTCCCCTTTGCTCCGGATCGACGCCGCGCGCCCGGAGCAGCAGAGCGGCGACCGCGACCGGCAGCAGCGCATAAAGCAGCAACCAGCTCCAGTGGAAATCATGGTAGCGGCCGGTTACCAGGAGGTAGGGCACGCAGAGCAGAGAAGGGAAGAGAAGGCGCGGGGCTGACGGCAAGCGCTGCACGCACGCCGCGAGCGCGTCGGCGAAGAAGGCGGCAAAAAGCAGCGGCAGCAGCAGCAGACAAGCAGCAAGTACGACGCTGGGGCCAACCATCATTCGTGCCGGCCAGACGCTACTTCGCTGCCCGGGGAAGCTGAAACTGGACCCCGGCATCCTGGTTGACCTTCTCGGTGGCGGCGAGATCCAGCTGGTCCACGGGTATGTCGCGGCGCTGCTGATCGCGCACGTACAGCGTGGTCCGGGTCAGCGCATAATTGTGAATCTGCTCGGGCGGCCGCCCATCTTTGAAGATAAGAGTGACGACATCTTCAGGAGCCGGCCCTGCTGAGACCGGCGCGACTGCTTGAGGCGCATACCCCATCGCGGGCCCTGGTCCGGAATAGGGAGAGTATCCGCCTGCGTACGGGTCTGGATACTGGTCCGGATACGGGTTTGGGTATCCGCTTGGGCCGGGTGGTCCCTGGTCCGGAGCACCCTCGTCCGGACCTGCCGCGGAGCTTTGCGGAGGACCGCCGTAGGAGTCCGAATCGCCGTACCCGCCATAGCCGCCATAGCCGTCGTCAAAGTCCGAATCGTCAAAGCCGAGATAACCCAGTCCATCCCATGGCCCGAGCCAGCCGCCATATCCATAATCGGGATAAATTCGAAAACGGCGATCTCCTCCTCCATAGCCCGAACGGAAAGAGCCGGCAGTCTGGGCGCCGTAGAAGCTGGGCCGGGCTGACGAAACGGCGGAGCGCCCCGCAGTGGCTCGATTGCCGCTGAAACCGCGATAGTCATTGGACGAACGATAGCCGCTGGGATAACGATAGCCGCTGGAGTAACGATAGCCGGCGAAGGAACGGCCCGCATACGGCGAGCGACCGGCACTGGAGAAGGCCCCGGAGCCGCGTGCCCCAAAAGCTGCGCTGCCGGGCCGGGAAGAGCCGCCGCCGGATCTTGACAAGCCGCTGCCACCGTGCCCCGAGAAGCCACCGCCGCCGCCGTGCCCCCCGCCGTGCTGTGCGCCGGCCACGACGGCCCAGCTCACCACCAGCGCAATTGCCAGAAGGCGCTTCATAGTCTCCAGTCTACGCCTGGAGCAATTCTCCTGTTGCTGGAGAATCAATGAGAGTCTCCGACCCCGGTTACATTGAGGAAAACGGCACACGCACGGTGTATCCGCGTCACCCGGAACAGGAGAAATGGTCTAAGCCCGGTCCGCGAGGCCTGATCACCTAGACCTGGTCAACAAGGCAAGGAACTCCCGGTCCTCGTCGCTGAGATCGGCGCCCGCGAGCAGATCGGGACGATTAGCCAGGGTTTTGCGCAACGCAGCCTGCCGGCGCCAGCGGCGAATGGCCAGGTGATCGCCGCTGCCCAGCGCCTCCGGAACCGGAACTCCGCGGAATTCCGCGGGGCGGGTGTAGTGCGGGTAATCGAGCAGGCCGCCCGCGCCGTAAGTCGATCGGGGAGCGCCCGTGAGCGGAGCCAACGAACCGTCAGGGGATACAGCCTGGGGGAGCTCCTCGGCCTCTCCAAAGCTCTCATAACGTGCCGAGTCGGCGTGGCCCAGCACGCCAGGCAGAAGACGAACCACGGCATCGACGATCACGGCCGCGCCCAGCTCGCCGCCGGAGAGTACGTAGTCCCCAATGGAGAGTTCCTCGTCGCAGAGCAGCTGGCTCACGCGCTCGTCCACGCCCTCATAGCGGCCGCAGATCAACACCACACGCTGGACCCGCGAAAGCCGCCGCGCCGTCGCCTGGCTGAAACGCGGACCCTGCGCCGAGAGCAGGATCACCGTCTCTCGCGAGCCGTCGCGGTCGGGCCGGGGCCGAATGCCAAGCGACTCAACGCACTCGAAGATGGGTTGCGCCTTCAACACCATCCCTTCGCCGCCGCCAAAGGGGCGGTCATCGACGGTGCGATGCCGGTCGTGCGTGAAGTTGCGGAGGTCGTGCCGATGGACTTCGGCCAGGCCGGAAGAGAGCGCCCGCTGCAGGACTCCAAAGTCGAACGGGCCGCGAAAAAACTCCGGAAAGAGGGTAACAATGTCGAAGCGCATGGCGGCTGATGGTCGTAAAGTCAGTCTACGACGGGCTGCAGGAGGCTGTTGATCCGGAGGCTGTTGGTCCGGGCGGCTGTCGATCCGGAGGCTGTTGATCGGGAGGCTGTTGACCTGGAGGCTGTTGACCAGGGAGACCGGATCTCGATCTATTTGGCTGGACTGAGATCGCCTCGCGAATTGCCCACTCCTGGCTGGCAGACCCGTTGCCAGCGGGGCAACGTCGACGTCTCTTCCGTGGCGACGACCGCCCAAACGGCGCGCGGCGGAATATTACGCCTGGTCTTGCCCGTCCCGGTCATTCTCCCGATTCAGGAGCCCTGCCGGCAGATGCATCACCACCCGGCGAGCCGCGACGTCCACGGACTCCAGCCAGGCACGGACAAAGGGAACCAGCACAGATTCCTCCTCAGAGTCAGCTTCGGCGGTCTCTCCCTGCGACGAGGGGTGGCGCGCAATGGCCAGCAGCGGAGCGGCGTCTTCCAGGCGCTTGCGTCCGTCTGGAGAGGTGGCAAACTGGACATCGACGATGCGGCCCGCATAACTGGCGCCATCGTAGAGTTCGCACCCGAGCAGATCGCGGACGAAGAACGTATCGGGATCCAGAGACGGCAGATCGCCGGCGGGCAGCAGCACCTCCTGGGTCGCCAGGCTCTCCGCCTGGGAGATGCTGTCACAACCGGAGAGCTTGAGCACGATCCGGCCGGAGTTCCGGCCGGTAGGGAACCAGATCTCCTCGATCCGTCGCAGGGACGGATCCGTGGCCGGAGAGCTCGCGCCGGCAGGAACCACAGCGACGTCCCGCCCCGCGGTGAGAAGGGCGGTCACATCGGTGAGTGGCTCGGCGAGAAGCTCTCCCTTGCGCCCCTGGGGCCGCAGCAGGCGCGCCAGCGCGATCCATCCGGAG
>CAXUIM010000304.1:0-5200 GCA_964250885.1 uncultured Acidobacteriaceae bacterium | reverse complement strand
CATTCATGCACCCAGCTGCTGGTGGGGAAGGTACGGCCCAGCTCGGCGCAAGTGGACAGCGCCGGTTTGGGATGTCCCTGCTTGTCCTGCGCATACGCCTTCCAATAGAGCGCGCCATCGGTGTGCGCGCCGCCCGGGCTGGCCAGCTTGGTGAAGATCGCTTCTGCTTCTGGCCAGCGACGTTCGTTGATGGCCTGCATTCCTTGCGCATACCGGGCGCTGTCAGCAGCATCCATGAGAGTCGCTGTGCTGTCGGTTCCGCTAGAAGCGGGGCTTCCGGTAAAGCTCTGGCCCGGCGCGATCTGTGCGCTGGCGCTCGGACAGCCGCAGACCAGCGCTCCCAGCAGAGCAGGAATAAAGAAGCATTGGACTCTCATATCTGGCCACCCTTCGCCGGCTCGGTTGGGGCCTCCTGCCGGGAACGCAGGACGCGCACCTCGAAGAGCAGACCATCCGCATTCATTTCGTTTTGCAGCCTGGTGATGTTTGCGCTGTTTACACCACCCGGCTGGTTTGCCAGTTCGGCCAGCAGATGACCCAGGTGATCGAGCGCCGTTGCCAGTGCTGGATCGTCGTCCTGCCTGGCTTCCTGGCGGCACAGGCCGTTTGCCGCCAACAGGCTTCGCGCCTCGTCGCGCAGCGGAGACACCGTCTTCGGGCTGTTGGGATCGGCATGCTTGAGTTCCACCAGCAGCTGCTCGGAGCGGTCCAGGTGGTCGCTCAGGACCACCACCATGACACGCTGCGGGGATTGCGCCACGATAGGCCCGTTTTGCTGAGACCGATTCGCAGCTGCCGCCGCGGCCTGCTTGTGCTCCCAAATCCTTCCGCCAGTGAAAGCGCAGACCGCCAGCCCGGCGCAGGCCGCCGCGTAACCCAATCCTTGCGACCACCGGCCGCGCAACCATCGCTCCCGCGGCCGGTGGGGCTCTCTCGCTCCATAGGCCAGCAGCCGGCCGGAGATCGAGGCCCACACCTGGTCGCCGTACGCGGGGCCCCGCGGCGGTGGATCCGCGAATTTCATTTCGGCAAGATCGCTGCGCAGCGAAGAGTAGAGCCTGGAGCACTCCGGGCACTCCGCAAGATGCACTCCCGCCGCATCCTGATCCTCCTCGGCGTACACATGCGCGATCAACTCTGCTTCGGTCAAGTGGTTCATACCTTCATCCTCAGGTTCGCCAACCGGCGCCGCAGCTTTTGCACGGCGCGAAATACTGCTTGTTTCGCCGCGTTGGGTGCGATCCCCAGCGTGGCTGCAATCTCTTCCGTGCTGCGCTCTTCGACGTGCCGCAGCACAAATGCGGTTCGCTCCGTGGGCGTCAGGCTCTGCATCGCGATCTCCTGCAACGCCCCGATCTCACCACTCAGCAGAAGCCGGTCCGGACCGGCGGCGGAGTCCGCCATCTGCATTTCGTGCAGCTCTGAGTCTGGTTCTTCAGCCACTCTGTTGCTGTCGTCGACCTTCGGGCCGCCAATTCTGTTCAAGGCACAGCGCACCGCGATGCGGTAGATCCACGTTCCAAAATCCGACCGCAGCTCAAAGCTTTCCAGCTTGCGATAGCCGCGCAGCAAGGCCTCCTGCACTACATCCTCCGCATCGGCTTCGTTTCCGGTGATGCGAAATGCTACCCGGAACAGCTTTTCGCTATGGCGCACCACCAGCACTCCGTAGGCGTCTTTGTCTCCAGCAAGGACTGCCCGGATCGCCGCGTGGTCGTTCGTGTCCATTCGCAGCATTAGACACCCGGCCGCGGACTGCGGTTAGGAGGGAATTTTTGCGCGGTGCGGGCGGAGGCGCAGGCGGGCTCCAACCTGCGATTCGCCGCAGGCCTGCAACGCTCTCGGGCAGCGATCTCTCCACCCGGATGGAGTCGAGGCGATTGCGCGGGAAATTATTGTGAAAGGGGCGCCGCACCTGTGTTTGCGGTCTTCTCGAGAGAGTTCAGTGTGGACGCAGCGGAAGCGATTTGAGCCTGAAACGCGGAGCTTTCTTCCCCGCCCGCCTGTGTCAGCTTCAGAACATCCCGAAACAGAGGCACGGCTTCGCTTCCACGATGTTGGGCGGTCAGTGCCTGCGCCAGCAGCAACTCCGCCTTGATCAGGCGCGGATCCTCGGCAACGAGTTTCGCACGGCTGATCTCATAGGCCTCGCGTGCTGTCCGCTCTGCCTCCAGAGGCTTGCCCTGGTCGAGAAGGACTGCCGCCATGCCCCTCAGGGGAGCGGCCCAGCTCGCGTTAGGGCGTGGATAGAGCCCCTTGTACACCGCAAGACAGCTTTGATAGGTCGAAAGCGCCTGCACACTTCGTCCCTGCTGTGTGTAAACAACGCCCAGACCCCAAAGTGCCAGGGCCTCGGTGCTGGACCGTTCCTTTTCTGCCTCAAGTGTATGCAGGGCCTTGTTGAGCAGGATGAAGGCCTCGGCGGGCCGCGACTGATCTGCCAGCGCGATTCCCAGCTGTGTCTCGGCGGCGGCAATTTCATGGTGGCCGGGTGGCAGCCATTCGCTCAGAATGGACAGCGCCTGACGGGCCTCCAGGACTGCCATGGCGTACTTGCCTTGCACAGTATGTGTGTTCGACAGGGTCAGCAAATGTTCGGCTATATCGGGGTGCCGATCCCCTTCGAGCTGGCCATCGATGGTCATGCTTTGCTGTTGCAGCTTGAGCGACCGATCCAGATGATCGAGATCGTTCTCGGTCAGGCTGAGCTCGTTGGCGGCATTCGAAAGATCAGGAAGCAGCTCGGGTTTGCCGGTTTCCAGCCGGATGGCCTCTTCCAGCAAGGGTACAGGGGTCTCGTAATCGCCGAGCTCCCTCAACAGCTGTGCCACCTGCACCTGCGAACGCAGGATTTCGATGTTTCCCGCCGGCAGCACTCGCTTCTGGATCGACAGGGCGTGCTCGGCCATATCGAGTCCCGCTCTTCTTTCTCCTTCGTCGCCGAGCAGCACGGACAGCTGAATCATGGTATCGGCCGCTTGCGCCGAGGCGGGCCCGTGCAGCTGTATGCGTTCCGCCAGCGATTGCATCAAGAGGTCTCGCGCTTTCGCATAAGACCCGATCTGCTCGTAACCCTGTCCCAGGGTCTTGAAGAGCTCGGCTTGCTCCTCGGGCTCCGTCTCCAGAGCGCGAGCCTGAAGAACCCCTCGGTTCAGTAGCTGCTCGCTTGTGAGGTTTGCCTGCAAGGCTACATCGCCTGCGAGGAACAGCCCGGTCGTGAACACCTCCATCCGCTTGGCGTGCAGCTCCTCTCTTCGAGCAACCTCATGCGACAAGTGCAAACCCCACCCGTAGCTTGCAACGATGCCCGTCAACAGCAGCAACATCGCAGCTGCAATGCAGACCGCGATCCTGTGGGACGAAAGAGTTCTCCAACCCACGTACAGAGCGTGCCTCCCGCGCGAGAAGGCGCAGGCGCTGACTGGCCGGCGCGCGAGGAAGCGCTCCACGTCGTCCGACAGATCCTTCACTGTCTCGTATCGGGCCTTTGGCTCGCGCGCCGTCGCCTTGAAGCAGATCGCTTCCAGCTCTCGCCAGCGCAGCGCTTCCAGGCCGGTAAGACAGAACGGCATTGGACCGTCTTCCCGCGCGATCGTTCGCAAAGGCTGCAAGCCATTTTCAAGGATGGCGCGCCGCATCACAGCTGGACTGCGGCTGGTAGAGCGGAATGGCAAACGATCCAGAACCAACTCCGCCAGCAGGATCCCCAGCGAGTAGATATCTGTCTGCGTTGTCGTAGCCTCGCCGTGTTCCGGCGCCGCGTACGCAACGGAGATGTACCTGGGGTTGACGCAACGGTCTTCACCGAACGCCTCAGCGATGCCGAAGTCGACCAGCTTGACCGCGCCATCGAACCGGACAAGGATATTGCTGGGCTTGAGATCCCGATGAATGATGCCGACGGCGTGCGCAGACTGTACCCCGTCGCACACATCCAGAAAGAGCCGCAGACGTGGGTCCAGCAAGAGTGCCGCCGATTTGCAATACTCGGTGATCGATTGGCCGTCGACGAACTCCATGGTGATGTAGGTGTCGCCGCCGGGCAGGACGTCGCCAAAGTAGATTTGAGCGATAGCCGGGTGCCTGCAGCGGGCCAGGATCTCGGCTTCACGCTTCAGGCGCGCCCGGCCATCGTTTCCTTTCGCGTGAATGTCCTGCAGCACCTTGAACGCAACCACGCCGTTATAGCCCGTATGGAGCGCGCGATACACGCGCCCCATCCCGCCTTCGCCCACCTTCTCTTCGATCCGGTAGGGGCCGACGACGGAGCCCAGCAAGGCATCCGGGGTGGGAGTTTCGGCAAAGAGCAACGGGGCCACATCGTCCAGACCGTCGCCCAGCACCGGCGAGCGGTCGTCCCCCGGCGCATTCTCCAGTTGCCGGACCAGTGACAGGAGCTCGGAGTTCGCTTTGCAGCGCTCTGCATAGAAGACAGCGCGTGCCGCTGTGGGGAATTCTGCCGCCTCGCCGACTAGATCAACGGCCTCGGCCACGAGCTTGCCATTCATCAGGACCTCTTTTCGATGTCCGAATCGCTCTTCAGCAACGTATACAGCAGCTTGAGGGCGAGACGAATATCGCGCTCCACGGTAGCGTCGGCCAAACCCCAGTACTCCTGAAGTTCGCGAATCGACAGACCACCATAGAAGCGCATCTTCAGGATGCTCGCCCGTCGCGGCTGGGACTGCTCCAAAGCGCGTAACGCGTCATCGATGTCCAATAACATCTCCGGAGAAAGAGTCGTTCTGGACTGCTCATCCGCCTGGTTCAGGGTCACAAAAAGGAAGTGGCCCCCGCGCTTGCCAGCAGAGCGGCGACGAGCGGCATCGGTGAGAATGTTGCGCATAATGCCTGAGGCGGCATGCATGAAATCCAGGCGCCCTCGCGCCGCGATGGCCAGGGCATAGGCCGGATTTTTCCGCAACCGCAGATAGAGGTCGTTCAGCAAGTCGCCCGTGGCGAAGGAGGGCGAGTACTCGTTTCGGCAAAGCATGGAGGCCTTGCGAGTCAACTGGCCGCTCAGATCGGCGAACATCGCGTCGAACGCCTGTTGCTGCACGAAGGCCACCGAACCAGCCGGCCGTTCTTCGACGAGGTTCTGCTCTCCCATTGATCTTCTCCAGACCGGCGAAGGCGAACTCTACACGCGAGATGCCATTGTGCCGCTCTCCCGCGGTCTTCGCAAGCAAAATCTTGGGGT
>CAXUIM010000303.1:0-5208 GCA_964250885.1 uncultured Acidobacteriaceae bacterium | reverse complement strand
TAAATGATCGGCCGGCGGCTCACGTCGGGTACGGCCCGGCGCAGCACTTCGTGAGTGATCGGAGCCGCGTCGCCCTCGCCCAGGAAGACAAAGCGGAACACGTTCGTCACCGGATTGCCCTCCTTCCATTTGAAGTACGCATGAGGAACTTTGCCGGTCTGCTTCTCCAGATAAATCAGCAGCGCCGCGATCGCATTCGCCACCACCGGACTCGTGGCATAAAGGACATCATGATTGCCCACCCGCTTGCCTTCGACGCAGAGGCATTGGTCGAACTCGGAGGCGTCGGTTCGCTCCACCTCCAGAAAATAAAGCTTCTCATCCGGACTCAAGCCGAATCGTTGCCGCACGATGCTATCGATGGTGTCCAGGTCTGTGGCCGTCTCAGGTTGGGGCCGGCGCGCGACCAGACGAATTACCTCATCCGGCTCTCCGGCCAGGATCTGCGCCGCCGAGCCGGAGAGCTCGACGTCGATGATGCGTAGCTCCGTCGATCGCATGGCCCGCGAAACCACCGACACGGTGATGATGGCCAGAATGAAAAAGGAAGAGATCTTCAGACCCTCCGGCCGCTCCCATATGTTCACCGCCGTGGTGTACACGAAGACCAGCGCGGCCAGCAGGTACAGCCAGCGCAATCGGCTCTTCCATAGGGAAATCGTCACGGCACACGCCGCGGACGTGATCAGCACGAGAACGCCGGTCGCGTACGCTCCGCCCTGCGCATCCACATCCGCGTGGAAGGCCAGCGTGACCGCGAAGGCGATTCCCATGAATACCAGCACCAGCGGCCGCGAAGCCAGAGCCCACTCCGGCGCCATTCCCAACCGGGGCAGATACCGCGGGATCAGATTCAGAAGACCGGCCAGCGCGGAGGCGCCGGCGAACGCCAGGATAAGGATGGTGCTCACGTCATAGACAGTTCCAAAGCCGCTGCCGAAATACTGGTGCGCGAGATAGGCGAGGGCTCGGCCGTTGGCCGGCCCGCCCTCCGCGAACGCTGCCGGTGGGATCAGGAGCGTAGTGACGACGCTGGTTGCGATCAGAAACACGCTCATGATCACAGCGGCGGTGTTGAGCAGCTTACGCGTATTCCGGATGCGGTCGTCGAGATCGGCGCCGGCGATCAGAGGCATCACGGCAACTCCGGTCTCGAAGCCCGAGAGACCCAGCGCCAGCTTCGGGAATAACAGGAGACAGACACCCAGCATGCCCAGCCAGTTGGGGTGCTGGGCGAATAACGCGTCCTTCCAGCGGGGCAGAAGCTCCGGGTGATGCAGCACGACCGTTATGGCCTTGACGGTCACGACCGCATTCAGCGCCAGGTAGGCGGCCACCAGCACGACCGCAATCCCGATGGCCTCCTTGAATCCCTTCAGGAAGACAGCGCTTAACCCCGTCAGCAGCAGCAGCGTTACCAGCATTTGCCCCCGCAGCCAGTGCGGAGCGAAGGGATTGTGCGTGAAGTGGGCCGCCGCATCGGCAGCCGACAAGGTCATCGTGATAATAAAGTCCGTCGAAGCAAAGCCCAAAAGCACCAGGACGAAGGCTTTCCCACCCCACTCCGGGAACAGCCGCTCCAGCATGGCGATGCTTCCCTGGCCGTTGGGACTTGCCCGCGCAACCCGCCGATATACCGGAAGCGCGGCGAACAGCGTCACCAGCACCAGGACCAGGGTCGCCATGGGAGACAGAACCCCCGCTGCTAAAAAGGCGATTCCCGGCTGGTATCCGAGCGTGGAGAAGTAGTCCACCCCGGTGAGACACATGACCCGCCACCACGCGTGAACCGGTTCGGGCGCGCTGTGGACACCCTTGGGCAGCCGGATATCCGCCAGCAGCCAGTCCGTCAAGCCGAACGTCGCCATGTAAGCTCACCTGTTGAATGGTACCGGGATGGTGCTCGTTGCCCGGGTCGAAGCAGCCAAGTTTCCTTCTGTTTCCAGCTTCATAGGACGCCGAAGGGGCAGAGTTCGTCTACCCCGGCTGTGTGGCGGCAGTGCTTCGGATCAAGATTACCGGAGAGCATCCTTTGCCAGGAGAAGACTACTTGATGTCGCGCCAGTTCTGGCCCAGGCCCACGTCGGCGACGATCGGAACCGTGAAGGCGCCGGCCGATTCCATCTCCCTCTTGACCAGCGACTGCATCTCTTCGGCTTCTTCGGGCACAACATCGAAAAGCAGTTCGTCGTGCACCTGAAGCGTCATCCACGAGCGAAGCTGGAGGCGAGCCATCTCCGCGTCGATGCGCAGCATAGCCAGCTTGATGAGATCGGCGGCCGTGCCCTGCAGAGGTGTGTTGACGGCCGTGCGCTCGGCGAAGCCGCGCTGGTTGGGATTGCGGGACTGGATGTCCGGGATGGGGCGGACACGGCCAAAGGCGGTGCGCACCAGCTGCTCGCGGCGGACCGCTTCAAGCGTGCGGTCAATGAAGGTTTTAATCCCCTGGTAGCGCTCGTAGTAGCGCTCGATATAGGCCTTGGCCGTCTTCTGGTCAATGCCCAGTTGCGCCGCAAGGCCGAACGGCGAGATGCCGTAGACAATGCCGAAGTTCACCGCCTTGGCGCGCGCCCGGGTCTCCTTGTCCATGGTGACGGGGTCCACTTCGAAGACCTCGGCCGCCGTGAGAGTGTGAATGTCCTTGCCGGTGCGGTAGGCATCCAGCAGCAGCGGGTCCTGCGAGAAATGCGCCATCAGGCGCAGCTCGATCTGCGAGTAATCCGCCGACATCAGCAGGTTGCCCGGCGCCGCAATGAAGGCCGCGCGAATCTCGCGGCCCACCGCTGTCCGAATCGGGATGTTCTGCAGGTTGGGATTGATCGAGCTGAGGCGGCCCGTGGCGGTGCCCACCTGGTTGAAGGTCGTATGGATGCGGCCGGCGGAATCGGCGAGCAGCGGAAGCGCATCGAGATAGGTGCCCTTGAGCTTCTGGAGCTGGCGATGCTCCAGCACCAGCGCCGGCACATCATGGTGCTGCGCGAGATCTTCCAGAATCTCCTGCGCGGTGGAGATCACCTTGCCCTTGCCGTATTTGAGCGGCTTGGGAAGCTCCATCCTGTTGAACAGGACGTCCCCGAGCTGCTTGGGCGAGTTGATGTTGAAGCGGTGGCCGGATGAGGCGTAGATCCGCTCGGCCAGATCGTCGATCTGCACCGCCAGGCGGGAGGACTGCTCGCGCAGCAAATCCAGGTCTACGCGAACGCCATTCTGCTCCATGCGCAGAAGCACCGGCACCAGCGGAAGATCGAGCTGCATGTAGACGTCGGAGAGGCTCGACTCAGGGTTCAATGAACCCGGCTCCGGATTGAGTGGACCGGCCGCGGCGACTGTCGCGGGCGGGCTTGGAGTGGGGCTCTCCGGCCTGGGGCTGGCGGGCGCGGGGCTGGCGGAGGTCTGACGATCCGCAAAGAGCATCGCCGGGGTAATCGCACCGCCGAGACCCGGCTCGTCGCGCAGCCGTTCCTGCTGCGGAGCCACCTCGGTCAGCTGCGCTGTGAGGGTGGCGGCGAGGCGCGCAATCGCCCCCGCGGCTTCGGCCAGCCGCTGCGGGTCGGCGGGGTTGTCCTTTGCAGGCTGGTGGATCAGGGCCACGCTGGTGCTGCGCGCAGCAATATCGATCAGGGTGTGCGAGCTGTGCGTGGGATTCAGCAGATAACTCTGCAGCATGACATCCGTGACGCGGCCGGCCAGGGTAACGTTGTGCGGCTGCAGCGCGCGCAGCACCGCCTTCAGGTCGTGCACCTGCTTGGGCAGGGTGGGGTCCTCGAGCGCTTCGCGCAGACCGGGAGTGGACAGATCCACCTCGAGCGCATGCGCGGCCGTGACCGCCAGTCCGAAGCGGCAGGCCGGGTCGGTGGTGGGCGCGGACAACAGCTCCTCCAGAACGGACGGCGTGGGCTCCGGCACGCCGAAGAGAGACATCGTCTGCGGCGGTTCGGGCTCGCGCTCCAGTTCGATGTCCGGGTTGGCGATCAATTCGGGAGAGTCCAACACTCCCGCGGCGAGCTCCTCGGACAAGGCCTGGGGGTTTGCGGCGAGTGCGATGGATACGCCCGGGGCCCCGGCCGCCCTTGCCTCCTGCAGCAGAGCGGCCAGGTCGGCGGCCGTAGCGGCGGTGTTATAAGTCGTCGGCGTGGCCTCCACGTCCGGAGCCAGTTCTTTCAGCAGCGTCGTGAACTCAAGCTCGGTAAACAACGCCCGGCAGGCGGCGTTGTCCACGGGACGGGTGCGCATGGCTTCCAGCGAGAACTCGATCGGCACGCCGGTGTGAATCGTCACCAGTTCCTTGGAGAGCAGGATGTTGTCGCGATTGTTCTGCAGGGACTCGCGATAGGTCTTCTTCTTCACCTCGGCGGCGCGATCCAGCGCGGCTTCTACCGAGCCGAAGCTTTGAATCAGCTCGACCGAGCCCTTGTCGCCTATGCCGGGTGCGCCGGGTATGTTATCGATCGAGTCGCCGCGCAGAGCCATCACATCGATCACCCGCGGCGGTGCCACTCCCAGCACCTGCTCGACACCCGCGGAATCCAGAATCAGGTTGTCCTTGGTGGGATTCAGGATGGAGACATCGGCATTGACCAGCTGCATCATGTCCTTGTCGGAGGAGACGACATAGACGTGGTGCCCCAGGGCCGCGAGCTGGCAGCTCAATGTGCCGATCACATCGTCGGCTTCAAAGCCCTCGTAATACAGAATCGGAATGCGAAACGCTTCCAGGGCGCGCCGGATGTAGGGCTGCTGCTGTATCAGGTCCGGCGGAGTCTCGACACGATTGGCCTTGTAGCCGCCGTACTCGATGGTCTCAAACTGCTGGGTCTTGATGTTGAACTTCTGGACGTCCTTCAACCCTTTGGCCTGCTCATTACGGTGGACGGGAGCACCCACATCGTAGACGGCGGCGAAGTACTCGGGAGCGAAGTCCTTTCGCAGCTTGTTGATCATGTTGACGAACACGTACGTTGCCGCCGTGGGAATACCGGTGCGCGTGGTCATGGGACGGGAGCGCTGCATGGCGTGATAGGCGCGGAAGATGAACGCCATGGAATCGAGCAGATAGATCGGAGGCTTGTCTTGTTTGCTGGGCATGAACGTCTCGAAATTTTAGCTCTGGATCAGCTTTGGGAGTTGGATGCGGCATTGCAGCCGGCGCAGGGCTAAGAGCTTGTTGAAAAAGCACCTCGGATGTCCGCGAGGCACGTACGAAACCCG
>CAXUIM010000302.1:0-5215 GCA_964250885.1 uncultured Acidobacteriaceae bacterium | reverse complement strand
GGATCAGCGGCTTCGCCTTCGGCATGGGCGTCGACCGGATTGCGATGATGAAGTACGGGATCAGCGATATCGGGTTGCTCTACAGCGGGGATATGCGGTTTCTGGAGCAGTTTGCGTGACCGGGTCAATCTTCGCGTGCTCCGCCCGCGCGCGCTGCCCGCGGCAGCCGTTCCGCCACGGAAACTCCTTTGGCTCCGGCCCCACCCACCCATGCGCAACGCTTGATCTGAACCGCCCCTGCGGCGATACCGGTTGACACACTCCCCCCGACTCTCACCCGGAGCGGCCGGTTTTGAAAGAGCGAACAGCTCAGGAAGAGATTTATGAACATCCTCACCCAATGGCTTCGCGAATACCTTCCCCCGCTTGCGGTAGACGACCAGCAGCTTGCCCAGGATCTGACGCTGCGCGGCATCGCCGTGGAAGGGGTCTTCGCCGCGGCCTGCGGTGGATCGCGCTTTGAGATGGACATCACCACCAACCGCGTGGACGCGATGAATCACTATGGGGTGGCGCGCGAGGCGGCGGCCATCTACGGCGTCGCGCTGCAGCCGCTTGAAGCGGGTCTGGGCGCGCCGGTCGCGGAGAGCGCAGAGGGTCCGGGCTTTCCTGTGCGGATTGTGGCCGCGGACCTGTGCGGGCGCTTCACGGCGCGTGTGATTCGCGGAGTCACGGTCGGGCCGAGCACCGGCCGGATCGCGGAATACTTCTCCGCCCTGGGGCAGAAACCGATCTCCGCGCCCGTGGACAGCACCAACTTCGGCTGGCTGGCGATGGGGCAGCCCACCCACGTGTTCGATCTCGACACCCTGGAGGGCGGCCTGGTGGTGCGGCGCGCCCATGCGGGCGAGAAGCTGCGCCTGCTGGACGGGACCGAGCGCACGCTGGACCCGGAGGACCTGGTGGTCGCCGATGAGAAGAAGGCGCTCGGTCTCGCCGGGGTGATGGGAGGTTGGGATTCGCGGGTGACGGAGGCGACCCGCAACATCCTGGTCGAGGCGGCGTGGTTCGATCCCGCGGCCATTCGCGCCAGCTCGCGTCGCCATGGGATCCATACCGACGCCAGTCACCGCTTCGAGCGCGGCGCCGACTTCAACGCGGCCCCGCTGGCCAACCATCTGGTGACCCGCTGCGTTCTGGCCCAGAGCGGCGGCGCGGCCGTGGGTCCGCTGGTGGATGTGGTGGCGCCGGAGGCCGCCGCGAGGACGGCCGGCCGCGCGGGCATCGTGCTGCGGGTGCGCGAGGTGCAGCGGCATCTGGGAACCACGCGCGAGGATGCGGTGTGGGTCGATTCCGCAGCCAGCGATGCGGGATTTGTGTCCCTCGGACGCACTTCCGGCCTGAGCGAGAACGTGGTGGAACAGGTTCTCGGCGCGCTGGGTTGCAGCTTGACTCCCACCGGTGGGGCGCCCGGCGAGTACGGCGTGGCGCTGCCCAGCTGGCGGCTGGACCTGGAGCGCGAGATCGACCTCATCGAGGAGGTCGCGCGCGTTTATGGCTACGATCGTTTCGCCAACACCTTGCCCGCCTTCGCCGGAGCGGTCGTGGAGCCGCCGCACGCCCGCCAGCAGCAAGTGCTGCGCGCCCAGCTGCGCGCCCTGGGCTACAGCGAAGCGATCTCGAGCACGTTCACCTCCGTGGAGGAGGCCGCGCTGTTCGGCGCCGGGGACCCTGTCGGCGCAGGCGGGGTGCCTCTTGCCGCGGGCTTACATCCTCCTATCGCGGGCGCTGTCGCCATGGGCAACCCGCTGAACGCCGAGGCCGGGATGCTGCGGCCGTCCCTCGCGCCCGGAATGGTGACCATGCTGGCCCACAACCTGCACCGCGATGTGAACGCGGTCCGGTTGTTTGAGCTGGGAACGGTATTTGCCGGATCGGCCGCCAAGGTCCAGGAGCAGACCGGGTTGGCGCTGGGCGCCACCGGAGCCCTGCCATCGGGTGGCCAGGATGGGCTGTTCGGCATGGACGATGCGCTGTTCTACGAGATGAAGGGTGTTCTCGAGACGCTGCTGGCGAAGTTCGCCGGCGCCGTGAGCTTCAACGATGGGCCCTTGCCCGCGTGGATTGCGCCCGGGCACGGCGCCCAGGCCCTGCTGGATGGGACCCCGATCGCCGTCTGGGGCGAGCTGAGCGCGGAGGAGATGCAGCGGCGCAAGCTGCGGCAGACCTGCGTGGTGGCGTCCGTGCGGGCGCAGAGGCTGCTCGACACAGCGCTGCGGCAGCCGGCGGTGCGCGAGCTCTCCCGCTTCCAGGCGGTCGAGCGCGACTTCTCCTTCCTGTTCCCGGACAGCGTCCGCTGGGGCGCTATCGAGCGAGCGCTGCGTGCGCTGCGGATTGCCGAGTTGCAGCGCGTTGAGCCGGTGGAGATCTTCCGCGATAAGAAGGGAAAGACGGTTTCCGCGGGAAGCTACTCGCTGCTGACCCGCACCGTCTTCCAGTCCAGCCAGCGCACGCTGACCGAGGACGATCTGTCGGGTTGGAGCGAGCGCCTGGTCGCGGCTCTCACCGCCTTAGGCGGCCAGCAGCGCGCATGAAAGAAAAATGGTGTGCTGCCAGCCCAGTACGGTGTGCTGCGAGCCAGCATGGTGTGCTGCGAGCCCGGTATGGTGTGCTGCGAGCCCAGTATTGAAGGCATTTCTCCTGACGCCGTGATGGCGCTCTTCCCCTTCGCCGGACCGCCGCTCAAGGCCGCTTCTTTGCGAGGAGGGCGCCCCATATCTCGAAGAGATGTGGGTTCGCGGCAGGTTCGTGATGAACTCTCTACTCCGTCATGGCAAGCGGTCACACGTCGTCTGACCACGCATCGAAATGGGAGGCGGAGAGCGCACCGCAATGGCTCCAATCGCACATCTCTTCGAGATATGGGGCACCCGTTCTAGCCCACACGCGCAGGCGACGCCGTGCGGGGCCTCCGCGGAAAGAATGCGGAAGGGTTCCTCGCAGGGTACTCCCAGCGTTTGTATCCATCGTGCCTATCCATGCAGTGTGTCGCTATACTCGAATGGGATTTCGATCTGCGGATACAGATCCCGCATCGGCAAATGAGTGGGGGGAAGCGGTACATGGCGGCAGCGACCATCAGCGTCGACGAGTTCCAGGCGCTGGAGCAGAAAGTTCTTCAGACAGTCGAGCTGATCAAGAAGGAGCGCGAGGCGCGGGCGGCGGCGGAAACCGAGCGCAATGCCGCGCAGGCCCACGTCGCCGAGGTGGAGACCCAGATCGCCGCGGCCCAGGCAGAGAGTGCCGCGGCCAGGGCGGAGACCTCCGCGGCTCAGGCCGAGATTGCGGAGCTTCGCCAGCGGCTGGAAACAGCCGGAGACGTACAGAGTGAGATTGAAGGCCTGCAGCGCGAGCGCGAGGCCGTTCGCCAGCGGGTGGAGAAGATGCTGTCTACACTCGATGAGCTTCAGTAGAACGTGGAAACCCCGGAGTCTACGAGCGCCCGCCGGTGCTCTGGACGGCCGGGGTTGAACTGGAAGTCCAATCGCTGGGGTCTTTCAGCACCAGGCACTTTGAAATGAGCAACTAGGAGCGGCGTTGGCGGAGATGCAAGCGAAAAGTGCGGCGGAGATGTCGCGGGCCGAGATTGCGGCGCGCGAGGCGGGTGCGGTCGTCGTCGAGATCTACGACCAGGTCTATCAGCTGCGGGGCACCGATCCGGAGCACATCCAACGCCTGGCCGACGCGGTCGACGCCAAGATGCGGGCGGTCTCGATGCACGGAGCCACCGTCGATTCGCTGCGGGTCGCGGTGCTGGCGGCTTTGAACATTGCCGATGAACTTATGGCCCTGCGGGCGCGTTACGAGGCACTCGCCGGAAGCGCCAGCAATACGCAGAACACGATGCGCGCGCGAGCCGGATCGCTGATGGGCATGCTGGATGAGGTGCTCGACGAGCGCCGGGCCGGTTGAACTTCGAGACTCTTCAGCCAGGCTGAGTCGAGTTGCGTGCGCCGAGAATCTCCCGGCTGATCTGATCCGGTCCAGCACTGTTGCCCTGTCCGCGGTATTCGGACCTCGCATCCAACCGCTCCGGCGCATCCAACCGCTCCGGCGCATCCAACCGCTCCGGCGCATCCAACCGCTCCGGCGCCTGCACACGGCCGGGCGCATCCTACTGACCCAGGATCTGACTCAGGAGGCGCCAGTCATGGACAAGGTTGAGATCGCGGAGGATCAGGTAGCGCCCATCGAGGCGATTGCTCCGGGATTGCAGGGGCTCAAGATTGCGTTCGTCAATGTGTTCGGCGTCAATCATCCAGACGGCTCGTGGACGCTGATCGACGCCGCGATTCCGCTGTCCGCCTCCCGCATCCGCAACTGGGCGGAGAAGACCTTTGGCCGCGCGCCCAACGCCATTGTGCTGACCCATGGGCACTTCGATCATGTCGGCTCCGCTAAGGATCTGGCCAAGGAGTGGAATGTGCCGGTCTATGCGCACCCGCTGGAGTTTCCCTATCTCACCGGCCAGAAGGAATATCCGGCGCCCAATTGGGCGGCAGGAGGCGGTGTGATGCCCCTGATGTCGCCGACCCTCCCCCGCGGGCCGGTGGATCTCGGCGACCGTCTGCGCCCGCTGCCGGGTGAGGGCAGTGAACTGGCGCTGGCCGAGCTGCCGGGATGGACGCTGCTGCACACCCCGGGGCATACTCCTGGTCATGTCAGCTTCCTGCGTCAGAGCGACAGCACACTGCTGGTGGGGGACGCGTTTTGCACGACGCCGGCAGAGAGCTTCTTCGCGGCCAACTTCACCCAGCCGCCGGAGCTGCATGGGCCGCCCAGCTACTTCACGTCGGACTGGGAGCAGGCCAGGGCTTCGGTACGCAAGCTGGCCGCGCTGGATCCGCGCACGGTGGCACCGGGTCATGGAAAGCCGCTGGCGGGCGACGATGTGGCGGCCGGGCTGCGCCGCCTGTCTGCCGAGTTCGAACAGGTGGCGGTACCGGAAAACGTCAAGAAGGGCAGCGAGCCGGTCGTCAAGACCAGCTGAAACCTTTCTCCTCCCAGTATCGCCGGGAAGCTTCGGGTTTTAGGGTTGTTTTCTCTGGAAGAGAACGGCCGCGCACCATCTGACTGCTGTGCCGCAATAGGAAAAATGCTCTGACCCCGTGATCGCGCACCTCCGGCCGCAGGGTTGCGAAATGCGGCGATCGACGTTAGGATCCAAGGCAGAGACCGGCCTGCAAAGCAGGTGCAGGGAACAACGCAGGTTGAA
>CAXUIM010000301.1:3512-5229 GCA_964250885.1 uncultured Acidobacteriaceae bacterium | reverse complement strand
GGTGCGTCACCGCTGACCAGATTGCCAGCAGCAGCAGAGCCGCCGCACACGCCTCCATGTGCGTGAAGAAGATCAGTACCAGCATTACAGTGAGCAGCGGGAGCGAAGCGTCGCGCACCAGCATGGCCAGCAGCACGAGCAACAGACACAGACCGATCTCAAAGCTGATATGGCCGTACCAGAAGTTCAGGTTGAGAAACACGATAGCCGGAAACGCCACCAGCAGGCTACCCTCGCGGAGGCGCAGGTTGTGCTGGATCGTCCAGGTTGCCAGGCAGGCCAGCGCGAGGTAGAAGACGATCCACAGTTTCGCGGCCCAGGGCCAGGGCAGAATGCAATCGAGCAGCCCCAACCCAACGGTGGTTGTGCTGTTCGGAACCGGATAGTGTTTCAGCGCATAACCCGCCAGGGGATGCCCGGTAAGTACGCCATGAAATAGAACTCCCTGGTAGACCCAGTCCGGATAATCTACAAACAGCGGAGGCGTGCCGGCGCTCAGGAGCACGAAGCTGTACGCCACCATAATGCCGAGGAACAGCGCCCAGGCGGCGAGCCAAAGCGGACGCTGGGGCGCTTCTGCGTGCTTCGTCATGGATCGAGCGTCTCTCCTGGTGCGATACAGCGAAGCTTCGGGTTCAGAGGTCCTGTTCCGGATTCCAAGAAAAGGGCACTCTCAACTGTATCCGCTTCACAGGTTCAGGAGAAACTCTCTTTAGACGACCCCGATCACGGTGCACAACTCGCGCACCGAGTCGGCACTCTTCCTGAGCGCGGCTTGCTCCTCAGAGCTCAATTGGATCTCAATGATCTGCTCAATCCCCTTGGCGCCGAGCTTGCAGGGCACGCCAACGTAAAGGCCGTCGATGCCGTACTCGCCCTGCAGATACGCCGCGCACGGCAGGATCTTCTTCTTGTCTTTGAGGATCGCTTCGACCATTTCGACGGCCGCGGCGCTGGGGGCGTAATAGGCGGAGCCGGTCTTGAGGTGCTTGACGATCTCAGCTCCGCCGTTTGCGGTCCGCTCTTCAAGCGCCTTCAACTTCGCAGGCTCGATCAGCTCGGTGATGGGAATGCCGGCCATCGTGGAGTAGCGGGAGAGCGGCACCATCGTATCGCCATGGCCGCCGAGCACAAATGCCGTGATGTTCTCGACGGAAACCTTCAGCTCCTCCGCGATGAAGGTCCGGAAGCGGGCTGAGTCCAGCACACCGGCCATCCCAATCACGCGCTCGCGCGGCAGTCCGGCCTTCTTGAAAGCGGTCTGCGCCATCGCATCCAGCGGATTCGAGACCACAATGAGAATGCAATCGGGAGAAGCTTTGACGGCCTTCTCCACGACATCGCTCATGATCTTGAAGTTCGTATTCAAAAGATCGTCGCGGCTCATACCGGGTTTGCGCGCGATGCCGGCTGTAATCACCACGATGTCGGAGTCTGCCGTATCCGCATACTCGTTGGTGCCGATGATCGATACATCGCGTTTCTCGATGGGCATGGCTTCCAGCAGGTCGAGCCCTTTACCCTGCGGCACACCTTCCACCACATCGATCAAAACCACATCCGCGAGCTCCTTGGCTGCAATCCAATGAGCCGCTGTTGCGCCGACGTTTCCGGCGCCTACAATCGTTACCTTCTTACGCATCTCTAGATCTCCAAAAGCGGTGACGCAAAGCTTTTACAAGCGTGGCGCACAGGCCATACGCTGCTGGCATTGCCA
>CAXUIM010000301.1:2204-3412 GCA_964250885.1 uncultured Acidobacteriaceae bacterium | reverse complement strand
CTCCGGTTTGCGCGGCCACATTTCCACGATGGATACAATGGCGCCCGGAACCAGCGGCCCCTTCGGATCGTATTGCCGTTGGAATGCGCCGGTGCAACGCCGGGGTCGCGCGCATGAGTGGTTAGCTACAGGAAAGCCGGTACTTGCTCGTTCATGAAGCGGTTTGCGTCGTACCTCACACTTGTTCTCGCACTCAGCGCAGCCCTGCCTGCCCATGCGGCAGAGTCCGCGGCAACGCCCACCTTGATGCGCTTTCCAAACGCGAGCCGGCAGTCCATCACTTTCGTCGCTCATGACGACCTGTGGATCGTGGATAGCAAAGGCGGAACGGCTCGACGGTTGACCCACGGAGACCTGCACGTCCTGATGCCGCGCTTCTCGCCCGATGGAAAGTGGATTGCATTCACAGCCCGCAGCAGCGGCGGCCAGGATGTCTATGTGATTCCCGCGGCCGGCGGCGAGCCGCGGCGGTTGACCTTCGAGTGCTCACCCAGCACGCAAGGAGCGCTCGTTCTCACCTGGACGCCTGATTCCAGCGCTATCATCTTCCTCTCGCAACGGATGGCATGGAATGCAAAAATCTTCCAGGCCTTCCGCGTTCCGTTCGCAGGCGGTCTCCCGGTGCGGCTGCCGCTCGACAGCGCCGGCATGATGAGCTTTGCTCCCGATGGCAAAAGCATCGCCTATAACCGCATCTTCCGAAATTTCGATCCCCGCAAGCGGTATGTCGGCGGGCAGCAGCAGGACATCTTCACCTATAACTTCGACACCCGGCAGCTGGACCGCCTCACGGCCTGGAAGGGGACGGACACAGATCCCATGTGGTTCGGCCGGAAGATCTATTTTCTGTCCGACCGCGGCTCCAATTGGCGCGCCAACCTGTGGGCGTATGACCTGGATACGAAGCGGATGCGCCAGGTCACGCACTTCAGCGACTACGACATCGACTTCCCTTCTCTCGGCGGCGATACGATCACGTTTCAGCAGGGCGGCCACCTGTTCGCTCTGAGCCTGCCCTCCGAAACGCCGCGGGAAATCAGGGTCGTTGTAACGGATGATGGAGCTCTGACCGGCACGCATAGGCTACCGGTCCAGAGTCAGATTCGGGCCACCGACATCGCACACCAGGTTGACTTCGCCGTCTCGCCGCAAGGAACCAGCATTCTGTTCAGCGCGCATGGCGATATCTTCGAATTCAACGCGCCGGG
>CAXUIM010000301.1:0-2104 GCA_964250885.1 uncultured Acidobacteriaceae bacterium | reverse complement strand
GCCGCTGAGGACCATCCCGCCTGGTCGCCAGACGGCAAGACAATCGCCTATGTCACCGACGCCAGCGGCGAACAGGAGATTGGGTTGCGCCCCGCGGAGGGAGGCGCGGAACGGGTGCTGACCCACTTCGCCACAGGCGCCCTCTATACGCCCTTGTGGTCTCCTGGCGGCGAGCTCCTGGCCATCTCCGATGGCAATCATGCATTGTGGCTGATCCGCGCAACCACAGGCGAGACCAGACGAGTCGCACGCGATCCTTACGCAGAGATCCACGATCAGAACTTCTCGCCGGATGGCCGTTGGCTCGCCTACAGCGCGCTACGCCCGAACCAGCAGCGTGCGATCCACATGTATGAGGTGGCCCCCGGCAAGGATACGATTATCAGTTCTCCAATGGAGAACGATCGCTCCCCCGCCTTCTCGGCCGATGGACGTTTACTCTACTTTGTGTCTCTCCGCAATGAGCTTCCGTTTGTTTCGGACCGGGACAACGAGACGAACATCGCCTCGCTGAAATCCGATGGCATCTACGTCACGACGCTGTACAGGAACGATCTGGGTCCACTCGCCGATAGAGCTAAGTCAGCGGGTATCTCCGTACAGGCCGTGCCCGCTGAGCCGGAAGAGTCGCACGCTTCTGTTCCCATCGATTTCGAGGGTCTGATGTCCCGTGCCACCCGGCTGCCCGTGACACCAGCCGAGATTGACTGTATGGATGTGCGCGGAAGCCGCGTCTTCTATCAGACCTCGCCTCCGCAACTGATCGACGGCAGCTTGCCCGGCGAACGCTCCGCGCTGCATGTCTTCGATGTGCCGGCGCGCCGCGATCATGTGCTGGTAGAAGGGCTCGACACCTACAGCCTGTCCCATGATGGCCGCAAAGTCGTATATGAGACGGACGACCAGTGGACCCTCGCCAGCACGGAGCCCGCTGCAACCGCTGCGATAACACTGGACCTCAGCGGCATGCAAGTCACAGTCAACCCGCACCAGGAATGGGCGGAGATGTTTGAGAACGCCTGGCGGCTAGACCGGGACCTCTTCTACAGCAGCGCAATGAATGGCGACAACTGGAGAGCAGTCCACGCGGCGTACCAGAAGCTGGTCCCGCTGGTCGGCTCGCATGAAGACTTCATGTACCTGCTGGGCGAGTTACAGGGAGAGCTTGCCAATTCTCACACTTTCATTGGCGGCGGCGGCGATGATCCACCCGACCCGGCCCGCACAGCTTTGCTGGGCGCGGACTACGCACCCGATGCGGCGTCCGGCCGGTATCGGATCGCAAGAATTTACGAGGGCGACAATACGCGACCTCGTTTCCGTAGCCCCCTCACCGAACCGGGTCTGAACCTGCACGCAGGGGACTTCCTGCTGGCCGTCAACAGAACGGAACTCAGGGCTCCGGACAATCCGTTCCGTCTCTTTGTAGGCCTCAAGGGACCCATCACTCTGACCGTCGCGCCCTCCGCTACGGGTGCACGCCGGGACGTGCTCGTAACGCCAGTGGAGAGCGAGACACAGTTGCGGCAACGAGACTGGGTCGACCGGACACGGGCCAGGGTCGACCGGGTTTCCTCAGGGCGTATCGGGTACCTGTTTTTGTCTGACTTCGATGAGCTGGGTTCCGAGGATTTCCTGCGCCAGTTCTATCCCCAGCTCGACAAACAGGGCCTCATCTTCGATGTTCGCTGGAACCGTGGTGGTTTCACCAGCCAGTTCGTACTCGGCGTCCTGCAGCGGCGGCTTGCAGGAATGTTCCTCAACCGGGAGGGCGCGTCCACTACGCTGCCCGGCGCCGTCGCTCCACGGCCGATGGTCACGCTCATCAATCACTTCTCGGCTTCAGACGGAGATCAGTTTCCTTACTACTTTCGGAAGTATGGTCTGGGTCCCCTGATCGGTACGCGAACCTGGGGCGGTGTGCGCGGTATCAAAGGGCCCTGGCGGCTGATGGACGGCACATACCTCACGATCCCGAAGGACTCGCTCTACGACACGAAGGGACAGAAGGGACAATGGATTCTGGAGAACGTGGGTGCGGAGCCGGACGTAACCGTCGAGAGCATCCCGGATGAGATCGAGCCCGGAGACGATGTTCAACTTC
>CAXUIM010000300.1:0-5266 GCA_964250885.1 uncultured Acidobacteriaceae bacterium | reverse complement strand
AAACGACACTGCACGCCTGATTCCAGTTCACAGTAAAAGCAAAAATGCTTTAGTGTCCGTGTGGAGTCTCAGGGTAAATGCGTATGTCTTCGACGCCGCGATAGCGCTCCGCGAAATCCATGCCGTAGCCGATGACGAAACGGTTCGGAATCTTGAAGCAGACGTAATCGGCCTCGATGGGGACCAGCCGCCGCTCCGGCTTGTCCAGACACGTGGCGATCTTCAGCGAAGCCGGTTTATGCTGCAGCATCAGGCCCCGCAAATAGCTCAAGGTCAGGCCGGTGTCGAGGATGTCCTCGACCAGGATGACGTGGCGGCCCTCGATGGGATTGTCGATGTCCTTGATGAGCTTGACCGCGCCCGAAGAGACGCGCGCCCGGCCGTAGCTGGATACGGCGACGAAGTCAAAGGTGTTGTCCACCTGGATGGAGCGCGCGAGATCGGCCAGGAAGATCGCCGCGCCCTTGAGAACCCCGATCAGCACGATCGCATGGCCCTCGTACTCCTTCGAAATCTCCTCGCCGATCACCTTCACGCGTTCGGCGATCTGCTCTTTGGAAAACAGGACATCCATCGTATCGGGGGGGACAAAGGGAGGAACGGAAGACGGCATGGGCGTAGAGTAGCGCGAAACGCCCACTACGGCATAGTGGACCGGCGAAAATGGCGACAACCGAGGTTTGGCCGCGACAACCGAGGTTCAGCCGCCAGCCGGCTGCGGGGCAATGCACATATCTGGCTGACTTGCGGAAGGCCTTGCAAGCGGCAGCGCCATGCCGGGCATCGGGGGAACGGCTCGGCCGAGCGAAGAGTTATACAGGCCGATTTATACTGGATAGCGAATGTATCCGTACCTGAACCTCGGATTTGCACATATCGGCGCCTTCGGTCTGCTGCTCTGGCTGGCCGCTGTTTGCGCGACGATTGTGCTGCATAAGAACTTTATGCGTGATGGCGTGGACGCCGACGCCCTGAACGTCACAACGCTGGTGGTGCTGGCGGGCATCGTTGGGGCCAAGACCTGGCACGAGCTGCAGAACGTGCGCGAGCTGCGGGACGCCTGGCGCCAGATCATGCTGCCGGGCTGGTCGCATCCCGGCGATCTGTTGATGGGCTTTCTGCACTGGTTCCAGGCCGGCTTCGCCTGGTATGGCGGTCTGCTGGCGGCGATCGCCATGTTGATGCTGCAGGGCTACCTGAGCCGGCCCAACGGGCTGCGCGGCGGACGCGCGGCCTTGCGCATGCTGGATCTGGCGGCGCCGGCGGCGGCAATCGGGTATGGCGTCGGACGCCTCGGCTGCCTGCTCTCCGGGGACGGAGATTACGGCAGGAACACGACGCTCCCCTGGGGCGTTCATATGGCGCGCAATGCGCTGGTTCCTCCCACTCCCCCGGATGCGCTGGTACAGCCCACGCCGGTATATGAGCTTCTGTTTGCACTGGCGGTCGCGTGGTGGCTGTGGAAGCGCGGCTCGCGGCCGCGGCCGCTCGGTTGGCTCACGGGCGAATACCTTGTGCTCAGCGGCATCGGCCGCTTCCTGGTTGAATTTGTTCGCATCAACCCGCGAATCTACTGGGGCATGTCGAATGCCCAGATTGCCGCCATTGCAAGCACTTTGGCCGGCGTGGTGATGCTGCTTCTATCCCGCAACAACACCGCCATCAAAGCCGCGCCTCTGCCCGAGACCGCCTCGGCCGCTCGCGTAACCGTCTGACTCCGGCTGGAGCCGCATCGCGCCCTACAGTCGCCTGAGATATTGCCGGGCCAACTCCAGCTCCGGGAACAACCGCTCTTCGGCCTGAAACTCGCGCGAGTGGACGCAGCGGCGTCCCGAACGCACACGCACGGGATGCTTCAGGTGCAGCATCTCGTGGTACAGCAGATACTCGATGGCGTAGCGTGGCGTTCCCGGCCGGTCGAAGACTCGGCTGACGACAATCGTGTTGTGGGCGGCATCGTAGTGACCCAGGGTGCGGCGCGCCGCGTGCGCGCTCCAGGTCAACGTCGGCCGTCCCAGCAGGCCGTGGAAAAAGCGCCAGTTTACCGCCTCGAACACCTCGTTCAGATCGTAGATCTGCCCCAGCGCGGAGCTGATGCGCTTGCGTCCGCGCGTCTGCCGGATGCGTTCCGCCTGCTTCGCGACGGCCTCGGATTGCGTGTAGCGGCGGTACCGGTCGGCGAACACCGGAGCGATGGGCTTGCGATACAGCTTGGCCAGCAGAATGTGAGCGATCGCCTGATGGACGCTCTCAGGAGCGTGTTCGAGCAGATCCGAAAGCCGAACGATGAGCAGGCCCTCGCGCAGCCGAATCGTCGTATTCAGGCTGGTGAAGCGGCGAAACCGGATCTCCAGCGCGGGCATCGGCGCTCTCGGGCGCAACGCACGATACTCCTGCTCGAAAATCGAGAGAATCGCTGGAGAGACCACCGGAAGAGCAGGGTGCGGCACGCTGGTTCAGATTAACACGCAAGAGGCTGAGGATGGCCTGCACTCCTCCCGCGCGGTTCTGCGCAGGGCTCGACGGAGTGTCCACGCTACACCCTGCAACTCAGGTCGCAGATCAGCAGGCGGGTGTGCGTACGATCCGATTTGCCAAGTTTCTTATTTATTCGCTATTCTTGAATAATGGCGTCCACATCAAATGCGTAAGCGAAATATCAGAAGACTTCTTCTGCTGTGCAGTACGGGCTTGATGGCCATCGGCTGCTTGGGAGTGTCTGCTCAACAGGATGACACCCCGCGGCTGCGAAACGCGGATGGCAAGCCGATTGAGTTTGATGTGGTGTCTATCCGGCACAGTTCAGGGGCCGAGCCGATGGTAGTTCTCTCTCCGCCCAACAGCGATGGCATACGGGTAGTCAATATGCCACTGGAGAGGATTATTGATTGGGCTTATGGCATCTCGATTCGCAATCAGATGGCGGGACTGCCGGATCGTATCGGAGGAGAACGGTATGACATTACCGCGAAGGTGGCTGAAGCGGACGTCGCCGCCTTTCGTAAGGTCGTCGATCCGGTGGAGCGAACGCCCATGCTCCAGAAGATTCTGCAGGACCGATTTGACATGAAGTTCCACTACGAAACGAGGGAGCTTCCGGGATACGTCCTGGTACTAGGCAAGAACGGCTCCAAGATGACGGAAATTCAACCGCCGATTGGGCCGAATGGGATGAAGGAGGGCGGTGGAAGGCAGGTGGGACCGGGGCTGATCCGCAGCATGGGCATGCCCATGCTCCCCTTCGTGCGGCAATTGACTATGGAACTGGGCCGGGTAGTCGTGGACAAGACGGGGCTAACCGGCTACTACGACTTCACGCTCCGGTGGACACCGGACCAGGGTACCGCGACTCCCGCGGCAGATGGCGGAGACTTGTCGGGACCTTCGATTTTTACGGCGATCCAAGAACAGCTGGGACTCAAGCTTGTGCCGACAAAGGTACCGACCTCGATTCTGGTCATCGACCAGATCAAAGAACCTACCGAGAATTAGTGTGCTGGAGAGCTCCCGGGACGAGCGTTTTTGTCCATAGCAGCTAAGCCGTTGCTTGTTACGGCAAGAGGTTGCCGCACGGCGAAATCCTTCAGGCGGAGGTGCCGCTGTGAACGGCAACAGATGATGACGAGGGTTCAGAGCTAAACCTCAGAATGGGCAGCATGCCGCATGCTTAGGTAGGGACGCCAGGGGAAATCTCTGAAAATCTAAGCTGGTTTCGAGTCAGATCTCCATCAGGCGAGCCAAGCGACACAGCCAATCAGCTGTGATGTCGCTCCGCAGTGCACTTCTTAGTACTTGGTTCCACCGCCGGTAGCAAGCTCAAGGCTCTGAATGTCACTGGGCGGGGTCTGCGAGATCAGATCCCCAGGCGGAATGGGTGTCCTGGTTTTGCCCGCAACGGGTCTTGCGCAAGGTCAGCTTGCTGCACCCGTGGGAGACCGCAAATTCCTGATGGTGCGACTTGCGGGATGTCACATCCCTAAGTTGGTAGTATGCTACATACATCTCGAGGTAAGCGAACCACGATGCCGGTGCCGAATGCCCGAACGGCTGATTCATCCGAGCAACATCGCAGCGGCAACACTAGCAGACCGAAGGAGACTATATGGCTGTTCGCCTGAAATTTGTTCTGGAGGCTCTGTTGCTGGTAGGCGTTGCAGAAGGTGTCCTGGCGACCGCGGTGGCACAAACTGCCGTAGTGCAAAGTGGCGAGGTGTCCGCCGTGGATGGGAATAGGATCCCACTGGCATTTGAGGTGGTTTCGATTCGGCCGAGCAAGCCCGGTGGTGGTGCGCAGCAGATTGGCCCAACCGCGGATGGATACAGAATGCGGAATCTTTTTATGGTATTCCCGATCCTGACGGCCTATGTCCCCACGGGCGGGGGAAGCGCGCACTATGCCGAAGACCAGACCGCGGGATTTCCCGATTGGGTGAACAACGATGCCTACGACATCGACGCCAAGGTCGCTGAGGTGGACCTGGAGAAGTGGCAGAATCCGGCCTCACAGCCTGCGATGCTGCGGACCATGTTGCAGGCGATGCTTGCGGATCGGTTGAAGCTCGTGGTGCATCGCGGGTCGAAGGAAGGGCCGATGTACGCGCTGGTGACGGGGAAGGACGGACCTAAGTTCAAGCCGGCGGACCCTAACGAGCAGCATGCGGGCTTTTCGCTTCCGGGTGGAGGAGTGCTTAGCAGTGAAGTAAAAGATGGCGAATACGTCACGCACTTCTACGGATTTTCGATGGCAATGCTTGCGGCCTCTCTCTCGGGTAAGGCGGAGCGGCCGGTGGTGGATAAGACGGGGCTCAGGGGGAGATACGACGTCACCGAGAGAAGTGCCGCTCCTGCATGTGCGCCGCATTGTGGGGAGCATGGCGATACCCAGTCGCCGGATGAGACTTCGGTATCTTCGATCGCGGAGGAGCTTGGGTTGAAGCTGGAGCCGATCAAGGGGCGGATTGAGACGCTGGTGCTCGACCATGTGGAGCGGCCCAGTGAGAACTGACGAGCCATGTGCTGCGTCTATCGCTACAGCCTGAATCTGCTCGATCGCTTCTGTCTGAGTTTGCTCATATCCTGTCTTATCTCGCCTGAGCACGGGAGTCGAACCCTCAGTCGGATCTTGGGAGTCAATGCCGTTCATGAGAGCTCGTATCAGCTCAGTTGGCTTCTGCTGACAGCGAGCTGAATTTCGCGAGAGCCGGGACGTCTACTGTGGACCCGCGTCCGGCGCATGTGGATTGCTGCTACGCTGCTTCTCGGCCTT
>CAXUIM010000299.1:3166-5280 GCA_964250885.1 uncultured Acidobacteriaceae bacterium | reverse complement strand
GAACGGTAGCTGGTGTATCCGTGCCGATCCCGTTGCTCGCATCTCGGTATGCTGCTGCCCCGAGAGGCCTTGAATCGAAGGGCTCAGGAGCGCCGGCTTCCGGCTTAAGGCTGAAATATCAGCCGTGTGGCCTGTTCCTTCTCATTCCAGAGCGTCTCGACCTCGCTGAGCGGCGCTGTTTTGAGATTGAAGTGGAGCGGTTTCTTGACGGCGAGTTCGAAGAAGTCGGAGATAGCCTGCCGAATCTGCTCCAGGGAGGCGCTCCCGAAGCCGGAACCCAGCAGCTCCAGGCCGGAACTCCGCAGCGCAGCCGCGGGCAGCGGGATCTCGGCCCCGGCGCTGTTGCCAATCTGCACATAGCGTACACGCCGGGAACGGGTCCTAAGGCCCTTCTGGGAGATCGCCGCCAGCAAGGCCTGTGCCGGCGCCCCCCAGAGATAATCCAGCACGAGGTCGATGCCCCGACCACTGTCCAGCCCGCTGTCCTGGTCCATGTTCCGGCTTAGCTCACCGCGAAAGGCTGCCACGAGAGCGTCACGATCCTGCTCCAGTGAGATCACCGCATCGGCGCCGAGCGCCTGGACTTCCGCCAGCGCCTGGGCGTTGCGTCCCGCGGCGACCACCCGGCCGGCGCCGCGCAGTCTGGCGATCTGCACCGCGAGCTGCCCGGCGGTACCGGTGGCGCCGAGGATCAGTATGCTCTGGCCCGTGATATACCCGCCGCGATCCAGCGCCACCCAGGAGGACATCGCGGGGTTCGCGATGGCTGCGGCCGTCGCGTCGTCCAGACCGTCCGGTACGGGAACCGTCATCGAGCCGGCAGCGAGCGCCTGCTGCGCAAAGCTGCCGAACGGAGCCCGTGAGATGCCGAAGTAGACTCGCGATCCATCTTCCAGGCGGCCCACGCCATCGACTCCAGGGACGAAGGGAAGCTCTCCACTGCTGCCGTAATGCGACCCGGTGGCGAGCGCCTTGACGATAGGGTGCAGGCCCGCGGCGGTGACCGTCACCAGGCGTTCGCCATCCTGCGGAACCGGTGGGTCGAAGGACGCGTAATCGGGCGGTGCGTCAAAGCTGTGGACCACGGCAGCGTTCAAAGTCGTTCCTCCTCAATTTTCGACCTGCGATGCGGCGCTCCCCCCGTCTTACGCCGATCCGGGGGTGCGGCGCCATGTTGGCCCCGATGCCGGTCTGCCGCCGGTTGCGCGCCGGGCGCGTGGACCAACCCGCAGGGGTGTTTTTCCGCCGCGGACGCCGACGCAGCCGATCTTATACCCATTGACGCCCGCCGATCCGCGCGCTATGGTGATCCGGGCTACTCAACCGAATTCGAATAGGTTGTCCAAATTTAGCACGGGAACTGCTGGCGTGCCGAAACAATCCAAAACCAAGCTGCCCAGGACGTATCGCCTGCATCGCGAGCGGCAGCGCCGCCGGATCCTCGACGCGGCCAGAAAGCTGTTCGACCAACATGGTATCGATCGCACCACAATGGCCGAGGTCATCTCCGCCTGTGACCTTCGCCCCTCCACCCTTTACGAGTATTTCGCGAACAAGGACGACATCGTTTGGGCGATCGTTAGCGAGATCGTGGAGGAAGACGCAGCCAATGCGAAGAGGAGCATTGAAGGCGCGACCACTGGGTTGTCCCGGATCACCGCTCTGCTGCATTACATGGCCGAGGATCTCGCCAAGAAGCAGGATAAGGTGCGTTTCATGGCGCAATTCGATGCGATGTACGCGCGGGACGGACCGGTCGAACGGCTTCTGACGCTCGAAGGGCGGATCCACGACCAGGGTTTTGACTTCCTCCGCACGTGGATCCGGGAAGGTGTTAGGGACGGTTCTCTCCGTTCCGACCTGGACCCAGACCTCACATTGCATGCCGTGCTGAACGCCGTGATCGGGGCGCAGAGACGTCTCGCCTCCCTGGGAACAAAGGTTGAAAAGGAGTACGGGCAGTCGATCACGCGGCTATTTCAGGAAACGATACGCCTGATCGTTCAAGGTCTTCGCGCCGCCGAACCGCCGAAGATCAGTAAGAGAGCACCGCGAGGGAAGACTCGCAAGAGCACGCCTGGAAACAAGAGCACGCCTGGAAACAAGAGCACGCC
>CAXUIM010000299.1:0-3066 GCA_964250885.1 uncultured Acidobacteriaceae bacterium | reverse complement strand
CTGCGCCTCACCCCTGCAATCTCCGCTGCGCTGCTACTTTTTTCTGCCATGCCGGTTTGTGCGGCGGAGCTGAACCCGCCCAGGCTGGAGCTGGCGGCGGACTCAGGTTGGAAGTTCGTGCTGGGTGACCCTGATGGCGCAGAAACAACTGCATTTCCTGACAGTACCTGGCGCACGGTGGACCTGCCCCACGACTGGAGTATCGAAGGCCGACCGGCCAAAGACAATCCCACCGGTGCGGGTGGAGGTTTCTTTCCAGCGGGCATCGGCTGGTATCGCAAGGCGTTCAGCGTTCCGGCGGACTGGCGCGGCAAGCGAGTCAGTGTCGAATTCGACGGCGTATACCGGGATGCAACCGTGTACCTGAATGGTCGGAAGCTGGGAACCCATGCTTACGGATATACGAGCTTCACCTTCGATCTCACTCCGGATCTGAACTTCACCGGCCCGAACGTGCTGGCTGTGCGTGTGGACAATTCGGCTCAGCCGAACAGCCGCTGGTATAGCGGCTCGGGCATCTACCGTCACGTTCGAGTTGTCGTAACCGAACCGACGCATGTGGCGCACTGGGGAGTGTTCGTCACTACGCCCATGGTCTCGGACGGGAGTGCAATCGTCTCAGTCCAGACGAAGGTATCGAACGACTCCGCTAAATCAAGCGAGGTCACGGTCCAGACCACGTTCTACGACCGCTCGGGAAATGCTGCAGGCACAAAGCAATCGGCTCTCACGATTGCTCCCGGCAAGGAAGGCGAAGCCGTGCAGACGTTGACTGTTTCCAACCCGGCCCTGTGGTCGCCCGCTTCGCCTACCCTGTACCACGCTGTCTCGCAGATACGCCGCGACGGCCAGATCATCGACCGGGTCGTGACACCGTTCGGCATACGGTCCCTCTCGTGGTCAGCACAGAAGGGACTTCTTCTGAATGGAACACTCATCAAGCTCACAGGCGGCAGTGTTCATGATGACAACGGGCCGCTCGGGGCTGCGGCATTCGACCGTGCGGAGGAACGCAAAGTGGAACTGCTGAAGGCGGCCGGGGACAATGCGGTGCGCACAGCGCACAATCCGCCCTCCCCTGCGTTCCTCGATGCCTGCGATCGCCTGGGCTTACTTGTCCTGGATGAACCGTTCGATACATGGAAGGCGAACAAGGTTAAGTTCGATTACGGCAGAGACTTTGACCAGTGGTGGAAGCAGGATATCTCGGCGCTGGTGCTGCGCGACCGCAACCATCCCTCGGTCGTGATCTGGGGGATCGGGAATGAGATTCCCGAGTTGGAGGTCGCACAAGGCCGGGTAATCGGGAAGCAACTGGCCGACACTGTGCGATCGCTCGACAGCACGCGCCCGCTGACACTCGCATTTCCTGGAACCACAACCGCACCCAATGCTGAAGCCGTGTTCTCTCTGCTGGACATTACCGGTTACAACTACAACATTCTTCCGACCTATGCGGCGGACCATCGTGAGCTGCCGAAGCGGCTTATGCTGACGACTGAATCGTATCCAGCCAAGGCGTTTCCGTTATGGCAGGTTTCGCAGGACAACTCGTATGTGCTCGGGGATCTTACCTGGACTGCCATGGACTATGTGGGTGAGTCCGGGATCGGCGCGTGGTCCTATGGCACCCCGGAACAAGCCCAAACGGCTGCACAAATCATGGGCAGTATGGCGAACACCGCCGTGGTGGACAAGATGTTCCTGGGAATGGCCAATGGAGTGGACATGATGGCCGCCCTGGCCCAGGGAGGGACGGACCCAGCGATGAAGGCGGCGATGGGAGCCTTGTTCAAAGGCTATCCCTGGCACGCGGCGGTCTGCGGAGACTTCGATCTCACTGGCTATCGGAGACCGCAATCCTACTATCGCGACATCCTGTGGAACCGCGGTGATCGCATCTACGCCACCGTCCGTCTTCCTGAACCCGAGGGCAAGAAGATTATCGCTTTGGGATGGGCAACCTACCCGACCTTACCGACCTGGAGTTGGCCAGGGGAAGAAGGCAAAGAACTGCAGGTGGAGGTGTATTCCGGAACGGAGAGAGTTCGCTTGTTCCTGAACGGGAAACTGATTGGAGAAAAACCGACCGGCCGCAGCCAGGAGTTCAAGGCGACCTTCTTGGTTCCATATGCGCCCGGCACACTGAAAGCAGTGGGCGTGCGGGGTAATCAGACCGTTGCCGAAAGTGTTCTTGTGACGGCCGGAGACGCGGCTCGTCTGCGCGTGACTGCTGACCGAACTACAGTTCAGGCCGACGGACAGGATCTTTCTTTCATCACCGTAGAGGCGGTGGACGATCAGGGCCATCTGCAGCCGCGGGCGGACCAGGAAGTACAATTCACCCTCAGCGGACCGGGGACGATCGCAGCCGTGGGGAACGGCGACGGACAGGACGACGCTTCATACCAAGGAGATCGGCGAAAGCTGTTTCAAGGCCGTGCACTTGTTGTTGTGCGTACTTCAAGACAGAGCGGACCGATAACCTTGAAGGCGCAAACCGCAGGCTTGAGCGACGGCCTGCTGATTCTTCAGGCAAAGGCCGTAGAACCACGCGCGGAACTGCGCTGAGGGCGTTGCACCACAGAGTGAAGCTCGACGATTGATCTGGACCGACCGCCGCTTGTATCAAGCATTTCTCCTGCGGGTGTAGAGGAGAATTTCGGTTTCCTTCGAAGGAGACTGCACTGGCAACCATCATGCGCTGTACAGCAGCAGGCGAAAGGCTCGAGCTTCCACCGTTGCCCGCCGGCCCTGCACTTCAGAAGCGAGATGTGGGGCACCCGCCCGGCTTTCGAGCGGGTGGAAGCGTAGAGAGGCAAAGCCTTCAGGCGTAGATGCCCCGTTGCCGCGTCGTGTAGGCCACCCGATCGATCGCGAGCATATAGGCCGCGATGCGGTTGTTCACCCCATGCGAGATGGAGTACTGCAGCACATCGTTGAAGCTGTCACTCATGATGAGGTCCAGCCGCTGATTGACTTCGCTCTCTGTCCAGAAGTACCCCATGCGATCCTGCACCCACTCGAAGTAGCTGGTGGTGACGCCGCCGGCGTTGGCCAGAATGT
>CAXUIM010000298.1:0-5302 GCA_964250885.1 uncultured Acidobacteriaceae bacterium | reverse complement strand
GCGGGCGTCCTCGTCGCTGGAGGCCTTGTTGTTCTGCAGGTTGCCGGATTGAGCCAAGCCCTTATCGGTGACCTGGATTTCGGCCAGGTGATACTGGTCCTCGATCAGGTTGAACTCGGCCTTATGAGCGTTGTAATAGTTGGACACGTCGGCGTCGGTGACCGTAATGCGTGAGTTGATCTCTTTATTGAGCAGCTTGTTCATGGTCAGCGAGCGCCGGATGTCGCGCTTCAGCTCGTCCATGGTCAGGTTGGCAGCCTTCAACCGCGCCTGGAACTGCTCTTCGGGATAGGGGGCCTTCGTCTCTGCCAGCTTGGCGTCCACCTCGGCATCAGTGGCGGTCAGGTTCAGCTTGGCCGCACGCTGCTGCACGATCTCTTCCAGGATCATCTCGTGCAGGATGTTGAGCCGCAGCGACTCGGCCTGATCCGGGGATGGGTGCTGCTGCTGCGGGTTGTTCGCCAGCTGGGCCGCATAGCTCTTGGCCACCTCGGTGCGCAGGATGGCGTGGCCATTCACGGTGGCGACAACTCCATCCTGCGGGCCCTTGCGGCAGCCCGCGCAGAGAAGGAGCGTGGCAGCAAGCAAGGCTGGGGCGATACGGCGAATCTTGAGCATCGTAGGGGCGGCGTCTTCCTGAACACGCGTGGTGAAAAACCACACAATAATGACTAGAGTCTACAGGAATTGGAAGGCCGAAACTCAGGCCGGCGCGCCGCCGGCTGCTGGGAATTGAAAAAAGAAGCACCGTCCTACGGCCCGGTTCAAAGGGCGGTTCATGCGTTTGCGGGACTCTGGATCAGGCGATCGGGCGGTAGCCGTCAGGCAATCAGGCCGGGGCCGTCAGGCAATCAGGCCGTGGCCGTCCGGGGCGCCTGGGTCGGCCTCCGGAACGCGCCGGAAGCGCGCCCGCAGACTTTGCAGGGGCAGCTCCAGGACGTAGCGCATCACCGTGGCGAAGGCGACCGCAAGCACGAAGCCCAGCAGGGCGCGGACCCATAATCTGTCCGGCGAGCGGTCCGTCAGCACGTCGAGAATGAAGTCGTGCGAGAGGTACAGCACGTACGAGATCCAGCCGATGTAGCGCAGCGGCAACCACTCCAGCCAGGCCACCGACCAGTGCCGGATGTGTGAGATCACGAAGCTGAAGACGACATAGAGGGCCAGCGCCTGGATGGTGTAGCGCAGCGACTCCTTGTAGACGTAGCTGCGCGGGAAGAGCGAAGCCACCAGCAGCAGGACAGCACCGGCGAAGGCGAGGAACGCGTAGCGGCGATTCCGGCCGCCAGGGAGGATTGTGGGGTCGCCGAAGACGGGGTTGTTGCGCAACGCCAGAATGCAGCCCCAGAGAATCGAATCCAGGCGGGCATCGGTGGCGAAGTAGGTCCACAGGTTCTGCTCCCCGATCACGCCGACCAGGATGTACCGCCAGATCAACTCCAGCACGCAGAAGGCGGCGAGCAGGCGGGTCTGCTGCCGGATCGGCAGGCGGCGCCGCATCATCCAGAGCAGCACCACGGGGAAGAGGATGTAGAAGTGCTCCTCTATCGCCAGCGACCAGACGACGTTCAGGCCCGGCACCAGCCAGGCGCGCCAGCGCAGCACGTTGGCATAGTTGTAGAAGTAGAACAGCATGCTGAGGAAGCCGAGGCGGTTGCCGGCCCAGATATGGAACACAAACCGCGCCAGCAAAGCCGCCAGCCCGTAGATCAGGTAGAGCGGAACGAAGATGCGCAGAGTGCGGCGAATGTAGAAGTCACGCAGCGAAATCGTGCCGGTGCGGGCGATCTCCTTGCGCAGCAGCGTCGTGATGAGATATCCGCTAAGAAAGAAGAAGATGGTGACGCCGAGCGTTGCTGGAATGTAGTAGCCAATCCCTGGCAGCGCATGCGCCCAGAAGACCAGAAAGAAGGCGACCGCGCGAATGCCATCCAGCCCGGGGATATAGGAGCTGGGGACGCGTCCCATGGGCTGCGAATGGCTTGCGGGTCGGGCTTGAAGCGAGGGCTGTGGACCACTCAGGCTCGCCGACACCGGTTCCAATCCTCACCTCAATGCATCTGCTCAGAATGCCGCAGGCTTAATCGTACACGCGCGGCGCGGCGGGAGCTCGAATCTCGCGCGCTTCGCACAGGGCGATTGTGCACGCGGTTCCCAAAAGGGTTCCTGAGGTCGTTTTGTCCCGCGTGCGTGAGCCGGCGCCGCTCCACTAGAGAAATGGTGGCGGAGGTATCAAATCTGAAATAAGTGTTTCACTTGCGTTACAAGCTCAGCTTCCGTGATCTGGTCGAAATGATGGCTCAGCGCTTGCTCTTGCCCATACGACGATTCTGGGCTGGGTGCAGCGCTACACTCCGGAGTTCCTCAAGCGCTGGAATCGCTACGGCAGGTGTGCGGGCCGGTCCTGGCGTGTCGATGAAACTTACATCAAGGTACGCGGCAAGTGGGTCTACCTGTACCGAGCGGTCGACAAGACCGGACAGACCGTCGAGTTTAGGCTGAGCAGGACACGCGATGTCGCCGCAGCCAAGGCTTTCTCAAGAAGGCGATCCGCCATGAAGGCGACTGCCACACACAATTACCCTGGACGGCTATGCTGCATCGCATCGAGCAGTCCGTGAGATGCGAGAGGGCGGTCTGCTACCCAGGAGTACCAGACTGCGCTCTTCTAAGTACCTGAACAACCTGATTGAACAGGATCACCGCGGCATCAAGAGCCGAACTCGGCCTTTGCTCGGCTTCAAGAACTTCGCATCTGCCGCCATCACAATCGCCGGCATCGAACTGCTTCGCCGTATCCACAAGAATCAGTTCGCCTTGGATCAACTGCGTCGCAAAGGCGAAACCGCACCTACGATCTGGAACACCGTGCTTGCCTCGTAGTCGCTAAGAGCTCCGCTTATCGCTACCTAGCTATGCCACTCTTGCTATTTGCACCAGAGCCATTATCCCCAGGGACAGCGTAGTAGTAACGCCGGTAGGCAAGTTTGTAGTCAGGCTTTTCGACACGAATCTGGATTCCGCGAAGCTCACCATCGAACTTTCTGTCTGATGGTGCATAGCTCAGGGAGTAGTAACTGGCACCGCGTGTCACAGCCTCGTTGAGCGATTCGTCTATGCGATTCCTACTGTAGTAGGCATACCCGCCTGTGGCCTCGGCAATGTTGTCTTCGCTCATGTAGTCGCCCGCCAGCTCGGAGACCGTTCCCATTCCTCTGGACACACCACCGGTCGTCCCTGCGCCCGCGCCGTTTCCGGGTCCGGTCCCTCCCTGAAGCACTGCGCGATCGGGGTCACCCTCGACACCCTGGCCTGGCTCTTCGGGCAAGTCAAAGAACGTATCGGCCGGTAAGGGCGGGAGCTTCGGTGGAAGGATGTCAGGTTTGGAGCCGTCGTGCACCTCGAACGAGAGCACCTTCTGAGGCGTACCGTTTTCTCGGACGGGAAAAATCTTTCTGTGTAAGACCAAGAACTGGATTTCCGTGCGCGTCGGTGACGATAACATCCACCACCACGTTATTCACTGTTTGCCGCAGCACGTAAACCGGGGATGCCCCATCGTCTTTAGTGGTCGCAGGCGATTTGTCCTGCCCTGGCGCGTTTTCGGAAGTTGCGAGAGTAAGGGACAACGCGAGCCAGACAACACCGGACCAGCAACCCGCCTGAAGTCTCATAAACCAACCCCACGCGCTGTACGCCGGAGCGTTTCCGGGTATTTCCCCTTAGACGAGCACCCTCTGTCCAAGCTGATACCACCCAGCAATCTAAGCTATTCTGTCGTCCATGGTGTGTGCAATCCTTTTCTCGCTTTTGGCTTCTCTCCAGGGCTCCAGCTCAAGAGCGACTCCTGATCAACTCTTCCGAGAAGCAATTGCCGCACAGCAAGGAGGGAACTTTACCACGGCCATTCGCGATTACCAAGAGCTGCTCCAGCTTCGGCCCGATCTGGTCGAAGCCAGAGTCAACCTCGGAGCAGCATTGGCACAGACGGGCCGATTCGATGCGGCAATCACGCAATACCTCAAAGCGCTTCCGTCCGCGCCGGAGAAGGATTCCATTCGCACGAATCTCGGCCTCGCTTATTTCAAGAAAGGCGATCTGGAGAACGCAGCGCAACAGTTCCAGACCGTTCACCAGGCTCAACCCGACGATGTTCGGATCGCTATTCTTCTTGGCGACACGGACATCCGGCTGCAAAGGCCTGACGCTGCATTGAGCACGCTTCAGCCACTTGCCAGCGTGAATCTGCAGAACCCCGATTTTCAGTTTGTCTACGGCTCCGCGCTTATCAAGACCGGCAAGCTCCAGGACGGCATGGGCCTGGTAGAGAAATCGGCCGTCTCGGAGAACAGCCCCGATGAATACATGCTGGCTGGCACCACGGCGTTACAACTGAATGCTTTCGAAGAAGCGCGACAGGATCTTAATGCGGCAGCCCGTCTGGGCCCTGCAATTCCGGGTGTATGGACCTTCGATGGCATTGCGAATGACCGGACCGGCAACGCGACCGAAGCGGAGGCGGCGTTTCGGAGGGCTCTCAAAGTCAAGCCCGATGACTTCGACGCCAATCTCTACCTCGGTGTCATGCTCTATAAGCGCCGCGCCATGGATGAATCGAAGCAATACCTCATTCAAGCACTGGAGATCGATCCGAAGTCCCCTATGGCTCGTTACGAGAACGCAATGTGGGAGAGTACGTCCGGCCAGTATCCGGCAGCAGTTGCGATTCTTGAGAAGCTTGTGGCCGAGGACCCGAAGTGGCTGGAACCTCATGTTGAATTAGCTACCCTGTACTATAAGCTGCACCGTAATGAAGATGGCGCAAAGGAACGGCAGATCGTAGAGCAGATCACCGCACAGCAACAAAGGGAGGGTCCACGTTAGATCAAGAGCTGCCCATCGGGGCTCTGGTGCAAACAGTAAAGGTGTCTCGAGTACAGTAGCGTCATGGTGAAGCGAGTGCTGGCGATGAGCAGGTTGAGGAGCATTGAAGAGCTGTTTGCGGGTCGCCACTTTGACCGCGAGGTCATTATCCTCTGCGTTCGCTGGTACTTGCGTTACAAGCTCAGCTTCCGTGATCTGGTCGAAATGATGGCTCAGCGCTTGCTCTTGCCCATACGACGATTCTGGGCTGGGTGCAGCGCTACACTCCGGAGTTCCTCAAGCGCTGGAATCGCTACGGCAGGTGTGCGGGCCGGTCCTGGCGTGTCGATGAAACTCACGTGCGGAGCAGAAGTCAGCAGATGGCATAGTAGGCCATGACGTCGGCAAAGCTAGTGAGGCACTCCAAAGCTGAAAGGCG
>CAXUIM010000297.1:3975-5308 GCA_964250885.1 uncultured Acidobacteriaceae bacterium | reverse complement strand
CTACACTAGCTCTGCTCCACGTACACCTTCTGCGCGGCGATCAGACCCTCTCCGAATTTGGCTCCCAGTTGAGGAACCGACTTCACCACGACCTGCTCCAGCGCCCCGATCAGCGCGATAGTGTCCATGTAGTCGAAGAAGCCCAGATGCGCGATGCGGAAGATCTGGCCCTTCATCTCTCCCTGGCCGTTGGTGATGATCACCCCGAAGCGTGACTTCAGCTCCTTGACGAAGACGCCGGAGTCCACGCCTTCGGGCGCCAGAATGGCGGTCGCGGCGGCGCCGGGCGCGCTGGGCGCAAACAGCTTCAGCCCCAGGGCTTCTACCGCGGCGCGGGTCATCGCGGCGATGGTCTGGGCGTTGTCCACCAGCTTGCGGCGGCCTTCGGCCAGGCTGCCGGCGGGATTATCGGGCGTGGCGGCCTGCGCCGCGATCCAGTCCAGCGCCGCACCCAGCGCGGCGATCAGCGCGACGGCGGGCGTATAGGCGCTCTCGCCGCTCTTGGCATTCTTGCGCTCCTTGCGCAGATCGAAGTAGTAGCGGGGGTTGTAGGTGGCCTCCATGCGGTCCCAGGCCCGCGGCCCGATCGCGAGATAGCTGAGCCCCGGCGGGATCATCACCGCCTTCTGCGATCCGCCAACCAGCACATCGACGCCCCAGGCATCCATGTCCAGGTGCGTTGTACCCAGGCCGGTGATGGCGTCCACCACCAGCAGCGCCTCGGAGTGCTGGTCCTTCAGCAGCCGGGCGACCGCCTCCACGTCGTGGCGGGTCCCGGTGGAGGTCTCGGTGGCCTGCATGAAGACCACGCGGGTCTCCAGCTTGAGCGCGGCGGCTACCTGGTCCATGGAGAAGGTCTGGCCATAGGGCGCGCTGACCACGTCCACGGGACAGCCAAAGGCCTTGGCCAGCGCCGTCCAGCGCTCCCCGAACTTGCCGGCGGTGAGCACCAACACGCGGTCGCCGGGCGAGGTCAGGTTGGAGACGGCGGACTCCATGGCTCCGGTGCCGGAGCTGGAGAGCAGGATCACGTCGTTCGTGGTGCCCACGAACTCTTTCAACTGGCTCAGGACGCGGGTGTAGAGAGCGCGGAACTCCGCGGTGCGGTGGTGAATATCAGCCGCGGCCATGGCGAACTGGGCGGCGGGAAGCAGAGGGGTCGGTCCGGGGGTGAAGAGGCGCGTCTTGCGAATCATATCGCTCTATTTTAGCGGCTCGGTCCGGCTGCCCTCCTCTAAGCTGTCATGCTCCTAAGAGACGCTCCAGGCGGAGTAAGCTAGAGCCTGTCCTAACGGGCTCTAAAGGCTCTAAGGGTTGTAACGGGCTCTGAGGG
>CAXUIM010000297.1:0-3875 GCA_964250885.1 uncultured Acidobacteriaceae bacterium | reverse complement strand
AGAGCCTGTCCTAACGGGCTCTAAAGGCTCTAAGGGTTGTAACGGGCTCTGAGGGCTGGAGGGGGTAAAGCGATGGCAACGATCGGAGAGCGTCTGGAAGCCGATATCGTCACGGCGATGAAGGCCCATGAGGGGGATAAGGTCACCACGCTGCGGATGGTCAAGTCCGCCCTGAAGAGCAAGGAGATCGACAAGCGCGAGCCGCTCACCGAGCCCGAGGAGCAGGCCGTTTTGACGACCATGCTGAAGCAGCGACGCGACTCCGTGGAGCAGTTCACCAAGGGCGGCCGGCCGGAGCTGGCGGCCAGGGAGCAGACCGAGATCGCGCTGATCGAGGACTACATGCCCAAGGCCGCCGGCGCTGACGACATCCGGGCCATTGTGCTGGGCGCGATCGAGCACATCGGCGCCGGCGGCGGCCGCCCCGGCCCCAAGGACATTGGCCCCACGATGCGCGTGGTGCAGCAGCGCATCCTGGCCAGCGGCATCCGCGCCGACGGCAAGGTGGTCAGCGAGATGGTCAAAGCCGAGCTGGGGAAGAGCGCGCAATAGCATCAGCTCACGCGCAATAGCATCCGCTCGAACGATTGTGGGCTCCGAGCTGTACGTCTCAAGTGCTCGAAAGGAGCGGCATGCCTCCTCCATCCAACCTGCGGGACACGGGCCTTGATCTGGGAGACACGATCCTTGCTGCATGGAACACCAACAACCGCGTCACGGTCTATCTGGTCGAGCATGTGTCCGCCGAGCTCTGGGACGCCAGGCCGCCTGGAACGCCGCGCCGCACCGTCCGGATGCTTGCCAGTCACATCCACAATGTCCGGTGTATGTGGCTCAAGACGCTGGGCAAAGAGAACGGCATCGCCGTGCCGAGCCCCGTCGATCGCTACAAGGCGCCCGCTGAGGACCTGGTTTCGGCGCTGGAGCGCAGCAACGCGGGAATTCTGAGCCTGCTTCGGCTCGGCCTGGATCAGGGCGGAAGTATCCCTGCCACATCGGCCTATGTATGGCGCAACCTTCCGCTCGACGTGGGTCATGTTCTCGGCTATTTCATCGCCCACGAGGCTCATCACCGCGGGCAGATTGTGATGCTGGCGCGCCAACTGGGATATCGCCTTCCGGCCGAGGTTACGGGCGGGCTATGGCAGTGGTCCAAGCGCGCCCGCGAAATCTAGACCGAGCGGTGCGCGTGAACCAGTGGGGCAGATTGGTGAGCGGGACCGTCGCTGTGGCCGCACTCCTTGTGCTCCGCGCGCTGCAACTTCCGCGCACGGAGTCGTCGCTCGTGTTCGTGCCGCTCATAAGGCCATGGAGTGTTCCGTCACCAGCTTCCGGGCACGCTCCATAAAAGCCTCAAGGGTGAGGCTGCCTTGATCGCCCTGCCCGCGCACCCGGATGCTGACGGCGCCGGAGGCCGCCTCCTTGTCGCCAAGAATCACGATGAACGGAACTTTCTGCAGACCGAAGTCGCGGATCTTTGCATTCATCTTCTGATTACTGGCATCCAGTTCGACTCGCAGGCCGGCGGCTTCGAGGCGCTGCCTTACCGACTCGGCGTAGGCCATGTGCTTCTCGTTGGAGATCGGCACCAGCCCCACCTGAACCGGCGCCAGCCATAAGGGGAACGCTCCGGCGTAGTGTTCGATGAGCACACCGAAGAAGCGCTCCACCGAGCCGAAGAGCGCGCGGTGCACCATGACCGGCTGGTGCCGTTCGCCGTCGTCGCCGATGTATTCCAGCCCGAACCGCGCCGGCAGGTTGAAGTCGAACTGAACGGTGGAGAGCTGCCACAAGCGGCCGAGCACATCCACCAGCTTGATGTCGATCTTGGGGCCGTAGAAGGCAGCCTCGCCGGGAATTTCGACGTAAGGGATGGACTTGCGATGCAGCGCCGACTTCAGCGAATCGATTGCCCGCGACCAGGCCTCGGGCGAGCCGGTGTAGTCCTGCGGCTTCTTCGGGTCCCAGGTGGAGAGTTCCACCTTGAAGTCGCTGAAGCCGAAGGTGGTGAGCACCGACTGCGCGAACTCGATGCAGGCGATGATCTCGTCCTCGATCTGCTCGGGCGTGCAGAAGATATGCGCATCATCCTGAGTGAACCCGCGGACCCGCAGCAGGCCATGCATGGTGCCGCTGCGCTCATACCGGTACACATTGCCCAGCTCGGCGTAGCGCTGCGGCAGGTCGCGGTAGGACTTCGGCGAGTTCCTGTAGATCAGGATGTGGCCGGGGCAGTTCATCGGCTTCAGGCGGTACTCCGCGTCATCCAGCTCCATCGGCGGGTACATGTTCTCGCCGTAGAACCCCTCGTGCCCGGAGATCTTCCAGAGCTCGCGGCGCATGATGTGCGGTGTATAGACGAGCTGGTAGCCGCGGCGCACACACTCGTCGCGCATCCATCCTTCCATGATCGTCCGGACCAGGCCGCCCTTGGGATGCCAGAAGATCAACCCGGCGCCGGCGACCTCCTGGATGCTGAACAGATCGAGCTGTTTGCCGAGCACGCGGTGGTCGCGGGCCTTGATCTCCTCAAGATGCTTGAAGTGGGCCTCGAGATCTTTCTGCGAAAAGAAGGCCGTGCCGTAGATCCGTTGCAGCTGCTGGTTGTTCTCATCGCCCAGCCAGTAGGCGCCGGCGATCGAGGTGACCTTGAAGGCCTTGACCCTTCCGGTGGAGGGAACATGCGGCCCGCGGCAGAAGTCAGTGAAGCGGCCGTTGCGGTAAAGCGAGATGCTGTCGCCGGGTTGGGTAAAGCGCTCGATGAAGTGGATCTTCATGAACTCGCCTTGAGCGGCGTAGTCGCTCAGGCCCTGCTCGCGCGGCTCCTCCAGATGCTCAAACCTTTCGTCGCGCGCGGCGACCTCGGCCATGCGCTGCTCAATGGCGGCCAGGTCCGCCTCGGTAAACGGAACCTCGCGGTACACGTCATAGAAGAATCCGTTGTCGGTGGCCGGGCCGTGGCCGAGCTTGGTCTCCGGGAAGAGCTCGAGGATGGCCGTGGCCATGACGTGGGCGGCGGAGTGGCGCACCACGCGCAGGGCCGCCGGATCGCTCTCCTTGAGCAGCTCCAGCGCGACATCTTCACGCAAGGGCGCGGTCAGGTCCACGATGCGTTCGGCGGCGGCAAAGTTCCCGGCGTACATCGCGGCTTCGCTCTGCGCCAGGTGGTCGTGCGGCGCCTCGGCGGGTGTGGGGCTATCCGGAAGTGTGCCCGCGGCCACCGTACTGTCGCCGCTGGCGGCGTTGACGGCCTGCCGCGCAGCCAACGGGCGTATGCGCGCCACCACTACGGCAGCGGCCAGCCGGGGAGAGATGCTGTTGGCGATGTCGAGTGCCGTGGCGCCGGCCGGAACCTCACGAACGGAGCCGTCAGGAAGTTGAATTTTGATTTGTTCGCTCACAACTCTCAAGGATAACTAATGTCCGCCGGACACACTTGGCGTCAGGCGATTGAGAACCGATGCTCCCCGATGTAATTAGCGTCCTGGCGCCTGATGCCACAAACGAGAATCCCTCCGCCCCGGGGCAAGGCAGCATCGTGATCTGCCACCGGGCGTTTACTGCTACCATCTGACCGGCAGTCGCGAGCGGGTTGCCGGCGAACGGGTAAAGACCCCCGGCAATTTCCTGCTGTACCGGATCGTCTCCACTAACGGTCGAGGTGCTGCGCAGGCTGCATGACAGCCGCGATTTCGCCGAAGGCGTAAGAGATGACGCATTCCAATAGGGCTGTTTAGCGACAAGGATGCGGGTAACCGGGAGTTCGGACCGCTTGGATGCTTCGCTACAATGAAGAGAGTTCCCCTTGCGCGGCAAGGGACAGGAGACGTCCACGGCATGGCCTGGTTCAAGCGCGAAGCACACGAGATTTCCCC